>PAGZ01000001.1 GCA_002704625.1 Candidatus Pelagibacter sp.
CTATCATGAATATGTTATATTTTACTTCACTTTCTAATCAAGCTAAAACATAGTTTATAGATGTCTATAGATAAAAACCAAGTTAAAAAAGTTGCAAAATTATCTAGAATTTCTCTTGATGACAGAAAGCTAGAATCTTTGTCAAAGGATTTAGATTCAATATTAAAGTTTGTAGAACAACTCAACAAACTTGAAACAAAGAACACGGAACCTTTAACTTCAATAGTTGACAAAACACTTGAGTCAAGAAAAGACATAATTGATGATGGCAAAATTAAAGATCAAATACTAAAAAACTCACCTGATAAAAACAATGAATTTTTTATTGTTCCAAAGGTGGTTGAATAAGATGTCAGATTTTAACCAGAATTCACTTTCGGATATTGTCAATTTAATTAAAACCAAGAAAATTTCTTCTTTAGAAATAACAAATCATTTTATTAAAAATATTGAAAAAGGAAAAAAATTAAATAGTTTTATTACCACTTGTTTTGAAGAAAGTATAAAAAATGCAAAAAATTTTGACTCCAAAAAGAATTTTGAGGGTTTACTTCCTGGAGTTCCTCTGGCAGTTAAAGATTTATTTTGTACAAAAGATGTCAAAACTACTGCAGGAAGTAAAATATTGGAAAATTTTATTCCCACATACGAATCTTCAGTTACTAATAATTTATGGAATGAAGGTGCAATTTTGCTTGGAAAATTAAACTGTGATGAATTTGCAATGGGATCCTCAAATGAAACAAGTTTTTTTGGTAAAACAATTAATCCAATAGGTAAAGATTTGGTTCCCGGCGGATCTTCAGGAGGTTCAGCAAGTGCCTTAGCAGCAAATTTTACCCCCGCAACTATAGGCACGGATACTGGTGGATCAATTAGACAGCCAGCCTCTTTTACAGGAACAGTAGGATTAAAACCAACTTATGGATTATGTTCTAGATGGGGAATAGTTGCTTTTGCTTCATCATTAGATCAGGCTGGACCAATGACAAAGAATGTTGAAGACTGCGCTTTATTGTTAGAAGCAATGTGTGGATATGATCAAAAAGATTCAACTTCTATAAATAAAAAAAAAGAAAGTTATTCAAAGAATTTACGCCACAATATTAACGGACTAAAAATTGGAATACCAAAAGAATATAGAGTTGAAAACATGCCAAAAGAAATAGACAATCTTTGGAATAAAGGAATAGATATTTTAAAAAAATCTGGCGCAAAAATTGTTGACATTACTCTTCCTCATACAAAATATGCATTACCAACATATTATATTGTTGCTCCTGCCGAAGCCTCATCTAACTTAGCTCGTTATGATGGAGTAAAATATGGATATAGATCTAAGAAAGGCCAAAATCTTATTGAGATGTACGAGAATACTAGAGGTGAAGGCTTTGGCGATGAAGTAAAAAGAAGAATTCTTATCGGAACTTATGTTTTATCTTCAGGTTATTATGATGCTTATTATCTAAAAGCACAAAAGGTTAGAAAATTAATCAAAAATGATTTTGATCAATGTTTTAAAAATATAGATGCTATCTTAACACCGTCCACTCCAAGTTCCGCTTTTAAAGTTGGTGAAAAGAGTAACGATCCAATATCAATGTATTTAAACGATATATTTACAGTCCCGGTTAATTTGGCAGGCATTCCGGCAATCTCAATACCTGCTGGACATGATAACAAAGGACGTCCTCTAGGTCTTCAGCTTATATCTAAAGCATTAGAGGAGCAAAAAATTCTAAATATAGCTTATGCAATGGAAAAAAATATTTCTTTTAAACAATCTTTAAATAGGTGGTGGGAATAATTTATGGAAAAAGAAAAATTTGATTATTTTATTAAAACTGAAAAAAATAGTTGGGAAGTTGTTATCGGTCTCGAGGTTCACGCACAAGTTATTTCTGAGTCAAAACTATTTTCTGGGTCATCTACAAAATTTGGAGCAAAACCAAATACCCAGGTTAGTTTAGTTGATTCTGCTTTTCCAGGAATGCTCCCGGTTATAAACCAATACTGTATCGAACAAGCTGTAAGAACTGGACTGGGTTTGAATGCTAAAATTAATTTATATTCTGTATTTGATAGAAAAAATTATTTTTATGCTGATTTACCTGCAGGGTATCAAATCTCTCAGTATAAAAATCCAATTGTTGGAGAAGGACAGGTTACCCTTGATATGCCGTATGGAAGTAAAAAAATTGGTATTGAAAGATTACACTTAGAACAGGATGCCGGAAAAAGTATTCACGATTTAAGTCCAGACGATACATACGTTGATTTAAATAGATCAGGAGTCGCCTTAATGGAAATTGTTAGCAAACCAGACTTAAGATCTCCAAGTGAGGTAAATTCTTATGTTAAAAAACTTAGAACTATAATGAGATATCTCGGTACATGCGATGGAAATATGCAAGAAGGATCTTTAAGAGCTGATGTTAATGTTTCTGTAAGAAAAAAAGGTGAAACAAAGTTTGGAACTAGGTGTGAGATTAAAAATGTGAATTCTATTAAATTTATGGAAATGGCCATTGACTCGGAAGCTAGGAGGCAAATCGAATTGCTAGAGATTGGCAAAAAAATAAAACAAGAAACTAGACTTTTTGACACAAAAAAAAACGAAACTAGATCTATGAGATCAAAAGAGGAGGCGCACGATTATAGATATTTTCCAGATCCAGACTTACTTCCATTAGAAATTAAACAAAGTTTTGTTGATACTTTGAAAAAAAAATTACCAGAACTACCCGATCAAAAAAAAGACAGATTTATAAAGAAATTTAAATTAACACCTTATGAAGCAAATGTTTTGGTATCAGAAGTTGATACATCAAAATATTTTGAGGAGGTTATAAAAAATGCCGATATAAAACTTGCCAAAAACTGGATCATTGTTGAACTCTTTGCAGTTCTTAATGATAAAAATTTGAGTATAAAAGAATCACCGGTATCGCCTAAAAATTTAGCATTATTGATTAATGCTATAAGTTCTGGAGAAATTTCAGGAAAAATTGCTAAGAAAGTATTTGAAATTATGGTTGAAACAGGAAAAAATGCAAAAAAAATTATTGATGAAAAAGGTTTAAAACAGCAAAGTGATCCTAAAGAGCTAGAAAAAATAGTTAATGGAGTATTAGAAAAAAATTCCCAAAAGGTCGTAGAATATAAATCCGGCAAACAAAAACTATTTGGTTTTTTTATTGGCGAAATTATGAAAATATCTTCTGGTAAAGCTAATCCAAAACTTGTTAATGATATTTTGAAAGAAAAATTGAAAAAATGAACTATCTAATCGGTGATATTGGAAATACTAATATAAAAATTTGCAAAATTAATAAAAACTTTAGAATAATTAAGACTTTTTTACTTGAAACAAAAAACCCTAATTTTAATAGGAATTTAAATAATATTATAAAAAAATTTAATAGAAATAATACTAATAGGAAAGTTCTCTTTTCAAGCGTTGTGCCACCAGTTTTTAATAAAATTGTTAAAATATTAAATAAAAAAAAACTTAGTGTTTTTGAAATTAAACAATTTAATTTAAAAAAAATTATGAATTTTAAAATTAAACAATATTCTCAATTGGGTTCTGACAGAATTGCCAATTCGATAGGAGCATATTATAAATTCAAATCAAATTGTATTATAATCGATTTTGGAACAGCAACCACTTTCGATGTAGTAAAAAAACCAAAAATATATGACGGTGGTGTTATTGCACCAGGAATAAAACTTTCTATTGAAAATTTATCTCAATCTACTGCTCTTCTACCAAAGTTCAAATTAAACAAATACCCAAAAAAATATGGAAAAAATACACATGAAGCTTTAGCTTCTGGGTTTTTTTGGGGGTATGAAGGATTATTAAATAATATCATTAAAAAAATTGTTAAAAAAAATGGAAAAAATTCTAAAATAGTATTAACTGGCGGTTATTCTTATCTTTTTAAAAATCGTTTAGTTAGGAAATCTAAAATAGATAACGACATAACTATGCAGGGTATTATAATAATCTACAAAAATTTTCTAATATGAATAAAGATGAATTAATTTTTTGCCCTCTAGGAGGATCTGGAGAAATAGGCGGAAATATGAATTTATACGCTTACGGTAATGACAACAATCAAAAGTGGATTATAGTTGATACCGGAGTAAGTTTTGCGGACGACTCTGTTCCAGGAATTGATTTAATTTATCCTGATCCAGGTTTTATTATTGATAAAAAAGACGATCTTCTTGGAATTGTTCTCACGCATGCTCATGAAGACCACATAGGTGCAATTTCACATGTATGGCCAGATTTAAGATGTAATATTTACGCAACTCCTTTTACAGCTGTTTTAATTAAGGAAAAATTTAAAGAAAAAAAAATAGACATAACATCAAATCTTAAAATTGTTAAATTAAACGGATCAATAAATCTTGGTCCATTCAATATAGAATTTGTTAGTTTAACTCATTCAATTTTGGAACCAAATGGACTTTGTATTAAAACACCAGCAGGAACAATACTGCACACTGGTGATTGGAAAATTGATCCAAATCCCTTAATTGGAGATAAAATAAATGAAAAAAAATTAAAAGAAATTGGAAAAAGTAAAGTTTTAGCAATGATATGTGATTCAACGAATATTTTTAACCCAGGTAGAGCTGGTTCAGAATTAGATGTTAGGGACAGTTTGTTAAAGATAATGTCCTTAAAATCAAAAAAAATCATTATCACATCTTTTGCATCAAATGTAGCTAGGATGGAAAGTGTTTTTTATTGTGCAGAAAAGATTAGTCGTAATGTTTGTCTTGTTGGTCGTTCAATGCATAGAATATTTAAGGCTGCTAGACAATGTGGTTATCTACTCAATGTAAAAGATCCAATAGATCCTCGAGATGCAAAAAAATTTCCAAGAGAGAAAATCGTTTATTTGTGCACTGGTAGCCAAGGTGAGCCAATGGGTGCTATGAAAAGAATTATTAAAGGAATACATCCAGATGTTTTTATAGAAAAAGGTGACTCAGTAATATTTTCATCAAAAATTATACCCGGAAATGAAAAAAAACTATATGCTCTTCATAATGATATTGTAAGACAGGAAATTGATTTGGTTACAGAAGAAACCGATTTTGTACATGTATCAGGCCATCCCAATCGTGAGGATTTAAAAGATATGTACAATTGGGTAAAACCAGACTCTATTATACCTGTTCACGGCGAACATAGACACATGAGTGAACACATAAAATTTGCAAAAGAAATGCAAGTGCCTCATGCTTTAAGAATAGAAGATGGTGATATTGTTAGAATTTTTCCAGGAGAAAACCCAAAAAAAATAGATAAGGCTCCCTCAGGACGTATGTATTTAGATGGAAATATTCCAGTAGGTGAAAATTCGCAATCCATTAAGGAAAGAAAAAATTTATCACTAAATGGATATTTGGAAATAACACTTATATTAAATAATAGCGGAAAGCTTAGCAAACCTGTAATATCTTATAGAGGTATTCCCGAAAATAGTTTTGACGAAAAAATTATTTTTCAAATGGAAGACGAAATATTTAACACTTGCAGAACATTTTCAATGAAAAATAAAAATCATGAAAAAAACTTAATTGAAACAGTCAAACAAAGTTGTAGAAAAATTATTAAAGAAAAAACGGGAAAGAAACCTTTTACTAATATTAATATTGCAAGGTTATAATGTTATTATCAAAATTATTCATTCCTATAACTAAAGACTTGCCAACTGAGGCAAAAATCAAATCTCACCAATTAATGTTAAGAACCGGCATGATTAGACAATCTTCTGCGGGTATCTATTCTTGGTTACCATTAGGTTTTAAAGTTATGAAAAAAATTGAAAAGATAGTTAGAGATGAGCAAAATAATATAGGCGCACAAGAAATGTTAATGCCTACTATACAATCAGCTGATATTTGGAAGGAAAGTGGAAGATATGATGATTATGGTGAAGAAATGCTCAGAATATCTGATAGACAAAAAAGAGAAATGCTATATGGACCAACAAATGAGGAGCAAATAACAGAAATATTTAGATCAGGCGTAAAATCATACAAATTATTGCCTCAAATTTTTTATCACATACAGTGGAAATTTAGAGACGAACTTAGACCAAGATTTGGTGTTATGAGATGTAGAGAATTTTATATGAAAGATGCCTATTCATTTGATTTAACAGAAAAAGATGCAGTTCTATCTTACAACAAAATGTTTTACGCTTATTTAAAAACATTTCAGCGTCTAGGTTTAAAATCGATACCTATGAAAGCTGACACTGGGCCAATAGGTGGGGATCTATCACATGAATTTATTATCCTCGCAGATACTGGTGAGAGTAAAATTTTTGCAGATAAAAGAATTTTTGATGTTCCGATTAGTGATTATAAAAATAATGAAAAATCTTTAAATGATATGAGAAATGATTTTTCAAAATTTTATGCAGTTACAGATGACAAATTTAAATCTGAAGAATTTAATAAAAATGTTAAAAAAAGCGATCAAATTGAAACAAAAGGAATAGAAGTTGGCCACATTTTTTATTTTGGTGATAAATATTCAAAGCCGATGAAGTGCGCTGTTGATGCTAAAGATGGAAAAAAAACTTTTGTCAAAATGGGCTCTTATGGTATTGGTGTTTCGAGACTTGTAGCCGCTATAATTGAAGCAAAATATTTAAATAATAAAATGAAATGGCCAAAGGCTGTATCACCATATGATGTAGTTATTATTCTATCAATAAATAAAAATGATAATTCTAACCTTGAAAAGGCATACACAATTTATCAAAAATTAAAAGAAAAAGATATTGATGTACTTTTAGACGATGTAGAAGAAAATATATCAAATAAATTTAAAAAGCATGACCTTATAGGAATTCCTTATCAGATAATAATTGGATCTAAAGCAACAGAAGATAGCTTTGAGTTCAAAGAAATCGGTAAAAATTCCGAAATGTTTAATTTGAATAAAATCATCAAACTTTTGAAAAACTAAATTGTTTACCACTGTAGAAAAATTAATAACGATAAGAAACCTTAGACCCAAAAAAAAAGAAGGTTTTTTAAAAGTCATATCGATATTTTCATTCGTAGGAATAATGCTTGGTGTAGCGACATTAATAATTGTTATGTCTGTAATGAATGGATTTAGGTCTGAACTAACAAAAAAAATTTTAGGTTTTAATCCTCATTTAACTATTAAACCTTATAGCTCACCTATAAGTGAAGAATTTTATACAGAAATTAAAAATCAATATAAAAATACAAATATAATAAAAGTATATAACGGTGAAGCAGTTATAATGCAGAATGAAACTGCAAAGGGTGTTTTAATTAGGGGTATCGATAATAAGAAAATCGATGATTTAGACTTTTTTAAAGAAAATATTATAGACGGCAAATTGTTAGATTTTAAAAATGGCACAATAATTTTAGGAAAATATCTTGCAATCGAATTAGGCGTAGTTGTAGGTGACAAAATTAATATAATGTCATCTAATTCTGTTTCAACACCTCTCGGACTAGTTCCAAAACAATCAGCCTTTGAAATTGCAGCAATTTTTAGTAGTGGTTTGTATGAATATGATAGGAACGTGGCCTTTTTTAATTTGACCGATTCATTATCTTTTTTCGAAAAATCAGATGAAGATATAAATTTAGAAATATTTTTACCAAATCCTCTAATTGCAGATGAGTATAAAACAGAAATACAAAATAAAAATTCTAATTTTTATGTTAATTCATGGTCAGATTTAAATAAATCTTTTTTTTCAGCTCTAAAAGTTGAAAGAAATGTAATGTTTATAATATTAACGCTCATAATAATTGTTGCAGCTTTCAATATAATTTCTGGTCTTACAATTCTTATCAGGAATAAAACGAAAGAAATTGCTATACTTAAATCTCTAGGTTTGTCGAAAAAATCTATTTTAAAATCGTTTTTCTTAACAGGTTTTTTGATAGGTTTTATGGCAACAATTGTTGGTATAATTTTAGGATTAATATTTTCAATCAATATTGAAGAAATTAGACAATTTTTACTTCTCTCATTTAATATACATATTTTTCCTGAAGATGTTTATTTTCTAAGTGAAATTCCGAGCGAAATTAATTTAAATTCTATTTTATTAATATCAACTTTTTCAATCATTGTTACCATATTAGCTTCTTTATTTCCTGCATTAGCAGTAAATAAGATTGAACCCGTAAGAGCACTAAAATATGAATAAATTTTTAATTCAAGTTAGTAAATTAAGTAAAAAATTCGAAAATAAAAATTTAGTTATTAGAGTTTTAAAAGATATTAATCTTAATTTAGAGTCAGGAAGAGTAATAGCTCTTGTTGGACCATCAGGTTCGGGCAAATCAACTTTGTTACACTTACTTGCTCTTTTAGACAAACCTTCGAATGGAAAGATTTTTTTAGATGGAAACTCTACATCAAATATAGATGAAAATAAGAAAAACCAAATAATAAGAAATTCTGTATCAATAATTTTTCAGAACAATAATTTATTATCTGATTTCACAGCATTAGAAAATGTTGCTATGCCACTTTTAATTAGAGACAAAAGTTATAACTTTTCTATAAAAAAAGCAGAAAGATTTTTAAAGGATGTAAATCTTAGTCACAGATTAAATCATTTTCCCTCAGATTTATCAGGAGGTGAACAACAGAGAGTTGCAATAGCAAGGTCTCTTATTTCTGAAACCAAAATAATTTTAGCTGATGAACCAACTGGAAATTTAGATTACAAAAACTCTCAAGAAGTTTTTAATTATTTTTTGAAACTAAAGGAAAAAAATAAAATAATTTTAATTGCAACTCACAATAGAGAATTGGCCAAAAAAGCCGATTATACTTTGAGCTTAAGCAATGGTAATATAAAAAGACTTAATGACTAATGAAAAAAATATCTTCACAAATTTTAAAATACATTCTCAATATTCAATTTGTGAGGGAGCTATTAAAATTGAACAATTAGCTGAATATTGTAAAGAAAATAAACTAAGAGCAATAGGACTATGCGATAGTTACAATTTATGCGGAGCTTTAGAATTTTCCGAGTCCATAAGTAAAGTTGGAACGCAACCAATTATAGGAACTCAAATTAATTTTAAATATTCTGATACTATTGGAAAAATACCAATCTTTGCAAAAACTGAGCTGGGTTATAGCAATTTAGTAAAACTTTCTTCTAAGAGTTTTTTAGAGTCGCAGGAAAGTGAAGTTCCACACTGTTCAATTGAAGATTTAATTAAAAATAGTAAAGATATTATTGTTTTAAGCGGAGGTATTGATTCTCTCTTCTGCAATTTGGCAGTTAAAAATAAAATTAAAGATATAGAAATTTTATCAACAAAACTAAAGAAAATCTTCTCCGATTCCTTTTATTTAGAAATCCAAAGACACAATGATGAAAGTGAAAAAAGATTTGAAAATATTTTACTTGAAATATCTAATAAAGCAGAAATTCCACTAATAGCGTCCCAGGAGGTTTATTATATTAATAAAGACATGTATGAAGCACACGACGCTTTATTATGTATTGGCGAAAAAACTTATGTAAGTGAAAAAAATAGAAAAAAATTTACAAACCAGCACTTTTTAAAAACCTCTGATGAATTAAGCGAAATATTCAAAGATATTCCTGAGGCACTTGAAAATAATTATAATTTTCCATACAGATTTAATTATAAACTCAAAAAATCCAAACCTTTACTTCCATCTTTGAAAATATCAAAAGATCGTAATGAACAAGAAGAACTTTTACACCAGTCAAACGTAGGTTTGAAAAATAGACTTGAAAAATTTGTTTTTAAAAAAAATAAAACTGAAAATTATGTGGAGATTAAAAAAAAATACACCAAAAGATTAAATCATGAAATAAGTATTATAAATAAAATGAATTATGCGGGTTACTTTTTAATCGTCTCAGATTATATAAAATGGGCAAAAAAGAATGGTATTCCAGTTGGACCTGGCCGTGGTTCTGGCGCTGGCTCTCTTGTTGCATACAGTCTTGATATTACTGATTTAGACCCAATTGAATTTGGACTAATTTTTGAAAGATTCTTAAATCCTGATAGAATTTCTATGCCTGACTTTGATATTGATTTTTGCGAGGAAAAAAGAGATCTAGTTTTTAATTATCTTAAATCAAAATACAAGAATGGCGTTGCACATATAATTACTTTTGGAAAATTAAAAGCGAGAATGGCTTTAAGAGATATAGGTAGAGTAATAGGTCTACCTTATGGCCATGTAGATAAAATTTGTAAAATGATACCCTTTGATCCTTCTCGACCTTTAAGTTTAAAAGAATCTATTGATAGAGAACCCAGATTTAAAGATGAACAAAAAAACAATCCTAAGGTTAAAAAACTAATAGAACTTTCACTTAAACTTGAGGGATTAAATCGAAATCTTGCAACACATGCTGCAGGTGTAGTTATAGCTGGAGAAAAATTATCAGAAGAGGTGCCTCTATATAAGGACAACAGTTCGAAGCTACTTTTGCCTTCGACACAATTTGATATGCACTCATCCGAAAATGTAGGTTTAGTTAAATTTGATATACTTGGATTAAATACATTGACGTTAATTTACAAAACAATTCAAATGTTAAAAAATAAAAAAATTGAAATTGATATAAGCAAAATTCCTTTAGATGATAAAAATATATTTGAAATGTTATCAACTGGTGAAACAACCGGTCTTTTTCAACTAGAAAGTTCTGGCGTAAGAGCTTCACTTAAACAAATGAAGCCAAATAAGTTTGAGGATATTATTGCTTTGGTAGCCCTATACAGACCTGGGCCAATGAACAATATTCCAATTTATAATGATTGTAAAAATGGTTTAAAAAAACCTGATTATATTCATGATAGCTTAACAGATATTCTAAAGCCTACTTATGGAATAATTATTTACCAAGAACAAGTCATGCAAATTGCACAAATCCTTGCGGGATTTACTCCTGGTGAAGCCGATATTTTGCGTAAAGCAATGGGTAAAAAGAAAAGAGTAGAATTAGAAAAACAAGAAGAAAAATTTATCAAAGGTGCAGTCAATAATGGAATTGGTAAAGATATAGGTGCATTTATTTTTCAAAAAATAAAACCTTTTGCTGAATATGGTTTTAATAAAAGTCATGCCGCAGCATATGCTTTAATTGCATATCAGACTGCTTATCTAAAAAAATATTACCCCGAGGAATTTATTGCCGCTACAATGTCAACTGAGCTTTCCAATACCGACAAACTCAGAGAATTTGTTGAAGAACTAAAAAGATTAAAAATAGAAATTATACGTCCAAATATTAATAAATGCTTTGCGGACTTTAAACCAGAAAGTAAAAAAATCTTTTATTCTCTATCTGCCATAAAAAGCGTCGGCCGCGAGGCAATTTCAAATATAGTCAAAGAAAGGGAAAAAAATGGCACCTTCAAAACATTAAATGATTTTATAAAAAGAATTAGCCCAAAAGATATTAATAAATTACAGCTCGAAGGGTTAGTAAAAGCTGGAGCCTTTGATGAAATAGAGAATAACAGAAATTCATTATTCAATTCGATACCAAAATTTATACAAGTAAATAAAAGTTTAAATGAGGAAAAACTAAGTAAGCAAAATAGTCTTTTTTTAAACAAATCTATCGAAGATGAGGTGATTTTTAAATTAGAAAAAATAAAACCTTGGTCTAAGAAAGAAATGTTAATGAAAGAGTTTCAGTCTATTGGATTTTATATGTCAGATCACCCATTAAATGTTTATAAAACATATCTTGAAGAATTGAAGATACTCCCATTTGTTGACTTCATAAACAGCAAAAATACTAATTGCCTAGTAGCTGGTACTATTATGTCTATTCAGGAAAAAAAGAGCGCCAAAGGCACTCCTTTCGCTATTATTAAATTTACAGATTTAAAAAGTGAATATGAATTATTTTTATTTTCTGATCTCCTAGTTTTAAATAGAGATAATTTAAAAACAGCAAACTCGTTCGTACTAACTTTACAAAAAGATTCTGTTTCAGAAATTAACTCAAATAAGCGGGTTAATATTAAAAAAATAGTACCTCTAGATAGCTTTATTAATAAAAGTTATGAGAATGTTACTATTGAGATAAATGGTAATTCAAATGTTAAAGAATTAAGTGATTTACTAAATGAAGAGGGTGAAACAAAAGTTGAAATTAAAGTAATGAAAGAGACAAAAAGTTACATTTTCTCTCTCAAAAAGCCGAGAAAATTTAACTTGGGTACATTTAATGATATCAAAAATAAGGAATATGTTAAAAAAATTAGTTTTTAATAACTTGATTTTTACATTAATAAATTATAAGTACTAGCTGATTTCGCACACAGCAAAGGGCTAACGCCCACCGGTCCGAAAGGAAAGCTGTGGTGGTTTAACCGGAAAAATTATGAACATACCTAACGTAACAGTAAAACAATTATTAGAGGCAGGTGTCCATCTAGGTCATAAAACTTTAAGATGGAATCCCAGGATGAAACAATTCATCTTCGGCGAAAAAAATTCCATACATATAATAGATCTTACCCAAACAGTAGTACTGATTAAAAATGCTATGAAAGAGGTTTATAAGTGTATTTCAACTGGAGGAAAAATTTTAATAGTATCAACAAAAAAACAAGCTGCAGAAACCATTTTAAAACTCGCAACTGATACAGATCAATTCTATGTAAATTATAGATGGCTTGGTGGAATGCTTACAAATTGGAAAACAATTCAAAATTCCATCAAAAGATTAAAAAAATTAGAAAAAGAATTGTCAAAAGAAGATATTGGTTTTACCAAAAAAGAAATCTTAAAGTTAGAAAAAGAAAAAGAAAAATTGAAAAGATCTCTCGGTGGAATTTCGAATATGAATAAAGTACCAGAAATGATTTTTATAATTGACACAAATATGGAGTCCTTAGCTGTAAAAGAAGCTATAAAACTTAATATTCCTATAGTTGCAATTTTGGACTCAAATTCAGACCCAACTGGAATTAATTTTCCAATTCCTGGAAACGATGACGCAAGAAGATCTATTGATTTATATTGTGAATTATTAAAAAAAACAATTTTAGACGCAAAAAAAAATATTGTTAAAACTCAAATTAATGAAAAACAAACTGAAGTTAACAAGAAAATAGATAATAAAGAAAAAATAGTTCCAAAGGTAAAAAATACTTCAGAAAAAAAGACTAGCAAATAGTTTTTCGAGAATGTCAGATAAAAAACTTTTAGAAAATATTAAAAAACTTAGAGAAATAACTGGAGTTGGTTTTTCTGATTGTAAAAATGCTATATCAGAAAATAATGGAGATATTGAAAAATCAATTGAATATTTAAGGAAAAAAGGTATTGCCAAAGCTTCTAAAAAAATGAGTCGTGTTGCAGCTGATGGCTTAGTATTATTAAATGAAAATAATGGCTGTATTTCTGCAATTGAGATAAATAGTGAAACAGACTTTGTTGCTAAAAATAAAGAATTTATTTCTTTCTGTAAAGAAATCTCTGAATTAAACTTCAAAAATAAATCAAATTTAGATTTATTAAAAAAATCACAAATGAATAACAAAAAAACAGTTGATGAAAATCTTATTTCATTAATTACAAAAATTGGAGAAAAAATAACAATTCGTAGAAGCAAGTTTTTTGACAGTAATGGATTAAATTTTTCATATGTACATAATTCTTTAGAAAAAAATATTGGTAAAGTTATTTCTGTAGTTCAAATTGAAAAAGGCAATCAGCAAGAACTTAATGATATTGGAACTAAGTTAGCTATGCATATTGCTGCACAAGCACCAATTGCCATCGATGAAAGCGGTATAGAAAAAGAAGTTATAAATAAAGAACTTGAAATTATTAAAGAAGAGTTAAAAAATAGTGGAAAAAAAACCGATATTATAGAAAAAATTGCTAATGGAAAAATAAAAAAGTTTATTTCTGACAATACACTTTTAAACCAAGTTTGGATTATGGATACAAAAATGAAAGTGAACGATGTTTTAAAAAAATATTCCAAAAATAATCAAATTAAAATTTTAGATTTTGCTAGATTTAAAGTTGGAGAAGGAATTTAAGTAAAATGCCTGATTTTAACAAAAATGAATTAGATCAAAAAATGAATAAAACAATTTCATCTTTTAAAAAAGACTTAGGAACATTGAGAACTGGTAGGGCGAATCCAGCTATGCTTGATTTAATTAGAATAGATGTATACGGACAAAAAATGCCGATTAATCAACTCGCCACAGTTACGGTCCCTGAACCAAGAACAATAACAATTCAAGTTTGGGATAAAAATAATATTAAACTAGTTGATGCTGAAATTAAAAAATCTAATTTAGGAGTCAACCCACAAGTAGATGGTCAAATTATTAGAATAAGAATTCCACAGTTAACAGAAGAAAGAAGGAAGGAATTAACAAAAATTTTAAAAAATTTAGGAGAAAAAGGGAAAGTTTCGGTGAGAAATATTAGAAGAGAGTCAAATGATAATATTAAAAAACTATTAAAAGAAAAAAAAATAAGTGAAGATGAAAGCAAAAATTTTGAGAGCGAGGTTCAGAAGACAACAGATCAAAATATAGAATTAATTGAAAAAATTTTAACGGAAAAAGAAAAAGAAATTTTAACTTTATGAATAAGGTTAACCATATTGCCATTATTATGGATGGTAATGGCCGATGGGGTAAAAAAAAAGGTAGAACACGAAACTACGGGCATATAAACGGTATAAGCGTTATTGAAAAAATTGTAAAACATTCAATAAGATTAAATATACCAATTTTGACATTTTATACATTTTCAACAGAGAATTGGAAAAGACCAAAAAGAGAAATTAATTTTTTATTTAAATTAATTGATAATTATTTTTTTAAAGAAATTAAGAATTTAATTAAAAATAGTATTAAAATTAATATTATTGGGAATATAAAAGATTTGCCAAAAAAAGTTAAATCTAGATTATACGAATCAATGAGAAGAACAAAAAAATGTAATAAAATTTTAATAAATTTAGCAATTAATTATGGTTCGAAAAATGAGATAATTGAAGCTTTTAGTAAAATTAAAAAAAAAGGCAGTCATTTAACAATTAATAATATTGAAAACAATCTTTATACTAAAAAAATTAAAGATCCTGATATTTTAATACGAACAGGAGGAAAAAAGAGATTAAGTAATTTTTTATTATGGCAAATAGCTTATTCAGAAATATATTTTATAGATAAGCTTTGGCCTGATTTTAACACACACGATTTTAATAAAATTCTTAAGCATTTTAAAAAAGTAAAAAGAAATTTTGGAAATATATGAATAATTTAACAAAAAGAATTTTAACAGCTATAATAATTTTCCCTGTATCAATGTTTTTCATAGTAAAAGGTGGAAGTTATATAGTTAGTTTTTTATATGCAATTTTAATTCTTGGAAACTTTGAGGTTTTTTCAGCTTTTAAAAAAAAAACATCAATTATTTTTTTAGACATTATTCTTGTGATGGCTTTGCTTTTTATACTTTTTTTAAGAAATGATACAGTTTCTTCATATATTTTATTAATTTGGTCAATATTAGTTACAATATTTTCAGATGTAGGAGGTTATATATTTGGAAAATTTTTTAAATGGAAAAAATTAACAAAAATTAGTCCAAATAAAACAATTTCAGGAGTTCTTGGTTCATTTTTATTTTCATTATTAACTGTTTTTATTTTAGCTTTTATTTTGAAAATTTATAGTGGCCTAGAAACAGATTACATTATTAAACCAAGATACTTTATTTTTGCTTTTTTATTTTCTTTGGCTGCTCAAATCGGTGATTTAACAATTTCCTATCTTAAAAGATTAGAGAAAATTAAAGATACAGGAAAAATTTTACCGGGTCACGGGGGTATTTTTGATAGAATAGATGGACTAATGTTTGTAGTTATTTTAGCTTATATTTTATATTATTTAAAATTATTTCCATGAAAAAAAAAATTGCAATTTTAGGATCTACTGGATCTATAGGAAAAACTTCTCTTGAAATATTTCAGAAAGATTCAAAAAATTTTAATATCATTTTATTATCTGCAAATAGTAATTATTTAAATATAAGTAAACAAATTAAAAAATTTAAACCAAAGTATTTTATTATAGGAAATTATTCAGTTTTCAAAAAAATACAAAAAAAATATAAAAAAAAGAACATAAATATTTATAATAAATTTTCTGATTTACCAAATAATATAAGGTTTGATATCACAATATCCGCAATTGTGGGTATTGCCGGTCTTCAGCCTACAATTAATTTTATTGGGAAAAGTAAGAAAATTTTACTCGCAAATAAAGAGAGCATTATTTGTGGTTGGCATATTTTAAAAAAAAAATCTGAAACTGCTAAAACAGATATAATCCCGATTGACTCTGAACATTTTTCAATCTTTCAATTAACGAAAAATTGCAAAGATAGTGATATTAAAAAAATTTATATAACTGCATCTGGGGGGCCTTTTTTAAAAACACCTATTAAAAATTTTAAAAAAATTAAAGCTTCGAGTGCATTAAAACATCCTAATTGGAACATGGGGAAAAAAATCACCATAGATTCTTCAAACTTAATGAACAAGGTTTTTGAATTGATAGAAGCCTATAAATTTTTTCCTTTTAACTCAAAAAAATATGAAATTTTAATACATCCCCAATCGTTGATACATGCAATTGTGCTTTTTAAAAACGGTCAAACTAAATTACTTTATCACGAAACTAATATGAAAATACCAATAGCAAACGCAATTTATAATAATAAAATTAATATAAAAAATTTTTTTAACTCAAAGAAAGACTTTTTATATCAACTTAAAAACTTAATATTTGAAAAAGTAGATAAAAAAAGATTTCCAATTGTTACACTTTTGTCTAAAAAATTGCATCAGAATTCAGCCTCTATTATTCTTAATGCATCTAATGAAATATTGGTAGAGAGTTTTATACAAAATAAAATTTCATATAATGATATCTATCATTCAATTAAAAGGGTTTTTAAAGATAGAGATTTCAACAAATATGCTATAAAAAAGAACCCTGACATTAATGGAATATATAAAATTGACAATTGGGCTAGAGAAAAAACAAAGGAAATAATTAACAAAAAATATGAAAAACTTTTTTTATAAACTAATATATATTATTTTTTTTAGCTTATTATTATCAAATGCAAATGCTGAAATTTTGAGAAAAATTGAAGTAATTGGTAACGAGAGAATTTCAAAAGAAACAATCGCAGTTTATGGAGAAATTAAAGCAGGCAAAGATTATTCTTTAGAAGACATAGATAAGATAATCAAAAATTTATATGGTACAAAATTTTTTTCTAAAATATCAGTTAATTTCAATAACGGTGTACTTAGATTAACAGTAGTTGAAAATCCAATTATCAATTCTATTATAATCCAAGGGGAACCAACAAAAAAATATAGTAAGGCAATTATTGATATACTTTCATTAAAAGAGAAATCTTCCTATATAAAAGCGGATGTAAAAAATGATGTAGAGATAATAAAAAGTTTCTACAAGTCTTTAGGATACTATTCCCCAACCGTTGAACCTCTTGTAAGAGAAGTCAAAACAGGTAACAATTTGTTAGATTTAATTTTTTCTGTAAACAAAGGCCAAAGGGAAAAAATCACTAAAATTTATTTTATTGGAGACAAAAAAATTAAAACTAAAAGATTGAGAGATGTTATTGCTAGCGAAGAGGCTAAATTTTGGAAATTTATATCAAGAAATATTTACTTGAATGACCAAAGAATTGAGCTTGATAAAAGATTATTGAAAAACTATTATTTAACAAAAGGTTATTATGATGTTGAAATTCTTTCCAGCAATGTTTTTATTAAAGAAAAAGAAGGTATTGAACTTACATTCAGTATTAATTCTGGAAAAAGGTACAGAGTAAAAAAAATCAAAACTAATATAGATCCAGTTTATGATAAAAAAATCTTTCAACCATTAGAAAAAGATTTTAAAAATGTAGCAGGCACATATTATTCTCCATTTAAAATAACAAAGATTTTGGAAACTATTGATGATTTAATCGACGATAATGAATTACAATTTGTTAATCATTCAGTTTCTGAAACAATAGATGGTGATTTCATTGATTTAGAGTTTAAAATATTTGAAGGTAGAAAAATTTTAATTGAAAGAGTAAATATTAAAGGAAATACAGTAACAAATGATTCTGTTATTAGATCCGAGCTGTTGTTGGATGAAGGAGATCCTTTTAGCAAAATTAAACTAGAAAAATCAATTGCCAATCTAAAATCTAGAAAAATTTTCAAATCTGTTGGATATAAATTAGTCAACGGATCCTCACCAGATTTGAAAGTTATGGATATATCCGTAGAAGAACAACCTACCGGCGAAATTATGGCTGGTGCTGGTACTGGTACAGACGGAACAACTTTTTCTTTCGCGTTAACTGAAAATAATTATTTAGGTAAGGGTTATATAGTCGACTCATCATTGAGTTTATCCGAAGAGTCTATAAGAGGTGGTGTCGATGTTATTATTCCAAATTACAATTTTTCAGGTAATTCAGTTGATTTTGGTGTTTCAAGTAAGAAAACAGATAGAGCAGAATCGGGTTATGAAAATACATTAACTCGATTTGGTATTGGGACAAAATTTGAACAGTATGATGATCTATTTCTTAGTCCAAGAGTTGAACTCGTATTCGATGATTTAACAGTACAAGATACTGCTTCTAGTGCACTAAAAAAACAAGCTGGAAGTTTTACAGAATTCACATTTGGCTATGGAATAGAGAAGGATACTCGAGATAGAAGTTTCATGCCAACAAGAGGATCAATTTTTGGCTTTAGCCAGAGATTGCCTTTATACGCCGAAGACCAAGCATCATTTTATAATAGAATTTCTTTAAGTAAATACCAATCATTTGGAGATGACATAGTTGGAGCATTTAAATTTTATGCAGCAGGTGTTGTAGCGATCGAAGATGATGTAAGATTAAGCAGACGTTTGCACATTCCGTCAAAAAGATTACGAGGGTTTGAAAATAGAAAAATTGGTCCCGTTGATGGTGGAGATTATGTAGGGGGCAATTATGCAACTGTTGTTAACCTAGAAGCTGCTTTACCAAATTTGTTACCTGAAGCTACCCAAACAGATATAGCTGGTTTTTTTGATATAGGTAATTTATGGCATGCCGATTATGATGGAACAGTTGGTCAATCAAGCAAAATTAGATCATCATTCGGATTAGCAACAAATATGTATACACCAATTGGTCCACTTAATTTTGTGATAGCACAAGATATATCTTCTGCAGAAAGTGACAAAACACAAACATTCAAATTTGAAATCGGAACATCTTTTTAAAATGAAAAATATTAAAATTTTATTTATTTTTATTATATTATTGCATGTTCCAAATATCAGCTATTCATCAGATGTTTTTTTTGTTGATATTAAAAAAATTCTAAATGAGTCAAAAGCTGGAAAACAAGCTCAAGACTTTTTAAAGAAAAAATTTGAGTCAGAAAGTAAAAAATTTGAAAAAGAGTCAATTGCGTTAAAAAAAGAAGAATCAGATCTAATATCTAAAAAAAAGTTAGTTTCAAAAGAAGAATATAAGAAAAATTTAGACACTCTTAGAAAAAAAAGTATAAGTTTTCAAAATAAAAGAAGAAAAGCTTCTGATGATTGGTTAAAAAAGAAAAATGAAGCGAGAGGTAAACTTATCGTAGCCCTTAACCCTATTTTGCAAAAATATATGAATGAAAACAAAATTGAAATGATCGTAGATAAGAAATATGTGCTTTTAGCAAATTCAAAATTTGATTTAACAGAGCAAATCTTAAAAATTCTAAATAAAGAGCTCAAATCAATTCAACTGAATTAATATTTAATGGCGGAAACATTTTTTTTTGTCCCTGAAGGACCATTTAGTCTTAATGAATTATCTGATGAGTTTTCTAATTACAAGGATAAAATACAAATATCAGATATTAAAACCTTAGATAATGCAAATCAAAACGATATTACTTTTTTTAATACTCTCGATTATAAAAAATCAGCAATAAAAACAAAAGCAGCTGCCTGTATCACTAAGAGTAGTTTACAAAATTATTTACCAAAAAGATGTTTAAAAATTATTGTTAAAAGTGTTTTATTTACTTCTGCAAAAGTTGCTAAAAAATTCTACCCCAAGGCTGATATTGATTATCCTGATGTTTCTTTGGTAAATTCTGAAAAAATTTCCTCAAATTTTAATTCTGTTACATTTGGTAAGAATATTTTCATTGGCGAAAAGGTTAAAATAGGGTCTAAGACACATATAGGGAATAACACTATAATTGAGCATGATGTTAAAATTGGAAAAAATTGTTTGATTGGTTCAAATATTACTATTAGAAATTCGATTATTGGAAATGACGTTGTGATACAAGACGGTTGCAAAATAGGGATTAAAGGTTTTGGATTTATTCCTTTAAAAAGTAAAAATTTTAGATTTCCCCATATAGGCAGAGTGATTTTAAAAGATAATGTGGAACTAGGGGCCAACTGCACGATTGATAGAGGATCAATTGGAGATACAATTATTGGTGAGAATACTTTTTTAGATAATCAGGTTCATATGGCACACAATGTAATTTTAGGAAAAAATTGTATGATTGCTGGTCAAGTTGGTTTTGCTGGCAGTTCAACAATTGGAGACAACGTTTCAATAGGTGGCCAAGCAGGTGTTTCTGGTCATCTTAAAATTGGAAATAATGTTAGAATTGGTGGTGGCAGTGGTGTTGTTAAAGATATTCCAGATAATACAACAGTAATGGGTTATCCGGCAGTTCCGTTAAAAGAATTTTTAAAAAAGGACAAAAATAATGGTTAACAGTATAACTAAAGAAGAAATCGAAAAACTTCTTCCTCATAGAGAGCCAATGCTTTTAATTGATAGATTAATTAATATTGTACCTTTAAAATCGGCTACAGCAATCGTAAATGTAAAAAAAGGAAAATTTTTTTTTGACGGACATTTTCCTGGACAACCAGTTATGCCAGGAGTTTTAATTGTTGAAGCTTTTGGTCAAGCTGCAGCAGCACTTACAGCCCATGGAATTGACCCCAAAGAATATAAAGATAAACTGGTTTATTTGATGAGCGTTGAAAAAGCTCGTTTTAGAAATCCTGTAATGCCTGATTGTGAATTACATTTAGATATAGAAGCAATCAGATCTCACGGTAGAGTCTGGAAATACAAGGGAGTTGCAAAAGTTGATGGAAAGAAAGTTGCTGATGCAGAATGGGCCGCAACAATAGTTGAGAGAAGTAAATGATACACAAATCTAGCGTAATAGATCCAAAAGCAAAAATTGGAAAAGATGTAAAAATTGGACCTTTTTGTTTTATTGGACCAAAAGCTCAATTAGATAATGGTGCTGAATTAATTTCAAATGTCCATATTGAAGGAAATACAAAAATAGGGAAGGGAACAAAAATATATCCTTTTGCAAGTATTGGAACAGCGCCACAAGATTTAAAATACAAAGGCGAGGAGAACAGTTTAGAAATTGGAGATAATAACGTTATTAGGGAGTACGTTACGATTAATCCAGGAACAGCTGGCGGCGGAAGTAAAACAGTTATTGGAAATAATTGCTTATTTATGATTTCATCTCATATCGCTCATGATTGTAAAATAGGAAACAATGTTGTTATTGCTAACAATGTACCTCTTGGTGGTCATGTTACGATTGAGGACTCAGTTGTCATTGGAGGAAATTCGGCTGTTCAACAATTTACCAGAATAGGAAGATTAGCTATGATTGGAGGAATGACCGGTGTTTTAAAAGATGTTATTCCTTTTGGTTTATCTTTTGGAAATAGAAATTATCTAAAAGGTATAAATTTAATAGGTTTAAGAAGAAAGAAATATGATAACAAAAAAATTATGGAACTAGACCAAGCATACAAAAAAATATTTTCTTCTAAGAATCTTCAAGAAAACTTAAGCAAAATTAATGGCGAATACAAAGGAAATGAATTAGTTGAAGAGGTCACAAAATTTATAGAAAAGGATAAAAAAAGACCTATTTGCACACCATTATCTGAATAATGATTGGCTTAATATTTGGAGAAACATCCTTTCCAAAGGAAATTTTAAAGAAAATCAAAAAAAGAAAAGTTAGATACTTAATAATTGATCTAACTAAAAGTAAAGTTTTTAAAAAAGATAGAAATTCCTATTCCGTTTCCTTAGGTCAATTTGGCAGAATTATTCAAATATTAAAAAAAAATAACTGCAATACCGTTTTGTTTGCTGGAAGAGTTAAAAAGCCCAATTTCTACAAACTGCGTTTAGATATAAAAGGAATTTATTATATGCCCAGAATAATTAAAAGCTCTAAACTCGGTGATGCAGCTATATTAAAAGAAATCATTAAAATATTAAGTAAAGAAAAAATTAAAACTATAAGTTCACTAACTTTTAATTCTGAATTAACTTTAAAAAGAGGTAACTACACCAAATTAAAACCTAACAATAAAGATAAATTAGATATAAGTAAGGCAGTTAAAACATTAAATAGATTAGGAAAATATACATTCAGCCAAGGAGCAGTAGGAAGAAATAACAAAGTCATTGCCATAGAAGGTAAGGGTGGTACCCAAAAATTACTTCAAAAATGCAAAAGTAAAAAATTTAGAAACAAAGGTGTGTTAGTTAAATTTCCAAAGAAAAAACAAGATCCCAGAATTGATTTACCTACAGTTGGTCTAAAAACTTTCCTGCAATGTAAGTCAGCCGGTCTTAAAGGAATAGTTTTAAAAAGTAACAGAAATGTTTTTTTAGAGAAAAAAAAATGCATTAAATTCGCCAATAAAAACAAAATGTTTATTACTGTAAAATGAAAAAAATATTTATTTTTATATTTTTTTTTATCTCTTCCAATTTATATGCTTTAGAAATAAAATTAGAAAAAATAGTGGACTCTCTTGATAAACCCTGGAGTTTATCTTTTATAGACGAAGAAAATATTATATTTACTGATAAATCAGGAAAATTATACACTTTAAACCTAAAAAACAAAAAAATCTCTGAGATAAAACATAATCTTTCAGTTCTAGAAGTAGGACAAGGAGGATTGCTTGACGTTTTATATCATGAACAAAAAGTTTATATTTCATATTCTGAAAATAGAGGTGATTGGAAGACGAGCACTTCTGTTGCAAAAGGTATATTTGATCATAAAAATATTAAATTTAAAAATATTTTCCAGGCTGAGCCCCCAATAGATTCTGGTTATCACTTTGGTTCAAGATTAGTTATTAAAGATAAACATCTTTATATAACAGCAGGCGAAAGAGGAAAAGGAATGATAGCCCAAGACGCAAAACAACATCCCGGAAGTATTATTAGAATAAATATTGACGGATCTATCCCAAAAGATAATCCTAAATTTAAAAATAAAAAAGATTGGTTACCCGGGTTATATCAAATTGGGTTAAGAAATCCTCAAGGTATGGCTTTATCACCATTTAATAATAAAATTTATATAACCAATCATGGCGCAAAGGGTGGTGATTGGTTTGGCCCCGTAAATTACGGAGAAAATTATGGATGGAAAATTTTAGGATGGGGAGGAACAAATTATTCAGGTTCTAAAATAGGTCCAAAATGGAAACCTGGTTACACAAAGGCAATCAAGTATTGGGTGCCATCAATAGCAGTAAGCGCAATGACAATTTATAAAGGTAATGAGTTTAGTGAATGGAATGGAGATGCTTTAATTACTTCACTTAAGGATAAATCATTA
>PAGZ01000002.1 GCA_002704625.1 Candidatus Pelagibacter sp.
ATTTTATCCGCTGCCTCAAATAAAAACGATGAGATTTTAACAAATTTAGTAAACGATGCTGTTGAAAATATTAAAGATGAAGATGATAAAGAAAAATTGACAGAAATACTAAAAGATAGCGAAGGTACAATAACTGATAAAATAATTGAATCTGGCAAGGATAGTGAAAAAAATAAAGAAATTGTCTCAGAGGCGCTAGTTGAGGTAGCCGAAGAGGATTTAGATAAAGTATTGGATGTTTTAGATAACAACGAAGAAGCAGATGAAACTATACAAGTGCTAAAGGACAAAATTGAAAATGAAGAGGCAGTAACAGTCGAGGATTTTGAGGAAGTCTTTAAGGAAAACGTTTCGCCTAATTAACTCTTATGAATACAAATAAAAAACATCATTACTTATTTTTTTCTTTTCTAGGTCTATGTAGTTTTTTTAACGCAGGCAATTCTAATATCTATATTCAAATTAATTTTATATTAATTTCAATTATTTTTTTTATAAGTTTAAAAAATAAAAACTATGTTGCTCATTTAAAAACTTTTGTATATCAAAATAAAATTTCTTGTTATTTTTTTTTATTATTTATTTTATATTTAGTTTTTCAACTTATCCCTCTTCCAATTAAAATCTTAGAAATATTTTCAAACGAAAAATTTAATTTATTACAAAAAATAGAGAGTAATTCTAGTTTTTTTCCATTAAGTTTTTCTTCTACTGATACGTATTTTCAGATTATTAATTATATTACTGTTTTTATTTCACTTCTTGTAGTAAAAATGATTTTTTATAATAATAGATATATCCATAGATTTAATTATTTCCTTGCATTGTTAGGGGCGCTTCATGCTTGTTTGGCTGTATTTCTTTATTTGAACGGAAATCCTGATTTTTTCTTTTTAAGCAGTTTTCATTATAAGGATTCATCCACAGGTTTATTTGTAAATCGAACTGTTTTTTCGATTTTCTTAATTTTCTGTCTTATTTGTGGTTTGGAATACTTAAAAAATGTTGTGCAATCTGATTTATATAAAAATAGGGATAATTTCTTTAATAAAATATATGTAAGAATTTTCATAATATTCATAACACTTGGAATAATAACAACTTTTTCAAAACTTGGAAATTTCCTAATGTTTTTAACTATTTTATTTTATTTATTTCATAATTTTTTTATTAAAAGAAATAAAAATAAAATGTTTAGTTTAATTTTAATATTAATAATTTTTTTAGACATTTTTATTCTAGGATTTTATTTTGGAGGAGATAAACTTGTAGGAAGATTTATGTTTCTAAGTGATAACTTAACTATAGATGCTAGTTCAAGAGATATTTCCAGATTAGAAATAATAAGTTTTTCATTTAACCAATTTAAAAATTATTTAATTTTTGGATATGGAGCTGGAGGATTTGAGAATATATTTAAACTAAATTTTATAAACAGTTATTCTTTATTCGCAAACCATGTACATTCAGATATCATTGAATTTTTAGGTGAATTTGGTATTTTTGGATTTACTTTTTTTATCTTGAGCTTTAGTGCAATTTTCTTTAGAAAAAGCAATTATAGTTTCAAGTTTAATTTGTTGTTAACAATAGGAGCATTAATTATTTTATTTGATTTTTCTCTGCATATACCATTAATCCAAATTCTTTTTGTAATTTTAATTACGTTTAGTTTAAATATAAAGAAAAATAATTTTACTCAGTTTGATTAGCATTAGCTCCAGTTTTAACACCATCTTGAATTATTGGATTATAAGATGTGAATAAGTCAGTTTGTGGCAGAAGTAAACTTATGGTTCTGTTCCATTTAACTATTGGTGCTGGTGGTATAAATACAATATCTTTAGGGTGTAAAATAAATTTTTTCCCTGCAATTAAACTAATTGGATTTTTTATATTTAATTGAAAAACATCAACAGATAAAAATTTCTCATAATTTTCTCGAATAACATATACTTTCTTGGCATTTGCTGTAAGTTGATTTAAACCACTAGTTGAAATCAATTCGGTTAAAGAATAATCTAAGTTTGGATAATATACTCCTGGTCTAGATAATTCCCCGAAAACGTGAATTGCATCTGAATTTTTGTCTATGAAAATAACATCATTTTTTTTCAGGTAAAAATTTTCTTTATCGTCTGTACTCTTAAATGTATTTTGTAAATCAATCTTATAAACTTTATTATCTCTTCTTAAAATTCCCTTTGATCCAAAATTTTTACTATTTGAACTGGGATTGAAGTCTGCTTGTATTGCTGCTTCAATAATCTTTATTGGTTCTTGGTCTAGATTGATTGTAATTTGATTTCTGACCGCTCCAAGAATAAATGCTTTACTACTATTATATTCGCTAATTGTAATTTGTAGATCTGGGTTTTTATAAAATTTTCCAACTACAGAAACTAATGTATTTTGCGCTTGGTCTAAAGTTAAATTATCTATTTTTATTTTACCAATAAATGGAAGATCGATCATTCCTTCTGTATCTATGATATATGAACCATCAACATCATCGCTATCAGTTAAATCTATCTCAACAACATCAGATGTTCCTAGTACATATTGATAATTATAATTATAAATATCATTGAATTTTACTATCTCATTATCTAGAACTTCTACTTTTCTTTGATTAAATAAAGCAAAATTATTTTCTGTTGCTTTATTGAGACTAATTATATTTATTTCAACATCCTCTATTGAATATTCACTAGTAAGCTTTTTACCCAACTTTCTTTTCTTTGGATCCTGGTCTATACCAGGTAATTGAATACAACTATTTAAAAAAAATATTATAAGAAAAAAAAATTTAATTTTTAAAATCATTTTGAAACAGATAATTTATAAAATAATCAAATTTTTCAAAATTGATATAAAATTTGTTGAGTATAATAGTATTTAAAAAGCCAAAAAACCTTGAAAAGAAATGGTTTTTAATATCAATTAAAATAACTCTTAATATTTGATTCTATTTATTATAAAAGAACTAAAATATTATGTTAGACAAAGTAACTAAATTTGTAAATTTTTTTGATACCGGAGATTTAAGATTTTTTTTCTTAATCGCTAAAAAAAACTTTAAAAATTTAGCTATTGTTACTTTTTTGATCTCAATTCTTGTATTTTTATTTTCACTTAATCTTGAGAAAAAATATATAAGTGAGGCAACTATCGTTATTTCACCTGATGAAAATAAAATAGTTAATATTGAAGAGGTTTATGCTCTTGATAGTAAAATTAACAGAATAAATAACCAAATAGCAATTTTAAAAAGTGATGAAGTTCTTGAATATATAGTTGAAGATAAAAAAAAGCAGTTAGAGTTTGAGAGTTTATATTCAAATACAAAATCATCATTTATTCAGAGGATATTTAAAAGAAAACAAAAGGTAGACAAAGAATATGTAAAAAATATTTTGAGGAGTAATTTTGTTGTAAACAATATTCCTCGAAGCGATGTTTTAAAACTTTCCTTTATCTCAAAAGATCCTAAAATTTCACAATTAGCATTAAAAAGTATAATAGACTCTTACCAAAGGTATGAGGTGGATAGCAAAATTCAAATCACTAATTATGCAAATACCAAAATAACCAATAGACTAAAAGATTTAGTTAAGCAAATCGATGAAGCTGAAAGAAAATTAGCCGATTACAAAAAAAATAATAATTTAGTAGATACTGGAAATGTAAAAGAATTAAAAATAAAAGAAATTGAGTCAATCTCAACAAGAATAATTAATGCAAAACAAGAGTTCCAAAAAAAACAAAATGATCTTTTGTCAATTAAAGTAGCAGATGGAGATGTTGATGCTTTACTAGCAATAGAAGATTTAAGAGAGATTAAATCGATATCTTTGATTAAAGATGATCTTTCTGCTAATAAAAGTCAAATTCAATCCTTATCTTTAATATATAAGGATGCTCATCCAAAACTAGTAAAAGCCTACGATTTAGAAAAAAATTTAAATAATCAACTTAAAAAAGAAATTGATATTAGTATTGAGCAAAAAGCATTTGAGCTTGGTAACCTTGATAATTTTATTAAACTATCTAATGAAGAATTAGAAAAAGCTACAGATGAGTTAAGAATTATAGAAGAAAAAGAAGCTGGAATGATGAAGTTTTCAAGGGAAGTTGAAAGTAGTGAGAAATTATATGAGTCATTTTTACAAAGAGTAAAAGAAACTAATGAAGCTCAAAATCTACAGGTATCAAAACTTAAAATTATTGAAACTCCAAGTTTATCTTTAAACCCAATATCTCCAAAACCAAATCAAAATTTCATTTTTAGTTTATTTTTATCTTTTTTCGCTTTTTATAGTCTTGTTTTTTATAAAGAGTTAAATGCATCAGTAATTAAAAGTCCCGAAGCAATTGACTCATTGGATATCCCACAAGTAGGAGTTTTACCAAAAGTGTCAAAACTGAAAAGAGGTTTTCATATTTTGCAAATGTTTTTAGAGGATAGTGAATCAAATTTTTCCGAGTCGATTAGATCATCAAGAGCAATAATTGAGTCGAAATTCAAAAAAAATTCTAGTTATATGGTAACATCAAGCAACCCCTCAGAAGGAAAAACTACTTATGCATTTAATTTAGCTTTGTCACTGGAAAAATCTAGCAAGGTACTTTTTATTGAAGCTGATATCAGAAGACCTTCTGTACTAAACAGTTTTTATAAGTTTGATAAAGAAATACAGGGTTTAGGTGAAATAATATCTGGTTCACATCAATTAAAAGATACAATTTTTAAAGTTCCTGGAACTAATCTTGATATAATTACATCCGGTGAAAAAAGATTCGATATGTCTGATATAGTAAATAAGGATCAGATTAAAAAATTTTTTGATGTCCTCAAACTCGAATATGATTACGTAATTATCGACTCACCCCCGGTTCAGCCTGTTTCAGATACCTTAATACTTGCACAAGCGACCGATTATAATTTATTTTTAATCAGATCAGAGGCCACTAGAACAGTTACCTTTATGTCATCAATTAAAAAAATCCAAAATGTAGGAAGTAAAATACATGGTATAATAATAAACGACTTAGATACTTCAAAAGATAGTTATTATGCTTATTACTATAATTACTCACCTCATTACTATAACTATTATAATTATTATAATAATAAAAATAGTAGCTAAATATGTTTAGACTTGAGAAAGTTTTGCAGAATGACGATTCTGCTTACATATATTTTACACAAATAATTAAAACTATAGGTATTATTATTAGTTATTATATTTTTTCGATTTTAGAAAAAAATTCAATTTATGAACTTACAAAAAAAGAAATTTTTTTTAATTCAAAGTACTTTGATTTTTCGATTATTCTATCAATATTTTATTTAATAATATCTCTATTTTTTATAACAGGTAAAACTTACAAATACAATTTCATTAGTTATTTAAAAGATGATATTGCAGTAATTGCAATTTCCAATCTTTTAATATTTACTTTATATTTTGTTTTAAATAAATCTTTCGAGATCGAACAAGGTTTTCTTTATTCAATTCTTTTTTTAGCAATTAATTTATTTATAGGGAAAAAAATTTTTAATATGATTTATGATTATATGATTAATAATGATATAATTCATAAAAATATAATGTTAGTAGGAAACCTTAAAGATATAAGGTTTTTTTTAAAAAAGAAAAAAGAAAAAATTAATGTTTTTAAATGTTGTATTCTTGATGACTTCATTAATTTTAATGAGCGCGAAATAAGAAACGAAATCAGAATTCCAGTATTTAAAAAAAATGAGGATATCCGTTCAATTCTCGAGTATCATGAACTAGGGCAAATTTGGATTTTAGAGACCGATAAATCAAAAACGGAAAGTTTGATTTCAAATATAATAAAGTTTTCAGTTGATATTTTAATTGTAAACTTAAATGAAACAAATAATTTAAACTCAGAGCAACTTTTATATGAAAAATTTGAATTTAAAAAATATGAAATTTCAAGATTTCATGGTCTTAATTTTTTTATCAAAATTATTTTAGACAAAATTTTTTCAATAATCTTTTTAATTATTGCTTCTCCTATTCTTTTAGTAGCCTCAATTTTGATATTTATAGAGGATGGTTTTCCAATTTTATTTACACAAGATCGAACAGGTTGGGACGGAAGGAGATTTAAAATTTTTAAATTGAGAACATTAAAAAAGGGTAAATTTGATAAAACAGTTCAGGTTACTTTTGAAGATAAGAGAAAACTAAATTGTGGTACTTTAATTAGACAACTTAGTATAGATGAATTGCCACAACTATTTAACGTATTAATTGGGGATATGTCTATAGTAGGTCCACGACCACACATGGTTGAACATGATATAAAATATTCAAGCTTATTTAAAAACTTTTTAAAAAGACATAAATGCAGCCCAGGTTTAACAGGGTGGGCGCAAGTAAATGGATTAAGAGGAGCAACGCCAAATCCTGAAAACATGAGAAAGAGAATGGAACATGATTTGTGGTATTTAAATAATTGGACAATAATTTTGGATTTATACATAATTATGAAAACTTTTTATATAATATTTAAATACAAAGGCGATTAAAATGAAAAAGTTCGCAATTATTGGAGGTGGTTTTTATGGATGTTATATTGCAAAAAGATTAAAAGAAAAATTTAAATCAAAGATAGAAATTCATATCTTTGAGAAGAATAAAAATTTAATACAAGAAGCTGGAAAAAATAATCAATATAAATTACATCTAGGTTTCCATTACCCAAGATCTATATACACAATTAAACAAACAATAAGTGGATCAAAAAAGTTTGTAAAAGAATTTAGTAGATTCATATTTTATCCAAAAAAAAATATTTATCTAATTCATAAAAAGAGCCAGGTAAATGCTAAAGATTTCTATAAAACTTTCAAAAAACTTAATCTAAAAATAAGGGAATACGATATAAAAAATTTAAAATTTATAAAGAATCATGATGATTTTGAAAAAGCATTTAATACAGAGGAGGGTGTAATAAAATTTGATCAATTAAATAGTTTTTTAATTAAAAAGGTAAGTTCAAGCTGCCGTGTTTATAACAATAGAACTATAAAAAATATTAATTCTAAGTTAGGTTTTTTAACCGATACTAAAAATAGAGTTTATTCAAATTATAATCATATAATTAATTGTTCATATACAAATCCAAACATGGGATTAAAAAAAAAATTTATTTTAAAGTATGAGCTCGCAGGAATGGTAAAAATCAAGAATCCATTTAAAGAAAAAATTGGTATTACAATAATGGATGGTAAATTTGTAACGCTTTATCCTAGAGACAAAATCTATTCGTCACTCTCAAGTGTCAAATATACTCCTATAAAAAAATTTATAAAATTAAACAAGCTATATAAATTTCAAAAAAGTTTTAAGGTTAAAAAAAATAATAATAAAATACGATTAATATTAAAAGATATAAGAAAATATTTTAACAAAAGATTAAAAATTAAAAATTCTACATTAATAACTGCCCCTAAAACTAAAATTTATAATGACTTAAAAGATCAAAGACCAAGTATGATAAGAAGACACGGTAAAACATTAAGTGTTCTTGCAGGCAAGATTGATGTAGCTCCAATTATATTTGAGACATTGTTAAAAAAAATTAATTAATTAAAAATAAAAAGAAATGAATACCTTAAATACAATTAAAAGTTATTTAAAGACTATGCATAAAAATTTTTTATCATTTTTTTCAATTTTTTCTACACAAACAGTAACTCAAATTTTTTTCCCCCCAGCTATGATTTTAACCTGGGGGGTTGAAAAATTTGGAATATGGATTTTAATAGTTAGCATTCTACCAATGCTAACAATACTTAATATAAATTTTGCACTTGCTTCAAGATCAGAAATGTCAATAAATTTAGAAAAAAAAAATTTTAAAGAAATTAATGTAATTTTTCAAAATACCTTTTTTCTTGTATTTTTTAATTCAATCTTTTTTTTATTGTTATGGATTGTTATTTTTTTAATTGATCAATTCAGTTTAAAAGCTTTTGAAGTGATAAAATATAACGATATAAAGCTAATTTTTTTATTAATAGTATTTTCAGCTCATTGTACAATCTTAGACCAATTATTTTATTGTGGGATTACTTATAATGGTGACGCTTCAAAATATAATTATAATAACTTACTTTTTGATACCTTAATAAAAGTACTAATTCCTGTTGCAGGTTTACTCACAGATAATTTAATTAATGCAGTAGTTATTTTTTCAATTTTGCAAGTTTTTAAAACAATTTCTTTGTACATCATTTTTAAAATCCAAAATAAAAATAATTTAAAGCTTAAACTCGATCTGTTCGATATAAGTTCATCATTTAAAATATTTAAATTATCTTTAAGTTACCAATTAGAAAATTTTTCACATATACTAAGAAATAATGGATTAATTATTTTAATTGGTATTTTTTTTAGTCCAGTTATTGTTGGATTAATATCAACAGCAAAAACATTATTTTATTTTTTACCAATTAGATTTTTAGATACTATAAACAGCACTTTACATTTAGAGTTTTCAAAAGTTTATGGTAGAAATGATATGACGACATTAAAAAAAATTTATAAGTTACATATATATATATATATTTTCGTTTTATTTATTTTTTTTATATCGTCGTTATTTTTCGGTAAATTAGTTTATGATTTTTGGACTAATTATAAATATGACTTATCTTACAGTTTATTAATTCTAATAATTGTAGATTCAATAATGTTTAATTTTTATAATTCTGCTGAAATATTCATTAAATCGATAAATAAATTTTTATATTCATCCATTTTAAAATCATTTTTAGCATTGGTTACAATACTCTTGTCATATATTTTGTTTTCTTTAGAATATTCATTTTTAAGTTTCTTTTTTATAAGTATTATTTCTTCATTTTTTATTTTGTTTTTAATTTTGTTGATCACATTTAAAATATTTAACACTCATTGATGATTAGATTAATTAAGAAAATTCTCATTCTATCCCAAAGCTTTCTATGGTTTTATGGACTTTTAAAAGGAGTAGGTGCAAATATAGAGTTATTAATATTTATTAAAAAAATAAAAAAAGTTAATACTTTAATTGACATTGGTTCTAATAAGGGACAATTTATTTTACTTTGTTTAAAATTTTTTCCTAATTTAATAATTTATTCATTTGAGCCTATAAAGGAAATATTTGAAAAACAGAAAAATTTATTAAGATTTAAAAAAAATATATATTTTTTTAATATTGGCATTGGTAATAAGAATAAAAATTTAAATTTTTTTGTTACTAATAGAATTGATAGTTCATCATTCCTAAAAATTAATAAATTCAGAAAACATAACAGTGAGTGTAATAAAGACTATTTTGTTAAAGAGAAAAGAAAAACTAAAATAAAGAAATTAGAGCAAATTTTAAAAAATGAAAATTTAAAAAAACCTATTTTGACAAAAATTGATGTTCAAGGATATGAGTTAGAGGTGCTTAAAGGTGCCAAAAAAATATTATCCAAAATAGATTATTTATTAGTAGAGGTATCTAAAAACAGAATGTATAATAATCAAGCTATAGATAATGAAATCATTAGTTTTTTGGAAAAAAATAAGTTTAAAATATTAAAATCGTCAAAATGGATGAAGATTAAAAATACAAAATTTATGCAAAGAGATATTTTATTTAAAAGAATTACTTGATTTAAATTATTGTGTTTATAATAAAAATGAATAATTATGATAAAAGATAAGTTAAAAAGTAAAGATAAAGATATTCTTATTTTAGGAGATATTTTTTTAGATATTTTTCAAACTACCGATATTTTAAAAATATCACCAGAAAGACCAGTTCCGGTTTTGGAACCTGTAAAATCAATAAATTTACTTGGAGGAGCTGCAAATGTTGCTAATAATATAAAATCTATTGGAGGATCAACATTTTTAATTTCAAAGTTATCAAATGATAACAAAAGCAAAACAATTAAAAAATTATTAATCAATAATAAAATAAATTTTAAAATTTTAACCGATAAAGACTATTCATCACCAGTTAAAAAAAGAATTGTCCAAAATGATCATCAATTCTGCAGACTAGATGACGAACATTTTATTAAGCTAAAAAAAAAAGATGAAAAGTACATCATAAAATTTGTAAGAAAAAATATTCACAAATTTCAATCATTAATAATATCCGATTATTCAAAAGGCTTTCTTACGCCCTATTTAATCAAAAATATGATAAATATATTTAAAAAAAGTAAAAAAAATATTTTTACTGATCCTAAAAATAGAAATATTGAAGTCTATAAATATTCAAATTTTATATGCCCAAATTTAACGGAATTTTACGATTTTTTTGATTATCAGAAATTACCGGTTAATAAAAAGTCAATATTAAAACTATTCAACAAAACAAAAGCAAATTATTTTGTAGTTACAAAAGGTTCAAAAGGAATATCAGTATTTTTTAATAAAGGAAAAAAAATTAATATCCCTCAAATAGATGTTAATGTGTATGATGTTACAGGAGCAGGTGATACTTTTATAGGTTTGCTTAGTTATTTACTTTCTAATAATATCGACTTAATAAATAGTATCAAAATAGCTTCCTATGCTTGTGGGAAAGTTGTTCAAAAAAAACATACAGCAGTCTTATCTTTTATCGAATTTCAAAAAATAATTGAAGAGTTTTGCGAAAATAATTTGGTCGATCTTAAGCTTAAAGTCAAGCTATGGAAATTAGTAAAGCTTAAAATAGGTGTTACAAATGGATGTTTTGATGTTTTGCATTCTGGACATTTGCATCTTTTAAATGAAGCTAAGAAGAAATGTGATAAACTAATTGTACTTTTAAATAGTGATCTCTCTATAAAAAAAATCAAAGGTAGAAATAGACCAATTTTAAATTTAAAAAAAAGGATCGATACATTAAAAATGATTAAAGATGTAGATAGTGTTGAAGTTTTTAAAGAAAAAACTCCTGAGAGAGCTATTGGTGAGATCTTACCTAATGTTTTGTTTAAAGGGTCCGATTACAAAGCAAAAGAGCTAGCAGGATACAATATAGTCAAAAAAAATAATGGAGAAGTAAAAATAATAAAGAAATTAAAGAATTTTAGTTCGTCAAAATTAATTTGAAATAATAAATTAAACCTTATATTAATTTATTTGCACTTAACAATGAGATCATTATAAACTATTAAAAATAAATATCTAAAATACATGAAATTCTTAATAACTGGAATAACAGGTTTTGCGGGCCCTCACTTGGCTGAACTTTTAATCAAAAATAATCATACTGCTTATGGTTTAATAATGTGTAGCAATGGAAGAGAGAATGACATTAGAGATGTTTTAGAGGATGAAATTTATAATTCTATTAAATGGGTTTACTCTGATTTACGAAATTTAAGAAGTTTAACGACTATTTTTAAAGAAAATGAATTTGATGGAGTTTTTCATTTAGCAGCTCAATCTCATCCACCAAGTAGTTTTATTGATCCTGTTGGTACAATGGAAACCAATGTTATGGGGTCGGCAAATTTAATTCAGTGTGTTTCAGATTATCAACCAAATTGTAATTTGATGTTTTGTTCAACTTCTGAGGTATATGGAAATACTGGTAGTGATGGAAGAAAAATTAAATCTGAGGACGTAATTTTACCATCTAACCCTTATGCATCATCCAAAGCAGCTACAGACCTTTATATGCAAGAGAGACTTACCAACAAAAAAATAAAAGGATTTATAACTAGAGCTTTTTCTCACACTGGACCACGTAGAGGTAAAAATTTTTCAATTTCTTCAGATGCATATCAAGTTGCAAGAATGATGAAAAACTTACAGGATAGAAATTTATTAATTGGAAATTTAGAAACAGTAAGAGTTGTAATTGATGTTAGAGATACTGTAAATGCCTACTATCTAGCGATGATAAATAAAAAATGTAATGGAAAAATTTTCAATGTATGTGGGGATACTCCAAGAAAAATGCAGTATTTTACTGATAAATTAATTGAGATAAGTAAACTTAAAGATGTTAAGCAAAAAATTCATGAACCATTCTACAGACCTATCGATATTGCTTACCAACACGGGGATTCTACTGAATTAAAAGAATTAACAGGGTGGGAACCTAAGATCCCAATAGAAAAAACATTAGAAGATCTTCTTAAATACTGGGTTAATAAGATTAATTAAAAATTTATAAATCTACTTTAATTTTTTTAAATCTTTATTAATACTTTTAAAAACGTAATTTGGTTTTGTGTCATTTATATTTTTCTTAGGGTAAAATATTTTTTGTTTTTTATTTAAAGGAAACCATTTTCCTTTTGGAGCGGTAAGACCGAAAATCACAGCACCTGGTTTATTATACACACTAGCTACATGCATAGTCCCATCATCATGAGATATGTGATATCGACTGGAATTTATTAATTTAAAAAGTGATTTAACATTAGTTTTTCCACACATATTAATTATTCTTTTATTATTTATCTTAGAGATTACATCTCCACTAGCTACCTCGTTTTTGGTTCCAACTATTTTTATATTTAAATTAGGAAATTGGTTGGTTATTTTCTTAACTAATATTTGCCAATTTTTAAACCTCCATGTTTTAAGGGTATTTCTACCACCCATTGAAATTGTTATATATTTTTCATTTACTTTTTTATTTTTATGAAAAAGATCAGAGTAGGATATTTGATAATTTTTAATATTTTTATCTACAATACGGCATAGATAATATGTTTCATTAAATTTATTATAATCATTTCTCTCTTGATCAGTATTTTTACCATTTAAATTAAAACCATACATTTCTTTAAATCCACATAGTTTAAAAAATAAATAATCTCGTTTTTCTCTAGATTTTGTTGTAAATTCATTTAAATAATAAAGTTTATTAAATCTTTTAAAAAAAATTTTTAACAACAAAAATAATAAAGATAGGTAGCTATTGTTATAAAAAATAAATTTATCAATTATTTTTTTTTTAAACGGTAATAAGTCAGGCGTTACAAATCCTATTACCTTTTTTTTTTGTGATGAAAAATAAATTTTAGCTTTTGGATTTTTTTTTCTAATTAATTCGATTGCAGGTGTTGAATGTATAAAATCCCCAAGACTTGATACTCTAAAAATTAAAATTTTTGTAAGTTCCATTTTTTTCTAATAAAAACATATTATTTTTGTAGAAAAAATAGTAAATGTTTATAATAGATAGTAACTTAAAATTATGAAATTAAAATTATAATTAAATGTGCGGATTTGTTGGGTATATTGATAGAAATCTGGATCAAATAGATCCATTAATGGTTACAAAGATGATGCAATTGCAACAGCATCGTGGACCAGACGATAGTGGTTTAGCTTTATTTTCATCAATTGAAAAAAAATCATTATCATATAATCAAAATCAATTAAAAAATTTTGATAACAAAGAAAAAATTCCAAAATTTAATGGAGGAATAGGTTTTAATAGATTAAGTGTTATAGATATTACGGAAAATGGGCATCAGCCTATGACAAATAAAGATGAGACAATTTATATTATGTTTAATGGGGAAATATACAATGCTTTTAATTTAAAAAACGAATTAATTTCCTCAAATTATGATTTTAAAAGTAAAACTGATACCGAAATTATTTTAATTTTATATGAAAAATATGGATTAGAATATACGCTGCAAAAGCTTAATGGTATGTTTGCAATTTGCATATTAGATCTTAAAAAAAATCAAATTTTTTTAGCAAGAGATAGATTTGGAGTTAAACCTCTTTATTACATACTAAATGAAAATTTCTTTTCATTTTCATCAGAAATAAAATCATTTTTAGGGATTAATAATTTCAAATTCAAACTAAATAGAGAATACCTCTCAGAATATTTTATTTTTAAGTACATAGCTCCACCAAATACTCTTGTTAATGGGGTGAATTTACTGCTACCAGGAGAATTTATAAAATTTGAAAATAATCAAGTAGAAAAAAAAATTTATTTTGATTTTCAAAATTACTCTAAAAATACTGATACAAAAAATAATAAGCTAAAGGAATTAGAGGAAAAACTTGAGACATCGGTTAAAAATCAGTTAATGTCTGATGTTAATCTTGGATGCCAACTATCTGGTGGTATAGACTCATCGTTAATAACATTATTTGCAAAAGATTATACAAAGAAGCTTGATACATTTTCAATATTATTTGAAGAAAAAAATCTTTCCGAAGAAAATTATATTAAAAAGGTTATTGGCGATCTAAAGGTAAAAAATTATTCATCAGAATTTAATTACAAAAATTTTTATAATGATTTATG
>PAGZ01000003.1 GCA_002704625.1 Candidatus Pelagibacter sp.
AAAGCTGCGTTAGAAAAAGTCTATTCTACTATTTCATCAGGTGGAAAAATTTTATTTATATCAACTAAAAAACAAGCATCAGAAGCAATAGCAGAACTTGCAAATGAAACTGACCAATATTTTGTAAATTATAGATGGTTGGGTGGCATGCTTACAAACTGGGGAACAATATCTAATTCAATAAAAAAACTTGATAAAATAGAAACTGATTTAAAATCAGAAAATAGAGGTTTTACTAAAAAGGAATTATTAAAAATGAGTGTTCAGAGAGATAAATTGCAAAGATCACTTGGTGGAATATCAGCAATGAAAAAAATACCTGATCTAGTATTCATAATTGATACTAATTATGAGTCTCTTGCAATTAAAGAGTCCGTTAAACTAGGCATTCCAATAGTTGCAATTCTGGATACAAATTCCAACCCGGATGGTATTGATTTTCCAATTCCTGGAAACGACGATGCAAGAAGATCTATAGATTTGTATTGCTCACTTTTAAAAGAAACAATACTAAATGCTAAAAAAGAAGCACAACAAAGCACTGCAGATGATAAAGATACAAAAACTTTAGATATTGAAACTTCCAAACCAGAAAAATCTAAAGAAGAAAAACTAGAAATAAAACTTAATTAATAAACATAATTTTATTACAGGAAATGAAATGAGTGATATAGAAAAAGTAAAACAATTAAGAAAATCTACAGGTGCAGGCTTTAAAGATTGTAATGCGGCATTGAAGGAGTCAAATGGTGATTTAGATAAGGCAGCTGAAATCTTGAGAGTAAAAGGTATAGCAAAGGCTTCTAAAAAAATGTCCAGAAGTGCAACAGAAGGAGTAGTAGCTACCTCTGGTGACGAAAAAAAAATGTCTATAATTGAAGTTAATTGCGAAACAGATTTTGTTGCAAAAAACGAGGATTTTATTAAGTTTGTAAAAGAATTAAGCGAATTAAATAATCACCACTCCTCAAATATTGAAGATTTAAAAAAATCTTTCATGAATAATAATAAAACTGTGGATGAAAATTTAGTTGCCTTAATAGCGAAAATTGGAGAAAAAATAACAATTGGGAGAGCAAAAACTTTAGCTGAAAAAAACTCAAGGAATTTTGCTTATCAACATTCAGTAATTAAAGATAATGTATCAAAATTAATAGTAATTGTATCTTTGAATACTATTGAGAAATCTGATAAAATTAACTTATTTGGAAAACAATTATCAATGCATGTTGCAGCATCAAATCCTATAGCGCTAAATGCAGATCAGATCGATCAAGAAATAATAAATAAAGAGATCAATTTAATAGAGGAAGAATTGAAAAATTCTGGCAAACCTGATGATATAGCAAAGAAAATTAGTTTAGGGAAAATTAATAAATTTAAAGAAGAAAATAGTTTGATGTCGCAAGATTGGGTAATGGAACCAAAAATGAAAGTTAAGGATGTTATTAAAAACTTAGAAATTTCTAATTTACACATTAATAATTTTATTAGACTAAAAATAGGTGAGTAATGTTTGAGGAGTCAAAATACAATAATAAAATGTCAAAAACTTATGAAGTTTTTCAAAGTGAACTAAGCTCATTAAGAACAGGAAGAGCAAATGCAGGCATGTTAGATATTGTGAAAGTTGATGTTTATGGTCAAAAATTGCCAATCAATCAATTAGGCAGCATTACAACACCTGAACCTAGAAGTATAAATATACAGGTTTGGGATACAAATAATGTAGCCCTTATAGACACTGCGATTAAAAAGTCAGAGTTAGGGCTAAATCCACAGATAGATGGACAATTAATTAGATTGCCTGTGCCTGATCTAAGTGAAGAGAGAAGATCTGAGATAAAGAAAATAATTAAATCCATGGGCGAAAAGTGTAAAGTTTCAATTAGAAATATAAGAAGAGAAGCCAATGACGAATTAAAAAAATTACTTAAAGATAAAGAAATTTCAGAAGATGAAGTAAAAAAAAACGAAAAAATTATTCAAGATCATACCGACAATCAAATAAAAGTTATAGATGATAGAGTATCATCGAAAGAAAAAGAAATAATGACAATATGAATTCACCTAAACATGTAGCCATAATTATGGATGGCAATGGAAGATGGGGAATAAAAAAAATAAAATCTAGAAATTATGGGCACAGTCAGGGAGTAAAAAATGTCGAAAAAATTATTAATACTGCAATAAAATTAAATATAAAATATTTAACTTTATATACCTTCTCAACAGAAAACTGGAAAAGACCAAAAAAAGAAATTAGATTTTTAATATTACTTTTAGAGAAATATATTGACCAACAGTTAGATAATTTTCATAAAAAAAAAGTCAAACTAAAAATAATAGGAAATATTAATAAGTTCCCTAAATCTTTGAAAAAAAAATTACGTGCTGCTGAGCTTAAAACAAAAAATAATTACAAATTATATGTAAATATTGCCTTAAATTATGGTTCTAAAGAAGAAATTGTAAGTACAGTAAAAAAATTAAATATATTGATGCTTCCAGTTAATGAAAAAAATATATCAAATCATTTATATACAAAAAATATACCTGATCCAGAAATATTAATTAGAACAGGAGAAACGTATAGGTTAAGTAATTTTCTTTTATGGCAGTTATCTTATACTGAAATTTTTTTTGTAAAAAAACTTTGGCCAGATTTTAATAAAAATGATTTTAAAAAAGTCATTATAAAATTTAATAAAATTAGACGAAATTTTGGAGCTATAAATGAGTAATTTTTCAAAGAGAGTTTTGACTTCTTTTTTTCTTATAATTTTGCTTTATTTGTCATTTGTTAATATTTTTTTTATGTCATTCTTTATAATAATAGTAACTTTTTTTGCATTACTAGAATTTAATGATATTTTAAATAGAATTTTCGTTAAGAATTTATCTAAATTTACATCATTCTTTTTATCGTTAATTTATCTTACTTTTTTCTCTCTAATCATATTACTTCATTTAATACCATTATTTGAAACTAAAAAAGTCTCACTTCTTTTTATAATACTGTTATGTATATCAACAGATATTGGGGGTTATATTTTTGGAAAGACAATTGGTGGTAAAAGATTAACCAAAATTAGCCCAAACAAAACATATGCAGGTTCTGCAGGTTCATTTATTGTATCTGTAGTAATTGGAATATTATTTTTAAATAGTTATCATGAATATATAACAATTTATTTAAATGAAATTATATTTATTTTACTTATTTCTGCATTTTCGCAGATAGGCGATTTAGCAATTTCTTATTTAAAAAGAAAAGCAAATATAAATGACACCGGATCATTTTTACCAGGACATGGGGGCGTTCTAGACAGAATTGATGGGATTTTGTTAGCTGTACCGGTTGGATTAATACTTATTTCTATCTAAATGAAAAAAAATTTATTTTTGTTGGGTTCTACTGGATCAATAGGTCAATCAACTTTGAAAGTAGTAAAAAATAATAAAACCAAAATACAAATAACACTCCTTACAACAAATAAAAATATTAAAAAATTATATAATCAAGCAGTAACCTTTAATGTAAAAAATGTAGTAATTTTTGATCATATTGAATCTAGCAAATATCAACAAAAATTTTATCGTAAAAATATAAATGTTTTTTATAATTTAGAAGATGCCCTCAAAAAGATAAAAAAAAAAGCAGATGTAACAATTAATGCAATTTCTGGTATCGATGGTTTAAAACCGACTATTCAAATTATTAAGTATTCAAAAATGTTAGCAATTGCAAACAAAGAGTCAATTGTATGTGGTTGGAAATTTATTAAAAAAGAGTTGAACAAAAATAATGTAAATTTTATCCCTTTAGACTCTGAACACTTTTCAATATGGTCTTTAATAAAAAATGAAAATAATCAAAATATTAAAAAAATATACTTAACTGCATCGGGTGGTCCTTTTTTAAATAAAAAATTAAGTTCAATAAAAAATGTAAAGCCTAAATTTGCTTTAAAACATCCAAACTGGAAAATGGGAAAAAAAATATCAATAGACTCTGCAACAATGATGAATAAAATTTTTGAAGTGATAGAGGCGAAAAAAATATTTAATTTAAATATTAACAAATTTGACATACTAATTCATCCTAAATCATACATACATGCTATTGTTCATTTTAAAAAAGGACTTACTAAACTTTTAGCTCATGATACAACAATGGAAATTCCTATACTAAACGTACTGTGTGGCGAAAATGAAAAATTTAATTTTAAGGATAAAGATTTAAATTTATCTAAATTAAATGGTAAAAATTTTTTTAAACCAAATCAAAGAAATTTTCCATTATTAAAAATATTAAAATATAATTTCAATGATACTTTTTTTGAGATTATTTTAATTTCTATTAATGATTATTTAGTTAAAAGTTACATAAATAATCGTATTTCATATATTTCATTACATAAACAAATGATAAAACTATTAAAAAAACCTTATTTTACTAAATATTATAAGATTTCTCCAAAGAATATAAATGAAATAAAATCTATGGTAGATAAAGTAAATAATTACCTCAAAATAAACAAATTTATTGATTGAATTAATGAATAAAACATTATTTAAATTTTTTTGTTTGCTAACTTTTTTTTTGGGATTTTTTTCAAAATCTATTTATGCCGAAAAATACCAGAGCATAATTCTCAAAGGTAATGAAAGACTTTCTTACGAAACTGTAATTATGTTTTCAAATTTAGATATTAACAGTGATATTGATCAAAATCAATTAAATGAAGTAATTAAAAAATTATATCAAACTAATTATTTTAAGGATGTAAAAATATTTTCAGATAATAAAAATTTAATAATCGAGGTTATTGAAAATCCTATAATACAATCAATTAAAATTACTGGTGTAAAAAACAAAGAGCTTTTAAAAAGGCTCAATGATATAACTAAAAAAAGTGAAAAATACCCTTTTTTATTAAATAATGTAAATAAAGAAAAAAACTTTCTTTTAAATACTGTTAGAGCAAATGGTTTCTATTTTTCAGAACTAAAAGTAAATATTATTAGAAATGAAAATAATTCTATTGAGATATTTTACAATTTTGATTTAGGTGAAAGGGCTATAATTAAAAAAATCAATTTTAACGGTAACAATGTTTTTAAAGACTCGAAATTAAGAAATATAATAAAATCAGAGGAGGGTAAGTTTTGGAAGATAATTACATCCAATAAGTACTTAGATGAGAGAAGGGTCGAATTAGATGAAAGTTTATTGAAAAGATATTATGAAAATAAAGGCTTTTACAATGTAAAAATTAAGTCAACATTTGCAAAAAACATCAATAATCAATATTTCGATTTGAATTTTAATATTTCAGAGGGTAAAAAGTTTTTCTTTAAAAATGTAAGTATTCAACTTGATGATAAGTTTAAACCTGAGAATGTTAAAAAAATTAATAAATTAATTAAAAAATTAAATGGTGAACAATTCTCCCGTAAAACCCTTAATGATGTTTCAAAAAAAATTGATAAAATTTCAATAAAAGAAGAATATGTTTTTTTAAATACGAAGTATAATCTTGTAATCCTAGAAAATAACCAATTAAATGTAGAGTTTATATTTGAAAACATTGAAAAAACTTATATTGATCAAATTAATGTTTTTGGAAATTTTATTACTGAAGAAAAAGTTATCAGAAACTCATTAATTGTAGATGAAGGTGATGCATTTAATGAATTGTTATTTAAAAGATCTATTGATAAAATAAAATCAAAAAGAATTTTTAGGTCTATAAAATCTGAAATCAAAACTGCTAACTTTGATAAACAAAAAAAAATTATTGATATTACTGTTGAAGAAAAGCCCACAGGTGAAATTTTTGCTGGTGCAGGAACAGGTACATCGGGCGCAACAATTACTGCAGGTATTACGGAGAGCAATTATGCTGGAAAAGGAATTAAACTATTAACAAACTTATCATTATCTGAAAATGAAATAAAAGGAAAATTTTCTGTTGTAAATCCTAATTTCAAAAATTCAGATAGATCTTTAAATACAGTATTGGAAAGCACTAGTTCTGACTTTTTAAATACAGGTGGTTTTAAAACTTCAAGAACTGGATTTAGTATCGGGACAGGATTTCAGCAATATGATGATTTCTTTATAAATATTGATTTATCTACCTATTATGAAAAACTAGAAACATCTTCAACTGCATCAGATTATAAAAAAAAACAAGAGGGAGATTACTTAGAAAATTTATTTACCTATAATTTAACACTAAATAAATTAGATCAAAATTTTCAACCTAGTGATGGATATAAAATAAACCTTAAACAAGTGCTACCTTTGTACTCTGATGATTTATCAATAGAAAATACTCTGAATTTATCAAAATATCACTCTATTTCAGATAACCTCATACTTTCAGGAAAATTTTTTTTCAAGTCTGTAAATTCAATAGATGATCATGCTAGAGTATCTAGAAGAGTATATATACCTTCAAGTAAATTAAGAGGCTTTGAAGCTGGTCGTTTTGGTCCAAAAGACGGAGATGAATATGTTGGTGGAAATTTTGGCTCAGCAGTCAATTTTAATACAACATTACCCAATATTCTAAGTGAAAATGAAAATGTTGATCTAAGCTTGTTTTTAGATGCTGCAGCACTTTGGGAGGTTGATTATGATAGCTCATTAGAGTCAAGAAAGATAAGATCAGCAACAGGTGTATCGGTAAATTGGTTTACAGTTATAGGACCATTATCTTTTTCATACGCAATACCTCTAAGCTCTGAACCTAGCGATAACACTGAGTCTTTTAGATTTAGAATAGGCACATCTTTTTAAATGAGACGATTGTTATTTTTTTTTATTTTTATGGTAACTTTAGTACCAAATTCATATAGTAAAATAGTTTACATTGATATTAATTTAGTACTTAATCAGTCTGAAATAGGTAAAATTCTTAATGATTATATAAATAGCAAAAATAATGAAAATACTTTAAAATATAAAAAAGTTGAGGCAGTATTATTAAATAAAGAAAAATCCCTTATAGCTCAACAAAATATACTTGATGAAGGGGAATTTAAAAAAAAATTGAATCTATTGTCTGAGGAAATTAAAAATTTCAGAAAAGATAAAAAGCAATCTCTTGAAAATCTAAATAATATCAAAATAGAAAATACAAAAAAAATCTTAAGCTTTTTAAACCCTATTATAACAAATTATGTTGATAAGAATTCAATTTCTTTAGTTATTCCAAAAAAAAATATTGTTGTTGGAAAAACAGATTTAGATATAACAAATAAAATTATTAGTTTATTGAATGATCAAAAAAATATATTAAATTTAAAATGAATAATCAATTTTTTATAAAAAGAAATAATGTTAAAATAAATGACATCCTTGCTTTGCTTAAACAAAAAAAAATTAAAACAAATTTTCAAGTAAATAATATAAAAGAACTGCATAAATCTGATAGCAAAGATATTTCCTTTTTACATTCAACAAAATATTTAAAATATCTTAAGAAAACGAAATCGAAAGTAATTATAACAAATCCAAAATGTAAAAAATTTATCTCAGAAAAGGTTTTTATAATAGAAGTGCCCAATGTATTATTATCAGTTGCCAAAATTACTTTGTTATTTTACCCAACAGCTTTTGATGATGTTTTCGATAAATCTGTGAAGGAATTAAAAAGTAATAGATCCAATAGATTACAAGCTGGTCAAAATGTACTTGTTGGAAAAAATGTAAAGATAGGTAAGAATTGTTCTATAGGTCACAATTCAATATTAGAACAAAACGTAGTTATTGGAGATAATTGCAAGATTGGAAATAATGTAATAATTAAACACTCTATAATAGGCAAAAATACAAATATTTTAGATGGTGCGATTGTTGGTAAAAAGGGTTTTGGTTTCTTTCCTGGAAAACTAAAAAATATTAGATATCCGCATATTGGAGCTGTTATTATAGGAAATAACGTTGAAATAGGATGTAATAACACAATAGACCGAGGTTCACTATCAAATACAATTATAGGAGATGGTACTTTTCTGGATAATCAAGTTCATATAGCTCATAACGTTAAAATTGGTAAAAATTGCATTATTACTGGCCAAGTAGGGTTTGCAGGTAGCTCAATAATTGGAAATAATGTTATGATAGGAGGTCAAGCTGGAATTTCTGGTCATTTAATAATTGGAGATAAAGTTCAAATAGGAGGGGGTAGTGGAGTAATTAAAAATATTCCTTCAAATACAAAAGTGATGGGGTATCCTGCCAAAGATATTAGAAAATTTTTAAAAGATAATAAATTAGATGACTAATTTAAATAAAGAACAAATAAAAGATTTACTTCCACATAGAGAGCCAATGCTCTTGATAGATGAATTGAGAGATATAAAAAAACTTTTTTCTGCAACTGCAATTGTTAATGTAAAAAAAGATAGTTTTTTTGTTAATGGTCATTTTCCAGGCGAACCTGTCATGCCAGGTGTTTTAATTGTTGAAGCTTTTGGACAAGCTGCAGCTGCATTAACTGCTCATGGACTAGATAAAGCAACTTATGATAATAAGTTAGTTTTTTTAATGACAATTGAAAAGGCAAGATTTAGAAATCCAGTTATACCAGACTGTACTTTGGAACTTAATATAGAAGCAATTAGATCACATGGGAGAGTATGGAAGTATAAAGGTACAGCATTTGTGCGGGATAAAAAAATGGCAGATGCTCAATGGTCTGCAACCATAGTAGACAGAAAGAAATAATTAGTAGTAATAGTTGATAAGTAATAAATATTAAATTTGTTATTTATTATTTG
>PAGZ01000004.1 GCA_002704625.1 Candidatus Pelagibacter sp.
ACAGTTTGGTATGCAAGACGTATCTAAGCATTATCACTTAGGTAGCTTCCACCAATCTCAAGAGATGTTTGAAATTCCAATCAATAAGAAAACATTTGGCGGATTAAGCCCACAACATCAGGCTATTCTAAAAAATGCTGCTTATGCTGCGAATACAGACAACTACTTTAAAGCATTAGTGAGATACTCAGCTGACTTATCTAAATTGATGAACCAACACAAAGTAAACGTTTATCAAACTTCTGATGAGATTTTAGCTCAACAATTAAAAGGATGGGATAAAGTTATTGGAGATTTCAATAAGAAAGATCCTTTCTTTAAGAAGATTGTAGACTCACAAAAAGCTTACGCTAAAAGAGTAATGAAATACTTGCTGATGAATCAGCCTAATTACAGACTGGCTTATGAAAATGAGTTCGGTTCTTTAGCTAAAGTAAAAATTTAATAGCTTTTAAAAAACTAAAGGGGGCTTTTTGTAGCCCCCTTTTTTTATGGCAATTCAAAAGAAATTATAATAGCTTAAGAATATTCATGATGAGAGAATACATACATTTTGCAGATACGTTAAGCACGTCTTTAGGGAAAGCATTTTCATGGTGCATAGTAGTTTTAATGGGCGGAACTTGTTACGAGGTAATTATGGCATATGCATTTAATGCCCCAACACTTTGGAATTTTGATTTTAGTTTACAAATGTATGCGGGAATTTTTATGATGGCAGCTGCGTATACTCTTTCAACAGAGGCGCATGTGCGAGGAGATGTAATTTACAGACTTTTTAAACCTAAAACACAAGCTAAGATTGATCTAGTTTTATATTTTGTCTTTTTTTTTCCAGGAGTTTTGGCGCTTGTTTTTTACGGCTATGATTATGCAGCTCAAGCTTGGAAGATAAAAGAGACTAGCTGGAATAGTCCAGCACAAATAAATATTTATATGGCAAAAACATTCATACCGTTGTCGGGCTTATCTTTGACTATTCAAGGAATTAGTGAAGTTTTTAGATGCATAATTTGTATTCAAACTGGGCATTGGCCAGCAAGATCAGTTGTAGCAGCAGAAGAAACAGAAAAAATGTTAATGAGAACTTCACAAGATGAGGATCAAAAAGATGTTATTTAGTTTAACAAATCCTGAAATAGCAATAATGATGATGGGAGTCTTTCTTTTTGCTGTTTTATTAGGATTTCCAATTGCATTCACACTTTTGGCAATGGGGGTTGGATTTGGTTATTATGCTTATTACGATCCAGCTCAAATGGAACATTTATTTGACAATAGAATTTTCAATCTTCTAGTTTCTAATACATACACAATAATGGATAATAACGTTTTAACTGCAGTGCCATTATTTTTATTTATGGGATATCTGGTTGAGCGTGCCGGTATAGTTTCACGATTATTTTTTGCAATTAGACTTGCATCTCACAAACTACCTGCATCTATGGCTGTAGCAGCTTTAATTACTTGCGCATTATTTTCAACGGCTACAGGTATAATTGGCGCGGTAGTAACATTGATGGGATTATTAGCTTGGCCAGCTATGATAAGAGCTGGATATGATAAAAAATTTTCATCAGGAGTAATTTGTTCTGGAGGGTGTCTTGGTATTTTAATCCCACCAAGTATAATGTTAATAGTTTATGCTGTGATAGCTCAGTTGTCTCCGCTTAGGTTATTTGCAGCAGCTATATTCCCAGGTTTAATGTTGGCTGGACTTTATATACTTTATGTTATGATTTTAGCCTACTTTAAACCAGAACTAGCACCAAAACCTAAAGAGGAAGAAATACCCGAAAGATCAGTTATAATAAGAGAAGTATTAGTTTCTTTTGTACCATTGTTCTCCTTAATCATATTAGTTTTAGGAACTATTTTAGCTGGACTAGCAACACCTGCTGAGGCAGCTGCAGTCGGAGCATTTGGTTCAATTGTTTTATCTATTTTTTATAGAACTCTTAAGTGGAAAAATTTTAAAGAATCTGTCTTTTTAACTGCTAAAACTACAGCAATGATTATGTGGTTGTTTGTAGGATCCTGGACGTTTGCATCAGTGTTTTCCTATTTAGGCGGGCATGAAGTATTTGAGCATTTTTTTAAATCTATGAATCTACAGCCATGGCAATTTTTAATTATAACTCAAATAATTATTTTCTTACTAGGATGGCCTCTTGAATGGACGGAGATTCTAATAATTTTTGTTCCAATATTTTTACCACTTGTTGAATTTTTTGGTGTGAACCCATATTTCTTTGCTATGTTAATAGCTTTAAATTTACAGACTTCATTTTTAACACCACCAATGGCCATGTCGGCCTACTATTTAAAAGGTGTGCAAAGTAGAAATGTAGAATTACTTGAAATATTTAAAGGCATCATGCCATTTTTACTAATTGTAATTTTTGCTATGTTCTTGATGTATATGTTCCCGGGTATAGCACTTTGGTTACCAGAAACACTATTTGCAAATTAATTAAAAACTATGAGCAATGTTCTTTCAATTTCAGCTATTCAGCTAGTTGAAAAATTAAAAAGTGGCGAGATCTCATGCGTTGATGCTTGTAAAGAGTATCTTAAAAGAGTTGATAAGTTTGATAAAGATGTAAAAGCTTGGGCTTATTTAGATAAAAAACTTTTGTTAGAAAAAGCAGAAGAAAAAGACGAATATAGAAAATCTGGAAAACCCCTAGGACCTCTTCACGGATTGCCAATTGGTGTTAAAGATATTATTGGAACTCAAGATATGCCGACTGAATGCGGAACTGTTTTAAGAAAAGGTATATCCGAAAGTGCAGACGCAGAAGTTGTTAATCTTTTGAAAATATCTGGTGCAATCATTATGGGCAAGACAGTTACTACTGAGTTTGCATATTTTGATCCAGGGAAAACTACTAATCCGCATGACAAAACAAGAACGCCAGGCGGATCATCAAGTGGTTCTGCCGCCGCTGTAGCTGCACACATGACCCCTTTGTCAATTGGAACTCAAACAAAAGGATCTGTAATTAGACCAGCTTCTTATTGTGGCGTGGTAGGTTACAAACCTTCTTTTGGCTTAATATCCAGGAATGGAATATTGAGACAATCATCTAGACTTGACCAGGTTGGAGTATTTGGAAAAAACGTTGAAGATATTGCTCTTCTAAGCAAATGTCTTATAAAAAAGGATTTATACGATAAAGACACAGTTCATTATTCTGCCGACAAGATGTTGGAAGAGTGTAAAAAAGGTCCTCATTTTGATCCAAAATTTATATTTTATAAAACAGCAAAATGGAAGAATATTGATAAAGATTCACAAAAAGCTTTTGAATTTTTGATTAAGAATTTAAAAAAATATATAGAAGTATTTGATGAACCTTCCTATTTTAAAGATATTCATAAACATCATCAAGTAATTCACGAAACCGACATGGCTAATAGTTTCCAAAAATATTATAAGAATTCTAAAAATAAGCTTGGAAAAAAATTGATTGAAGCGATTGAACGTGGTTTAAAATATTCGGCAAATCAGTACACTGAGGCAAAAGATTTTATGGAGCAAAGCTATAGATCTTACAGCGAGGTTTTTGAAGACTACCACGGTATAATTACACCCTCATCAACTGGAGTTGCAGACAAAGGACTTAAGTTTACAGGAAGCCCAGAGTTTTGCACAATCTGGACCTATATGGGTTTACCAACAATTTCGTTACCTTTACTTACTGGAGAAAATAACCTACCATTAGGAGTTCAATTGGTCGGAAACAAACTTGATGACCTAAGATTTTTAGGAGTTGCTAATTGGTTAGAGAAAAATTGTAAGGATAATGAATAAAATAACAACTATAATAGGATGTGGTTTAGCTATAGCTTTCTTAATTGGATTAGCTACAACTTTGACCAGATCAATGATGATTGGTTTTATTGATGTTCTTCCGGTTTATATCCTAATGGGCTTAGTAATTTGTATGATGATTTATGAAGCCTTCTTTGAAAAAAAATAATAGTTTAGTCCCGTTCTTTCTACTTTTAATTCAACCTATTTTTATGGCCAGTAATCTTGCAATTGCTAGAGGGGCTGCATCTTATATCCCTCCATCATCCCTAGGTTTTTGGAGATGGACTTTAGTTTTTATTTTAATGGCTCCTTTTTTTTATAAACCAATAATTAAAAATTATAAACATCTTAAATCTGAGTTTTTAAAACTTTTTTTTCTTGGCTTTACCGGTTGTTGTCTTTGTAGTATTTTTCCTTACGTGGCAGGACAAACTACAACTGTTTTGAATATGTCACTAATTTATACCTCTTCCTCTATTTTTATAGTCATGCTTTCAACTTTTTTTTACAAAGAGAAAATTAATTTTTTACAGGCAATTGGATTTTTCTTTGCATTTATTGGTGTTCTTGTAGTTATTTCGAATGGTAAATTATCTACCCTTTTAAATTTAGATTTTGTCGAGGGAGACATATGGATTTTAGGCGCAGCAATATCATGGGCCTTATATTCAGTTTATGTTTTACACTGGAAATCTAAGTTTAATCTTTTTACTAAATTTACATTGATAGCTTTTTTTGGTTCTGCTTCTTTGCTTCCCTTCTATCTTTACGAGTCATTTTTTCTTGGAGAAAAATTTAATTTCGAGATTATACCTTTATTTTGGATCACAATTGCAGCAGTATCCCCCGGAATAATTGCATTTATTCTTTATAGTAAAATTCAAAAATATCTAGGAGCTTCAATTACTGGATTCACATTATATCTATTTGTTGTTTATGGTGCATTTTACGGAATATTCTTTTTTAATGAGAAACTTTTTATGTCTCATTATTTGGGGGGCGTCTTGGTTTTACTTGGTGTGTATTTTGCAAAAAAAAATTAAATATATGTTTACCTCAGTAACTATAATTTTTTTATGTTACTTGCTCGTATTAATTTTTGTATTTTTTTACCAAAGAAATCTTCTTTATCATCCATTTGAAAATAATTATAACACAGATACAGCTAATTTTTCTTATGAAGAAGTTTTCATTTCCACATCTGATGGTAAAAAATTAAAAGCCTGGTTTCATATAAAGGATCTTAAACAAAAAAAAACTTTAGTATTTTTTCATGGGAATGCTGGTGATTTAAGAAATAGAATTTATAAATTAAATTTGATTAAAAATTTTGATATAAATTTTTTGATCGTAGCCTATAGAGGTTTCAGCGGTAACGAAGGTAGTCCTACAGAAGAAGGATTATACCAGGATGCCAGAGATACATTGGATTGGCTTAATAAACAGAAAATTGAAGATAGACAAATCATTATTTATGGAGAGTCGCTTGGTACTGGCGTTTCTACTGAAATTGCACAAAACAAAAAATTTGCAGGTATTATATTAGAGTCGCCTTTTACATCAATGGTTGATGCAGGGAAACATTATTATTTTTATTTGCCAGTTTCACTTTTACTCAAAGATAGATACGAAACTATAAAAAAATTGAAAAATATTAAAATACCAATTCTAGTCATGCATGGAGAAAATGACAAAATTGTTCCGTTTCATATGGGAAAAAAAGTTTTTTTAGAAGCTAATGAACCAAAATACTCTTATTTTCCAAAAGATGATGATCATATGATGGAATATAACGAAAACCTATTAGAAGCTCTTAATAAATTTTTGAAATCAATATAACCAAAAACCTTTATTAGGATATTTTCTTTTTAGAATTACTTTGTTTATTAAAATAGACATAATAATTATTGCTGAAGTACCTAATATTACTGGAAATAATATATATTCAAATGAAACATCCGTAAATAAAACCACTAATGGATTTGACGCTGCAGGCGGATGCATGACTCTCAAATAAACCATCAAGGCTACAGCAAATCCAACAGATAAACCAAGCGAATAAAATGAAAAACCAATTGTCTCATTAAAAATTATTCCAACTAAAACAGATACCAAATGTCCAAAAAATATATTTTTTGGTTGTGAAGTCTCTAAATTATACAAAACAAATACTAAAAAAACGGTTGCTCCAAATGAAAACATTAACCATATGCCAGCAGATGTTCTAAGTGTTAAAAAGGCAAGAATACCGATAACTATTGCCGCTGATAATCCTGATATTATGGGTTCTAAATTTTTTGGGATTTTCATATTAAGCTTTTTTTGTTTTCATAGGTTTTTTTCGATTAGGATAACAAGTACTACAGATTTTACAAGTTAGACCGTAGCACTCTCTTGCTTTGCAGTACTGTCTGCCATAGAAAATTATTTGAAGATGAAGTTTATTCCAGGATTTTTTAGGAAACAATCTTTTTAGATCCTTTTCTGTTTGAATTACATTCTTGCCATTTGTTAATCCCCATCTTTGGGCAAGGCGGTGAATATGAGTATCAACAGGGAAAGCAGGTATACCAAATTTCTGAGACATTATAACACTAGCAGTCTTATGACCCACTCCATGTAAACTCTCAAGATCTTTAAAATTTTTTGGTACCTTGCCTTTATGTTTTTTTATTAATTGCCTTGATAACAAATAGACACTTTTAGCTTTATTTCTAAAAAGGCCAATACTTTTAATGAGTCTCTCAATTTTTTTTCTTCCTATTTTAACGAAATGTTCAGGTTTATAATATTTTTTGTAAATATCTTTTGTTACGTTATTCACATTTAGATCTGTTGTTTGAGCTGATAAGGTAACTGAAATTAAAAGAGTAAATGTATTTTTATGTTTTAAAGGAATAGGTGTTTTACGATAAATTTTATTTAAGATGCGTAAAACTATTTTTGCTCTATTTATTTGATTCATTGTTTTAAATTTATTTGAAATTTAAAACATTTCTCATTGTGTATAAACCTGGTTTTTTGTTTACTAACCATTTTGCAGCAGTCAATGCACCCTCTGCATATAAGGCTCTGTCAAATGACTCATGGTTTAAAGTTATTATTTCTTTTCCGTTTGAAAACCTCACTTCGTGTTCGCCAATAATCTTGCCTTTTCTAAGTGAATTAAAGTTTATTTTTTTGCCATATGGAAAAATTTTTTTATTTAAATATTTTTTTCCAATTATCTTATTTAAATCTCTATTTTTTCCTTTGGCTATTCCCTGCCCAAGCATTAAAGCAGTACCAGATGGATGATCTTTTTTTTGTTTGTGATGAACTTCGTAGATTTTACTTAAAAAACTATTTGTTAAAGATTTTGAAGCAATTTCAGTCAAATAAACTAACAGGTTTACACCAAGGCTCATATTTCCCGCTTTAAGTATTGGTATTTTTCTAGAATATTTTTTTATTAATTTTTCTTCTTTTTGAGAAAAACCTGTTGTTCCAATAACTACTTTTTTTTTTAATTTAGAGGCGATCCTTAAAACTTCTAAAGTACATTTCGGTACTGTAAAATCTATGATCACATTCACATTCTTAAATGCTATCTTTGTATTAAGTTGAGGTATTAAGCCAGATACTTTTTTATTTACTATCCTATTTTCTGTTAAAGAAATCAATTTGAAATTTTTAGATTTCTTTGAGGATTTTATAAGTTGTTGGCCCATTCTTCCAAAGCAACCTGTAATAGCTAAATTAACTTTTTTCATTTAATTTTTCCAGAATTTTTTTGCTTTATCAAAAAAACTTCTAATTAAGGGATTTGATTTTGTATCCTCTAAATTTTTAAATTCAGTAAGCAATTCTTTTTGTTTCTTGGTTAATGAAGTTGGCACTTCAGTCAAAATTCTAATGTATAAATCTCCTGATAGATTTCTTCTCAAGATTGGCATTCCTTTTCCTTTGAGTCTTAACTGTTTTCCGCTTTGGGTTCCAGAAGGAATTTTGATTTTTGTTTTACCACCATCAATTGAAGGTACCTCAACAGTCGTTCCTAATGCAGCATCTGCTATTGAGATTGGCAATTCATAATAAAGATTTTCTTCAGCCCTTTTAAAAATATTATGAGGCTCAACTGATACGAACAAATATAGATCTCCATAAGCCCCACCTTTTGATCCAGCTTCTCCTTTACCAGCAAGCCTTATTCTTGTTCCGTCATCAACTCCCTTTGGAATTTTTACTGAAACAGACTCATTGGATTGCACTTTGCCTATTCCGTTGCAGTTATTACAGGGGCTTGTTATTTTTTCTCCCTCTCCGCTGCACTCAGGACAAGTTTGTTGTATAGTAAAGAAACCTTGGCTAGATCTTACTTTTCCTTGTCCGCCGCAATAATTGCAAGTAGAAGGTTTCGAACCTGCTTTTGCACCACTTCCAGCACATGTCTTGCACTTTTTATATGTAGTGTAATTTATTTTTTTTTCAGTTCCTGTGAAAGCATCATTTAAATCAATTGAGATATCATATCTAAGATCATTTCCTCTATAATTAGATCTCCCTCTTCTTGATCTTCCTGAAGATCCAAAACCAAATTCACCTAGGTCTCCAAAAACATCTTCAAAAATATCTGAAAAGGATGAAGAAAAATCGAAATTACCAAAACCTCCTTGCCCACCAGCTCCTTGAAAAGCTGCATGACCAAATTGATCATAATTAGCTTTCCTTTTATCATCTGATAGTACGTGATAGGCTTCACTAGCTTCCTTAAATTTATCTTCTGCGCCTTTATCACCTTTATTTTTATCTGGATGAAATTTAAGCGCTAATTTTCTATAAGCTTTTTTGATTTCTTCTTTTTGGGCTGATTTGCCTACGCCTAAGACTTCGTAATAATCTCTTTTTGCCATAAGAAGCTTTGCTCCTAATAATTTGTCTTAGGCTCTTTTTTCTTTATCTTCTTTTGCGTCTACAACTTCTGCATCAACAACATTATCTTTTTCTTTATCGTTTTTTGCGTCTTTTTTATCTGGGTTTTTCTCATTAGACTTTTGTTGGTTTTTATATACTGCTTCTCCTAATTTCATAGAAGCCTGGATTAAAGCCTGCGTTTTCTTTTTAACTTCTTCAGAATCTGTTCCTTTCAAAGCATTTCTAAGATCAGATATTGATGTTTCAATTGCCTTTTTTTCAGCTTCACTAATTTTTGATCCGTGTTCTTTAAGGTTTTTTTCAACAGAGTGAATCATGGTATCTGCTTGATTTCTTGAATCTACCGACTCTCTTTTTTTCTTATCAGTCTCTTTATTTGCTTCAGCTTCTTTAACCATATTATTTATTTCCTCATCTGATAGTCCACCAGATGCTTGAATTTGAATTTTTTGTTCTTTACCAGTACCTTTATCTTTAGCAGAAACATTAACTATACCGTTTGCATCAATATCAAAAGTTACCTCAATCTGAGGAACACCTCTAGGAGCAGGCGCTATTCCAACAAGTTCAAAGTTTCCTAAAATTTTATTATCTGCTGCCATCTCTCTTTCACCCTGAAGAACTCTTATAGATACTGCAGGTTGATTATCTTCAGCAGTAGAGAAAATTTGGCTCTTTTTTGTTGGTATAGTTGTGTTTTTATCAATTAGTTTTGTTGAAACTCCTCCAAGAGTTTCTATGCCCAGTGACAAAGGAGTAACATCTAAAAGCAAAACATCTTTTACGTCTCCTTGTAATACTCCTGCTTGAATAGCAGCACCCATTGCAACTACTTCATCAGGGTTTACACTTTTGTTCGGTTCCTTTCCAAAAAAATTTTTAACAGTTTCAACAATTTTTGGCATTCTAGTCATCCCACCTACAAGAACAATTTCATTTATTTCAGCTGCAGAAAATCCAGAATCTTTAAGAGCAGTTTTGCACGGCTCCAGGGTTCTTTCAATTAAACTTTCTACAAGAGCCTCAAGTTTAGCTCTCGTAAATTTTAAGTTTATGTGTTTAGGGCCTGTTTTATCAGCAGTTATAAAAGGAAGATTTATTTCTGTTTGAGCTGCAGACGATAATTCTATTTTTGCTTTTTCTGCTGCCTCTTTTAATCTTTGAAGTGCTAATTTATCACTTTTTAAATCAATGCCATTGTCTTTTTTAAATTCAGATACTAAATAATCAACTATTGTATCATCAAAATCTTCACCACCTAAAAACGTATCACCATTTGTCGATTTTACTTCAAAAACCCCGTCCCCAATTTCTAAAATTGAAACATCAAATGTACCTCCACCAAGATCATAAACAGCAATTTTCTTTCCACCTTTTTTATCTAGTCCATATGCCAATGATGCAGCAGTAGGTTCATTTATAATTCTTAAAACTTCAAGACCTGCAATTTTTCCTGCATCTTTTGTAGCTTGTCTCTGAGCATCATTAAAATATGCTGGTACTGTTATTACAGCTTTTGTAACAGGTTGCCCCAAATATTTTTCTGCTGTTTCTTTCATTTTTTGAAGAATAAATGCCGATATCTGTGATGGAGAATATTTTTTTCCTTTTGCTTCTATCCAAGCATCGTTTTTATCTGACTTAACTATTTTAAATGGAACTTTTTCTACATCTTTTTTAACAGAGTCATCATCAAAGGTTCTGCCTATTAATCTTTTAGCAGCAAAAATTGTATCATTTGGATTTGTAACAGCCTGTCTTTTTGCTGGTTGTCCAACCAATTTTTCATCTTTTTCAAGAAAGGCTACCACAGATGGTGTAGTTCTTTGCCCTTCTGCGTTCTCAATAACTTTGGCTTGCTTTCCTTCCATTATTGCTACGCAAGAATTTGTAGTGCCTAAATCTATTCCAATTACTCTACTCATGATATCTCATATATGGGTGTTATTTTCTTTTCTACAAGGTGGTATTTGCTATTTTTTCTCATTTTTATCCTTGTTTTTGTGGTCTTTTTTTTTAGATACCGCAACCATTGAGGGCCTTAGCAGTCTATCCCCAAACATATATCCCGGCTGTATTTCTTGAACAATAGTTCCAATTTCGACATTATCATCCTCTATTTCTACCATTGCTTGATGAAAATTAGGGTCAAATTTTTTATTTAAAGAATTAATTTTTTCTATCTTATTTTTTTTAAATATTGATAACAAATCTTTTTCTATAATTTCAATATTTTTTAAAAATTTACTTAAATCTTTATTATTTTTTAGATTAGGATCATTCTTTATTGAATTATGGGCTCTTTGTAAGTTATCTAAAATGGCCAAGTTTTCTCGAGCGAAACTAAAACCACCAAAATCAATTGCCTCTTTAATTTCTTTTTCAAATCTACTTCGTTGATTTTCTTGTTCAGCAAGAGACCTTAAAAGTTTATCCTCTGTATCTTTCAGTTTTTCTTCAATAGACAGTTCTTTGCTCTCATCTTTAATAGATTTAGACTCTTTATTTTCTCTATCTTCGTCATTTAAATCAGCCATAATTGCTATATAATCATAAATTATTTAATTTCTAGATGAATATGCATAAATTTAATAAAATTTTAATTGGAACTCATAATGATGGTAAATTCAAAGAGATAAGCGATTTAATACCTAAAACGATAGAAAAAGTTTCCCCTTTAAGCCTCAGTATCGAGAGTCCAGCAGAAAATGGAAAGACGTTTCTTGAAAATTCTGAAATTAAAGCTGATTTTTTTTGTAAAAAATCAAATTTAGTTACCCTTTCAGATGATTCAGGGTTGTCAATTGATTGTTTAAATGGTGAACCTGGTATTTACTCTGCTAGGTGGGCAAAAAAATATGGAAGTTTTGATAAAGCCATGGATGAAATTTTAAAAATGGTTAATAAAAAAAACAAAAATACAAATGCACAATTTATTTGTAGCCTCACAATACAATGGCCAGACGGGAAAAAAATTTCTGAAATAGGAAAAGTTAATGGAAAAATATGCCCCAAAAAAGGAGATAATGGATTTGGTTATGACCCAATATTTATTCCAGAAAACTATTCTAAGACATTTGCAGAAATGAACTATAACGAGAAGCTTCTAATTGATCATAGATTTATAGCTTATAAAAAATTAGAAAAAAAAATTAAAACTTATTTTGAATAAATTTACCCTCTTTTATTCTATAAATATTAAGATCTTGTATAACTTTATTTTCAGATATTCTAAATTTTCCAAGTTTGCCTTTAATATCTTTTTTAAAGTTAAAGTCATTAATTGATTTTATTGCACCTAAGTTTTTCCATAAATAATAAATAAGGCCAACGCTATCATAAGCTAAAATTGATATTTCATTGGGTTTGTAGTTATAAACTTTGAAAAAAGATTTATTAAAATTTCTATAATTATTTAAATTAATAGAGGGAAAATAAAAATTATTAATTGAAGTTTCCTCAAGAATTCCTTTATCAAACCATTGATTACCAGTTATTATTAAAATATCTTTATCAGCAACATCAGTATAAGCAAGGGATGTTAGGACACTTTTTAAACTATCACCAAAATCTAAAATTATTACAGAGTCAAAATTTACTTTACCTAGTGTATATCTTTGTTTTAATTTATTTAACTCTCTGATATCTTTTAATTCTTCTGAACCTTCTAATTTTTTAACTCTAGACTCTAAATTCATTTTCCTTTGCTTATAATTTGTGAGCTTTTCAATTTGCTTAGTCAATTTTTCTGGATTTTGACTATATTTAAATTTTTTTGAATTAGGAAAATTTATTAATTTAATATTTTTTTCTATGTGTTTAGAATAATCATTTTCAGGATATAAGATTATTGTTTTTTTCTTATTCTCTTTGTTTATAAATTTTTTTATCGATATTAGTTGCGACTCAAGGTTTATACCCATCATTAAGACATTATTTTTAATGTTTGAGTCCATATTAGATAAAGATAAAAAAATTAAATTTTCGCAGCTGTACAAATCTTTTGTAGATTTAGACTCCACAGGTCCAACGACTACTTTAATTCCATCTTTTTCAAATTCTTCGCAAGCCTTCTTTATTTTTTTATTTTCGGACCCAGAGTCTTTTGGGTATATTTTTATATTTGAATCATCAATATCGTGTAAAGCTAGATTTATTGAATATAAAATTTCTTCACCAAAACCTTTTAGCTCTCCTGAGAAAGGAGCCAAAACTCCTATTTTAAGAAAATTCTTATCTTTATTTTCTAATGCAAAAATAAAACTATTAAAACTAATTAATAAATAAGATAAAAGTATCTTAGTAATATATTTCATAAAGTTATGAATGATTTCTTACCAGGTTTATATATTGTTTCAACTCCAATAGGTAATCTAGAGGATATTACATTAAGAGCTTTAAATGTACTAAAAAATTCTAATATAATTTTATGTGAGGATACAAGAAGATCATTAAAATTATTAAACCATTATAAAATTAAACAAAAACTTGTTTCTTATCATAAGTTTAACGAAAAAAAATCTTTAGCACCTATAATTCAATCAATTCAAAACGGCAAAGTAATCTCGCTAATCTCGGATGCTGGAACACCTATTTTATCAGATCCTGGCTTAATACTTTTAAAAGAGTGTATTAAAAAAAAAATAAAAATCTTTCCAATTCCCGGTGTATCAGCAATAACAACCGCTGTTAGTATTTCCGCTTTTGATGAAAAATATTTCTTCTATGGTTTTTTACCAAAAAAAGAAAAAGAATTAATCAGAATTATGGAAGAGTTAAAGAATTATAATTTTAATATTGTCTTTTTTATTCCCGCTATAAAAATTAACTTTTATATTAAATTTTTTAAGAAATACTTTTTAAATAGAAAAATTCTAATTGCTAAAGAAATGACTAAATTGTATGAACATTTTTACAGGGAAGATCTTAAAAATTTTGAAGGTTTTAAAAACAAAATTAAAGGAGAATTGACAGTCGTATTATCAAAAAGTGAGGTAAAAAATAATTCTTCCAGTAATGAAATTAATGAAAATATCCTCAGGAAAGAAGTGATTGAATATTTAAAAAGATATTCACTTAAAGATGTGGTAAAACTGATTTCAGAAAAAAACAAATTACCTAAAAAAAAAGTATATGATTTATGCTTAAAAATAAAAAAATAAATTTAATTTTTTCTAAATTAACCTTATTTTTATTTATACTAAATTCTTGTGTAGGAAGTTCATCAGTAGGTGTTTTTGGTTCAGGGGTAAGTATTGCTTTTGATCCCAGAACAGTTGGCATGCAAATTGATGACTCAATAATGCAAAAAAATTTAATGGCTCGATTAGCACTATCTGAAAAAAAATACTTACTCTCAGTAAGCGTAAAAGTTTTAGATGGAAATATATTTTTATCTGGCAAAGTCGAGGAACCTGAAGAAAAATTAAAAATTACTAAAATGGCCTGGGAAACCAAGGGAACAAGGTCCGTTAAGAGTGCAATAACAATTAAAGGCGAAACAAACTTTAAAAATACTGCTATGGATATTTTGATTACATCTCAATTAAGAACTGCATTTATTTTTAACAAACTTATTAAGGCAACCAACTATAATATCGATACTATTAATGAAAATGTTTATATTTTTGGAATTTCAATGACTTCTGATGAAAAAAAAGAAGTCATTAAAGAAGCTAATGAAATTTATGGAGTTAAAAAAGTAATTCCAAGTATTATATTAGTTGAAGACTTAAGTAGAAATAAAAATTAATTATTTTTTCTATTTTTATAATCAATAATTTCAGCAGAATATGCTGCTACAGATGCTAGGTTAAGTATGTCATTTGCAGATGACCTAAGTGGTGCAATTTCAATAGGCAGTCCTAATCCAATTAACAGAGGTCCAATCATTTTTGCTCCACCAATTGTTTTCATAAGCTTTGTTGATATAGCTGCGCTATGAAGAGCTGGCATTATTAATATATTTGCATTACCAACAATTTTCGAAAAAGGATATGTTTCTTTATATTTTGGATTTAAAGCTACATCTGGCTGCATCTCACCATCAAAATCAAAATCAACTTTTTTGCTTTTAAGAATTTCTATGGCTTCTCTCACATGTTTTGTGTTCCTGGACGAAGGTTTTCCAAATGTAGAATGAGACAAAAATGCTACTTTTGGTTCAAAACCAAACAACTTTGCAACTCTAACACTTGATGTTGCGATTTTTATTAAATCATCTGCAGTTGGGAAATCGTTTACTTGTGTATCGGCAATAAAAATAGTTTTTTTTGATGTGATAAGCATATTTAATCCGAATAAAATCTCCCCAGTTCTAGCCTCAACAACTTTTTTGAGACTTTCAATAGAAGCAGCATAATGTCTTATATTTCCTGTAACCATTGCGTCAGCATCACCACAATCAACCATTGATGAACCCCAAATTATTCTATCGTTTCTTATCAGTCTATCCACATCTCTCTCTAAAAGACCTTGTCTTTGCAATTTGGTATATAATTTTTTTGTATACTGTTCCCTTTTTTCTTTATCGGTTGAATTAACAATTTTAATTTTATAATCCTCATCTAATCCAATTTCTTTTAATTGTTCTTTAACTCTTTTTTCATTTCCAATGACAATCGGCGTTCCTAAGTTACTGTTTTTAAATGCAATTGCTGCTTTTAACATGTTCTCATCTTCACCTTCAGCAAACACAACGGTTTTAGGATTTTTTTTAATTTGCGAATTAATCCCCTGCATTATAGACATGGAAGGATCAAGTCTATTGGCCAATTGATCTTTATAAGTTTCAATATTAGAAATTTTCTTTCTTGCTACACCGCTTTTCATTGCAGCTTCAGCTACAGCTGCTGGAATTCTGCTAATCAATCTTGGATCAAAAGTTGATGGTATAATATATTCTTTTCCATAATGAGGCCTATCTCCTCCATAAGCATTAACTACTTCATCAGGCACCTCTTCCCGAGCAAGGGTCGCAATTGCTTTTGCAGCTGCTATTTTCATTTCTTCATTAATTTCTTTTGCTCTTACATCGAGAGCTCCTCTAAATATATAAGGAAATCCGATTAGGTTATTAACTTGATTAGGATAATCAGATCTTCCAGTAGCAACAATTGCATCTGATCTCACCTCATCGACTAATTCTGGCTTTATTTCTGGATCGGGGTTTGCACATGCGAATATTATCGGATTTTTTGCCATAGATTTTACCATTTCGGGGGTTAAAACATTTTTTGCAGATAACCCTAAAAAAACATCAGCATCTTTTATGGCATCTTTAAGGGTTCTTAGTTTTGTTTCCGCAGCGTATGCTGATTTAAAATGGTCTATATTATCTCTACCTTTATAGATTACACCTTTTCTATCAAGCATAATTATATTTTGAGTCTTTATGCCAATACTTTTAAAAAGATTTGCACATGCTAACGCGGATGCTCCTGCTCCATTTACAACAACTTTTACATCTCCAGGTTTTTTATTCGAAATATCTAATGCATTAATTAATGCAGCGGAAGTAATTATTGCAGTACCATGTTGATCATCGTGAAAAATGGGAATATCTAAACTTTCTCTAAGTTTTTTTTCTATTATAAAACAGTCTGGTGCAGCTATATCCTCCAAGTTTATTCCACCAAAACTATTTCCTATATTTTGTATGCATTTAATTATTTCATCTGAATTTTTATTATCTATCTCAATATCAATTGCATCTATGTCGGCAAATCTTTTAAACAAAACAGCTTTACCTTCCATAACAGGTTTTGAAGCCAGTGCCCCAAGATCACCCAATCCTAAAATTGCAGATCCATTACTTATAACTGCAACCAAATTACCTTTACTAGTATATTCATAAGCTGCATCTGGATTTTTAGAAATCTCTTTGACTGGCACAGCTACACCCGGAGAATACGCTAAAGACAGGTCTCTCTTAGTTGTTAAAGATTTTGATGAAATTATCTCAATTTTGCCAGACTTTCCTCTATTATGAAAATCTAATGCCTCTTTATCAGTGTAATGATCAATTTTTGATTTTTTTGTCATTAAGTATTTAGTATGTAATATAAATGATATTAAATCACTAATAATTTGTCTTAATTATGAATTTATTGTCTTCAACAACAGTTTTTGGTTTTTATACTTTGTTAAGCAGGGTTTTAGGATATTTAAGGGATATTTTAATAGCAATATTTCTGGGCACAAGCATTTATGCAGATGCTTTTTTTGTTGCTTTTAGACTTCCAAATACATTTAGAAGATTATTTGCAGAAGGAACATTTAATGCAGCTTTTATTCCAAGTTATACGGATGCAAAAATTAAAGGTGAAGACTTAGGTAAAAAGTTTGCCAACGAGGTTTTTGGCTTACTTTTAATATTCTTAATTTTTTTAATTATAGTAATTGAAATTTTTACACCTTTCTTAGTTTATATAATTGCCCCAGGATTTTATGAAAATTCGTATAAATTTAATTTGGCTGTAGAATTTACAAGAATAACTTTTCCATTTTTACTTTTTGTTAGCTTGTCTTCATTATTATCTGGTATTTTAAATACAAACAATAAATTCGCTGCAGCTGCTGCAGCACCTATAATTCTAAATATTATTCTAATTTTTTTTCTTTTAATTTCAGTCTACTACGATCTTAATATTGCTAAGAATTTATCAATTGGTGTAACCCTTGCTGGAATATTGCAGTTTATAGCTTTGATAATTTTTACCAGGAAATTTTATTTTCCCTCAATTCAAATTATATTTAAATTTAATTATAGAATAAAAAAGTTTTTTAAAAAACTATTGCCAAGTATATTTTCCTCTGGAATAACTCAAATAAATATTTTAGTGGGAACTATAATTGCATCTTTCCAATCAGGAGCAGTTTCTTATTTGTATTATGCTGATAGAGTTTATCAAATCAACCTGGCTATTGCTGGAATTGCAGTAGGTACTGTTGCATTGCCCGCACTTTCAAAAAGTATAAAATCAAATGATCAAAAATCTGTAAACCAAATACAAAATAGATCAGTAGAATTATCTTTGTTACTTTCAATTCCAGCAACATTTGGATTATTAATAGCTTCAAGGCAAATTATAAATAGTTTGTTTGGTTATGGATCTTTTCAAATTGAAGATGTTATTTTTACTTCTTTAGCACTAACTTTTTTTTCAATCGGGGTTCCTGCATTTGCTCTGATAAAGGTATTATCAAACTTTTATTTTGCAAGAGATAATACAAAGTTACCTTTTTATATATCTTTTCTAAGCATGGTACTTAACATTCTTATTAGCGTCTCTCTATTTAAAAAATATGGTTTTATAATTATACCAATCGCAACATCGATCTCCACTTGGGTAGCTGTTTTTATTTATATTGTTTTACTTACTAGAAGTGGATTAATTAATTTTGAAAACAAATATTTACTTAATTTTTTTAAAATTTTAATTGCTACAATTCTCATGTGTATTTTTCTTTATTTTAGTTTAGATTATTTTGAGGATAAGTTTGATTACTATTACAAATTTAAATTAATTTATTTATTAATTGTTGTAGGCTTATCGGTAACAGTATATCTTTTTTTTGCAAAACTTTTTGGGTTATTTAATCTTAAAAGTTATAAATTAATATGAGTAAAAACCACAAGGAAATAGTATTTTCAGGTGTTCAGCCAACAGGAAATCTGCATCTTGGAAATTATTTAGGAGCAATAAAAAATTTCGTTGCTTTACAAAAAAAAAAGAACTGTATTTATTGCGTTGTTGATCTTCACGCAATAACAGTTTTTCAAGAACCAAAAATTTTAAAAAATAATATTTTGGAAACAGTTGCAGCCTTTGTAGCATGTGGTTTAGATTTTAAAAAAAATATTATTTTTAATCAATCTTCGGTTAGTGGTCATGCCGAATTAGCCTGGATTTTGAATTGTGTATCAAGGGTTGGTTGGATGAATCGAATGACCCAGTTTAAGGAGAAAGCGGGTACTAATAAAGAGAATGCTAGCGTAGGTCTGTATGTTTACCCAAATCTTATGGCAGCAGATATACTTTTGTATAAGGCTACCCATGTTCCCGTTGGCGATGATCAAAAGCAACATTTAGAGTTATCAAGAGATATAGCGCAAAAATTTAACAATGATTTTAAATGCAAAGACTTTTTTCCAATACCTGAACCATTAATTCAAAAAAATTTTTCAAGAGTAATGAGTTTAAGGGATGGTAAAAAGAAGATGAGCAAATCTGAGGAGTCAGATTACTCTAGAATTAATCTAAGCGATAACTCAGATGAAATAATTAAAAAAATAAAAAAAGCAAAAACAGACTCTTTGCCAATACCAGATAAAATTGAACATTTAAAAGAGAGACCCGAAGCAATTAATTTGTTAAGCATCTACTCTTCCTTAAAAAATACTAATTTAAAAACAACTTTAGAGGAAATGGCCGGAAAGGATTTTTCAAAATTTAAAGAGAAACTTTCGGAAATGTTGATTGATACTATTTGTCCTATAGGAAAAAAAATAAAAGAATTAAATAATGATAAGGGTTTATTGCAAAGTATTCTCAAAGATGGCTCTAATAAAGCCAAGAAAATAGCAGATGAAAATTTAAGCAAGGTAAAAGAAATTGTGGGATTTATTTAACAATTTTTCTATGGTAAAATTTGAAAATGATACAAACTGAAAATACACCAAATCCTAATGCACTGAAGTTTACTTCTAATCAAAGATTTTCTGATGTTGGTGTCAAAGAATTCCAAAAAAAAGATATTAAAGAAATAAAAAATATTTTTATTAAGAATTTGCTTAATTTTGATGGAGTTGAATTAGTATTAGTTTCAGAAAATTTCATAAGTGTTAAAAAATCTGAAAATGTAAAATGGGATATTTTGAAACCATCTATTATATCTTCAATAAACGATTATTTTGAAAAAAATGAAAAACCAGTTTTAACACAAAAACAGGAAGAACCTATAAAACAAGAGGAAGAAAATAATACAGTTAAAGAAATCAAAGAAGTACTTGATAACAAAATTAGACCTGCCGTTGCAAAAGATGGGGGAGATATTAAATTTGTATCTTTCAAAGATGGCACTGTTAAATTAGAACTACGTGGAAGTTGTTCAGGGTGCCCAAGCTCTATGATGACTTTGAAAAATGGTGTACAAAATCTTTTGCGTCACTACGTTAAAGAAGTAAAAAATGTAGAAGCTATATAATTATATGAAGGGAAAACAAATACCTTACATAGATCAATTGTTACAGTTAGGAAAGCTGTACAAAATAGATGAAATCAAATTTTACGCTAAATCTAAAAAACAACTTACGACATCTCAACTTGAGTTAATTTTATTAAAAAATAAAATAAGATTACCTGAACAAAGTTACAACAAAAAGAAAATTGCTGAAATTAAATTCAAAGAACAAGTTACCACAAATATTTTGATAACACTTTGTCTAATTGCTTTTATGGTAAGTATTATATCGGTTAGACCATTTATAAAATCATTTACAAGCGATATAAAATTTACATATGTAGCTAAAGAGTATAAATCGAATTTCAAAAAAAATTCTTTTGATGGCCAAACCAAAGCCCTACCCAAATCTTCTAAAAAAGATAAGGATAGCGAAGATTATATAAGTTTGGATACTAAATTAACTTTAAAAATATTTGAAAATTTGGAATACGATTTAAAAAACATAAGATTAGGCCAAGCAGTCAAACCTGTTTACTTAAGAAAACTGCCAAAAGATCTTAAAAAAATGAAAAGTACTCAGAAAAAAAAGGATACTTTTATAAAAATTATAATGCCTTTAATTTTAAGTGAAAATAACAACATATTAGAAAACAGAAAAAAATTGTTTAAAATTTTAACAAAACAGTCGAATACGATGGGTGAAAAAGTTTGGTTAAAAAGAAGATTTAAAGAATACCAAATAGAAAAAGAGGATATAGCTGAGCTTAAATTACGAATGGATATTGTTCCAACTTCTATTGCAATTGCACAGGCAGCCAAAGAAAGTGGTTGGGGTACTTCAAGATTTGCTTTAGAGGGAAACGCAATGTATGGACAATGGACTTGGGATAAGGATGGCATTGAGCCAACAAACAAAGATACTAATCAGGAACACAAAATTCTTAGATTTCCTATGCTACAATCATCAGTTAAAGCATATATGAGAAATTTAAATACTCACAGAGGTTATAGAGAATTTAGAAATCAAAGAGCTGACTTAAGGAAAACTAATAAAAATATTTCTGGATTAGATCTAGTAAAATATTTGTATAATTATGCGGAGACAGGTTCAGAATATGTAAAAATTTTAAGAAAAATTATAACGCAAAATGATCTAACAGATTTTGACAATTCAGTTTTGATGAACTCTGAGAGATCAGGTTATTTAACTTTATAAATTTTAAAGGTCAGCTATAACAAACTGTATTCCAAGCCAACGCCAATACCCGCCTTCTTCCCACAAAGAGCAATTTATTCTACCCCTTTCTGTTGTAAACTTTCCATCTAAAATTATTTTTAATTGGTTTTTTTTATGAAAATGTAATTTTGATTTTCTCCATCTATCCTGCTCATTTGAGTAACAATTTATATTTTCAATATTAGGACCATTTTCAAAAAAATAAATATTCACTTCTGGAGGATTATTATTTTCTTTAATATACTTTTCTAACGGAGTAATTTTTTTATATGGAAAAGGAATTGTTTTTAAAAGTCTTTTAAATCTTTTTATTTCTCCATACTTCTCATTTATTGGAAATCTTGGTAATTCATATTTATTTTTAGTTTTATCCATTACACCTGAATGTTGACCAAAAGCATATATAAAACCAAGATCACTTAAAATTCCTTTAAACGACTCGCGATATTCTCCAAAGGGATAAGCAAAAATTTTTGTATCATAGTTTAATTTTTCTTTTAAAATTCGTTTAGCTTCTTTGATATCTTTTCTAAAATTTTCATCTGATTTATCTACAAGGTAGCCGTGCGAGTGACTATGGTTACCAATATATACAAAATCATATTTTGAAATTTCTTTTATTTCAGACCAATTCATATAGCCACTAGCACCAACTGTCTCTGTATTTATGAAAATAATAAAAGGAATTTTATCCTTTTTTAAAATTGGCCATGCTTTTTTATAAAACGAAGAAAATCCATCATCAATTGTAAGTAAAACTTTTTTATCAGAATTATTTTGTGTTATAGAGTTTTTAAATTCTTGAAATGAAATCATTCTAAAGCCTGACTCTTTTATTAAATTTATATGAGATTTAAAATCTTCTATTTTTATATTTGTTGAAGGATACTTGTTTTCATCAAATCGATGGTACATTATAGATATAATCCCATTATCTTTAATAGTATTGACCGAAGAAAAAGAATTGTTTGTTATAATCAAAAAAATTATAAGTATACACGTGATTAAAGATTTTTTAATAATAAATTTCACAGGCAAAAATGACTCTATTGGTTTAAGAGTAAATAATAATTTTTTTGTTAAAAAACTTCAAATGAATTTAAAAAATAATTCACTTATTGTGAATAATATTTTTAATTTTACCTCAAAGAAAAAGGCTACTATTAATGGCCAATTTTCTGTAATAGTTAATATCGGACCCGGAAGTTTTTCGGGTGTAAGAATATCTCTAGCGATTGCAAAAGGAATGAAATTAGCTCGAGGAGTTAAAATATATGGGTATCAGGGTTCAGATTTACCTAAATTCGACCTTAAAAATATAGAATTATTGTTTAAAAAAAACTTAATAGAAAATAATTTGATTAAACCACTATATTTAAGTTAAATTAACTTATCTTATGAGTAAAATTGAAGAAAAATGCAAACAAAAAGGTGTCAGGCTAACTGATCAAAGAAAAATCATTGCGAAAGTAATATCAGATTCAAAAGAAACTTATGGATCGAAGGATCATCCTGACGTAGACGAATTACATAAGAGAGCAACGGTAATTGATAAAAAAATTAGTATAGCAACAGTTTACAGAACCATTAAATTGTTTGAGGAGTCCGGAATTTTAATCCGTCATGACTTCAAGGAGGGAAAGTCCAGATATGAACCGACTACTGACGAACACCACAATCATTTGATTGATATAAACACTGGAGAAATAGTAGAATTTGTTGATAAAGAAGTTGAAGATCTTCAAAAAAAAATCGCTGAAAAATTAGGATATAAATTAGTAGATCATAAATTAGAATTGTACGGAACTAAAACTAAAAAGAATTAATATTTTGCCTAAAAAATTTTTCATTAAAACCTTTGGCTGTCAAATGAACGAATATGACAGTAATAGAATTGCTGATTTATTTAAATCAAGTGGGTATTTACAAAGTTTAAATATTCAAGATACAAATTTTTATGTTTTAAATACATGCCATATAAGAGAAAAATCTACCGAAAAAGTATATTCAGATATTGGAAGACTTAAAAAAAATTATAGAAATAAATCTAAACCTATTGTTCTTGTAACCGGATGTGTTGCACAAGCAGAAAACCAGGAAATGTTAAAAAGGGAACCTTATATTGATGCAGTTGTTGGTCCCCAATCTTATCATGATATTCCAAAAATTTTAAAAAACTTGGATAAAAATACTAAAAAATTTAACCTAACAGATTTTGATGTAATCGAAAAATTTGACAAATTAAATCTTGTTAAAAATTCAAATTCAAATATCTCAGCATTTATAACAATCCAGGAAGGCTGTGATAAATTTTGTAACTTTTGTGTAGTACCCTATACAAGAGGGGCAGAATACTCACGATCACCAAAAGATATAATTTTAGAAGCAAATGATTTAGTTAAAAATGGAGCGAGAGAAATAACTTTACTAGGTCAAAATGTGAATGCATATAAGTTTATAGATGGCAAAAAAGAAATTAGACTATCTAACTTAATTAATAGACTTTCAAAAATAGAGGAATTAAAAAGAATTAGGTACACCACATCACACCCAAAAGATATGACACAAGATTTAATAAAGTGTTATAAAAATTCGAACAAATTGATGCCTTTTTTACATCTACCAGTTCAAAGTGGCTCTGATAGAATTTTAAACAGTATGAATAGAAAACATACTAATGCTGAATATTTAAGTATAATTAATAAATTATTAAAAATAAATCCGGAAATTAAGTTCTCAAGTGACTTCATGGTTGGATATCCTGGGGAAACGGAAAAAGATTTTAATGAAACTATCTCACTAATAAAAAAGGTTAATTTTATCAACTCATACTCTTTTATATACAGCTCAAGACCAGGTACCCCTGCATCGAATTTAGAAATGATTGATAAAGAAATTCAAAAAAAAAAGATTAGTAGTTTTACAAAATTTGCTTCACAAAATTCAAATGAATAAAAATAAAAAAGAGATTGGAAAAATTAAAGAGGTTTTAGTTGAAAATAGAATGAAAAATAGGAATCAATATTTTGGACGTACCAGAGATTTAACTCCAGTTATTTTAAGCCAATCAAAGGATTCTGATATTGGAAAAATTTTAAATGTTAAAATAGAAGAATGTAATCAAAACTCGTTGTTTGGGAGAAGAAAGATTGCGGAAAGCGAAGCGGCAGCTTAATGTTAGAAGCAAAAAATTTAAATAAAGAAATTTCAATTAAAAAAATTGACAGTACTACCTCAAATATAAAAATTTTTAATAATGATATTTTAGCTGCAATAGTTGGTGAATTTAATAAGAACCTTATCAAAATTGAAAAGCTCACAGAAACTAAGATTTTCTTTAGAGGCAATTCTATTACAGTCAAGGGCCAAAAAGATTCAATTTTGACAGTTTCTAACTCATTAATTTTTTTAGTGAATAAATTTCTTGTTACTGGCTCCATAGAGGATAATGATATAAATTACTCTGTAAAAAAGGGTGATGATTTGGAAAGAACTGGAAAAAATAAAAATAATATTAGGTCATTAGATCAAGTAATAAAAACTCCAAGGAGATCTGTAATTCCAAAATCTGAAAAACAATCAAAGTATTTAAAAGCTTTATTGAATGAAGATATCGTCATCTCCTTGGGTCCTGCAGGAACTGGGAAAAGTTATTTAGCAGTTTCTGTAGCTGTTAATATGTTGATGGAAAAAAAAGTAGAAAAAGTAATTTTATCTCGTCCAGCTGTTGAAGCTGGTGAGAGATTAGGTTTTTTACCAGGTGACATGAAAGAAAAGGTCGATCCCTACTTAAGACCACTTTATGACGCGCTATATGATTTATTTGGATATGAAAAAGTTCAAAGGAAAATCGAGTCTGGGGAAATAGAAATTGCCCCACTCGCCTTTATGAGAGGAAGAACTTTAAAAAATTCCTTTGCAATTTTAGATGAGGCACAAAATGCTTCATTAACACAAATTAAAATGTTTTTAACGAGAATTGGAGAAAATTCAAAAATAGTTGTAAATGGAGACCCATCACAAATCGATTTAATGAATAAAAACCATTCTGGATTAATTCAATCAACAAAAATTTTAAAGAATGTGAAAGAGATCAAATGTATTGAATTAGATCACACAGATGTTGTAAGGCATCCATTAGTATCAAAAATTATTCAAGCCTATCAACAAAAAACTGATGATAAAAATTGATGTTTTTGTCAAAGATAGAAATTGGAGAAAATACATATCCAATCCTAAAAGACACCTTAAAAGCAGATTAAAATATATCAATAACTCCATTCAGTTTATTAAAAATAATAAAATAAATTTCTCTATTTTATTGGCAGGAAGCAATGAAATAAAAAGATTAAATAAAAAATTTAGAAAAAAGGATAAAATAACTGATGTTTTATCATTTCCTAATTATAAAAACTTAAATTTAAAAAAAATAAAAAAAAAAGATATTTATTTGGGCGATTTAATTTTGAATTTTTACAAAATAGATAAAAAAAATTTTAAAAAAGAATTTGATAAACTTTGGATACATGGCTTTCTCCATCTTTTGGGCCACAAGCATTACAAAAATAATGATTATTATAAAATGCACAAACTTGAAAAAAAAATACTTACTAAAATAGAGAATAATTAATGTTAAGTTTTTTCAATAAAAGATTTTTTATAATTTTTTTATTTCCAATTCTTTTGGGAGGCATTACAGTTTTTAGTTTTCAACCATACAATCTTTTCTTTATTAATTTTTTATCTCTTCCTTTGTTATTTTTCATAATTATTTATGTAAAAAAAAAATCAAAGAGCATTTATATAAAAAAACCCTTTTTAAAAAATTTATTTATTTTAGGTACATCATATGGTTTTGGTTTCTTCTTTTTTGGCATTTATTGGATTGCACATTCTTTAACATTTGATGAAACTTTTAAATTTCTAATACCATTCAGTCTAATCCTGATTCCTTTATTCTTATCTTTATTCTTTTCCTTGCCAATAGTTCTTGTAGGTAATTTTTGTGAAAAAAATTTATCCTCAATATTTTTGTTGAGTTCAGTTTTTTCACTTTCTGATTTTGTAAGAAGCAAAATTCTTACAGGTTTTCCCTGGAATATTTGGAGTTATAGTTTTTCTTGGTCATTAGAAAATTTACAAATCTTATATAAAATTGGCTTCTTTTCTTTCAACATATTAGTTATTACAATTTTTTTTATGCCTACTATATTGTTTTTCAAGAACAATTATAAATATTATATTCTATCTTTTTTTTTAATTTTAATTTTTTCGAATTATTTTTACGGGTCATATAAACTTAACTCTTATGAAAGTAATTCCAATTTAAATGGAATAAATTTTAAAATCATATCAGCTGGGATGAATTTGAATGAATTTAAAGATGATATAAAGACTGCATCTAAATTAATAAAATATAGTGAACCTGACAAAAATAAAAAGACAATTTTTATTTGGCCAGAAGGTATTTTTTTATCAGAAAACTTTAATAAAAAAAAAGATATACAAGAATTGTTTGCAAATAACTTTTCTCAAAATCATTTAATAATATTTGGCGCAAATACATCTCAGGATGGTTCCTTTAAAAAAAAATATTTTAACAGCATGATTTTTTCTGACAAAAATTTAAATTTTATATCTAAGTATGATAAAAGAAAATTAGTACCGTTTGGTGAATTTTTACCTTTTGAGAGTTTTTTAAAATCTATTGGATTAAAAAAAATTACACCTGGTTACTCGTCATTTTCAAAAGGTAAGAAAAATTCATTAATAAGTATAGATTTTGATAAAAAAAATATTAATTTTTTAAGTTTAATTTGTTATGAAATAATTTTTCCAGGTCTGGAAGAAGATTATAGTAAATTCAATTTTATTATAAATATTTCAGAAGATGCTTGGTTTGGAGAAAGTATAGGTCCCCACCAGCATTTTGCTAAAGCTATTTTCAGATCAATAGAGTCGGGTGTATATACTATAAGATCAGCAAATAAGGGAATTAGTGCATTTATTAATCCACAAGGAAAAATTTTAAAAAATTTACAACCAAATGAAATAGGAAATATAGAATTAAGACTGCCAATAATTGAAGAAACGAAAAAACAATTTAAAAAAGATTTGATATTTTTGTTTCTTTTAATTACATATATTCTCACATTTTTTGTATTAAGAAAATTTAAACTTTAATGAATTTTAAAAACTATCTTTTTACTAGTGAGTCAGTATCAGAAGGACATCCTGATAAAGTTTGTGATCGAATTTCTGATATGGTTGTCGATACATATATTTCAAAGGATTCTTTTTCAAGAGTTGCATGTGAAACACTAGCAACTACTAACAAAGTTGTTTTAGCTGGAGAAACAAGAGGACCAGAAATAAAAAAAATGATCTAATAGAAAAAGTTCGTAATTGTATTAAAGATATAGGTTATGAGCAAAAAGGTTTTCACTGGAAGAATTGCAATATCGACGTAAATCTTCACTCTCAGTCATCTGATATAGCTATGGGCGTTGATTCAAAGGGCAATAAAGACGAAGGAGCAGGTGATCAAGGTATTATGTTTGGTTATGCTTGTGATGAAACTGACGTTTTAATGCCGGCGCCAATCTATTTCTCTCATAAAATTTTAGAACTTATGGCATTAGATAGAAAAAATGGAAAAGCAAATAAACTGGAACCTGACTCAAAAAGCCAAGTCACTTTAATGTATGAAAATGGAATACCAGTAAAAGTTACAGCAGTAGTAATTTCTACCCAGCATTCAGCAGACGTTACTCAAAAACAAGTAAAGGAAATTGTCAGGCCGTATTTAGAGAAAGCAATTCCTAAAAATTTATTATCCGATCTTAAAGATGAAGATTTTTATGTAAATCCAACTGGCCAATTTATTATTGGTGGTCCAGATGGTGATGCAGGTTTGACGGGAAGAAAAATTATAGTTGATACTTATGGTGGGGCGGCACGTCATGGTGGCGGAGCATTTTCTGGTAAGGACCCAAGTAAAGTTGACAGATCTGCTGCTTACGCAGCAAGGTATGTTGCAAAAAATGTAGTTGCCTCTAAAATTTCAAAAAAATGTGAAATACAACTTTCATATGCTATTGGCGTGTCAAAACCATTGTCTATTTATGTTAACCTTTTTGATGGTGACTCTGAAAAAGAAAAGCATGTAGAAAATTTGATTAAAGATAACTTTGATTTAAGCCCAAGGGGCATTAGAGAAATGTTAAACTTAAATCGACCTATTTACGAGTGCACAGCAGCCTACGGTCATTTTGGCAGAAAACCTGGATCAGATGGCACTTTTTCTTGGGAAAATACTGACAAAGTATCAATTTTTAAAAAGTAATTCTTGAAAAAAATATAAATTTAAATTAAAAATTATTTAAAATTACCTGTAAGTCAAAATGGGCTTTTGCCCATTTTTTTTTAGGTGAAAGGAAAAATGCTTAATAGAGGTTTAGATAAACAAGAATTGTTAAGAATAGTAGATTCGGTAGCAAACGAAAAGTCTATAGACAAAGAATTGATATTAGATTCCATGGAAACAGCCATTCAAAGAGCTGCTTACAGTAAATTTGGTTTTGAAACTGCAATAGAGGCAAAAATTAATAGAGAGGATGGAACTATTAAAATTCAGAAAGTTCTTGAAATTGTTGAAAATGTTGAAGACCCAGTGAAACAAATAACTTTAAAGGATGCTGGGGCAATAAATAAAGAAAATAAAAAATTAAAAGTTGGAGATAAAATTTACGAAGAATTACCCCAAATTGATTTTGGAAGAATAGCAGCACAAAGTGCTAAACAGGTTATTTCGCAAAAAGTAAGAGAAGCTGAAAAGAATAGACAATATGAGGATTTCAAGGATAAACAAGGCCAGATTGTTAGTGGAATTATCAAAAGAGCCGAATACGGAAATGTTATAGTTGATCTTGGTAGAGCAGAAGGAATTATAAGAAAAGAGGAATTAATACAAAGAGAAATATTAAAAAATGGAGATAGAGTAAAAGCTTTTTGCTTTGAGGTTAAACAAGATACCAAAGGTCATCAAATTTTTCTTTCACGTGCTCATCCTCAATTTTTAGCTAGATTATTTTTTCAGGAAGTACCAGAAATATACGAAGGTGTTATCGAAATAAAATCTGTTGCTAGAGATTCAGGAAGTAGAGCAAAAATATGCGTTAATTCTAAAGATTCTTCATTAGATCCAGTTGGCGCATGTGTTGGAATGAGGGGAAGTAGAGTTCAAACTGTAGTAAATGAATTACAAGGAGAAAAAATAGATATAATTAAATGGACAGAAGATTTACCCACACTTGTTGCAGAATCTCTTTCACCAGCAGAAATACAAAAAGTATTAATTGACGAAGAGAATAAGAGAATCGAAGTTATCTTAACAGAAGAAAATTTAAGTAAAGCAATTGGCCGAAGAGGTCAAAACGTAAGACTAGCGTCGAAGCTAATTAATTATGAAATAGATATACTTACCGATCAAGAAGATTCAGAAAGAAGACAAAAAGAGTTTAAGGAAAGAACAGAGCTTTTTGTAAAAGGTTTAGAAGTAGACGAAACACTTGGGCAGCTTTTGGTTTCTGAAAATTTTCAAAATATTGAGGAAATATCACAATCTAATATTGATAATATGACTAGAATCGAGGGTATTGAAGAGTCAACTGCTAAAGAATTAATTGAAAGAGCTAAAGAATTTTTAGAGAAAGAAAAACTAGAAATTTCTCAAAAATTAAAAAAATTAGGCGTTGAAGACTCACTTATTAAACTTGAAGGTATGACACAGGGTATGCTTGTAGTACTAGGAGAAAAAAATATTAAAAAGCTCAAAGATTTTGCTGAATTATCCTCAGACGAATTAGTTGGTGGGATGGATGAAGTTAAAGGTAAAAGAATAAAAATAGACGGATATCTTGAGGAGTTTAATTTAACAAAACAAGAGGCAGATAACCTAATAATGAATGCAAGAAAAATTGTGTTCGCTGATTAATTTATGCAAAAAGATAAAGGTAAAAAAAAAACATTAACAATATCAAGTTCATTTAATAAGAAATTCAATCCAAGTTCTTACGGAAAAACCACAAAAAAATCATATATTGTAGAAAAGAAAAAAAGTCCAAAAGCACCATTTAAACAAAATAGAAATTGGTCTAACCCTTCAAACACAAAGAGTGGCCCAAATAACAGAAATCTCAATAGAAAATATGTTGAACAACAGGCAACCAAAAGATTTATTCGACCAGAGAAAAAGGACGAGAATATAAAAAACAAAGAAAAAGCAGATAACAGAAACAAGGATTATCAGTCAAAAAGGCAATCTAAGCTTACAATATCAACTGCTATGAATGTTGAGGAATTTGAAATTAAACAAAGAAGTTTGGCCTCAGTAAAAAGAGCTAGACTTAAAGAAAAGAAAAATATTAATGATGATACTAAAAAAGAATTCAAAAAAGTAATAAGAGAAGTTAAAATTCCACAACAAATAACTATACAAGAATTATCAAACAGGATGGCTGAGCAATCAGCAAATATAATTAAGTTTTTATTAAATATGGGAGTTAAAGCGACAATTAATCATTCTATAGATAAAGACACCGCAGAATACATTGTGAAAGAGTTTGGTCACACTCCTGTTTTAGAAAAAGCTCCTACAAAAATATCAAACAAACCCTCTATAAGTAATGGAAAAGACTTAGTTCATAGACCGCCAATAGTAACTATTATGGGACATGTAGATCATGGAAAAACATCTTTACTGGACGCTTTAAGAAGTACAAATGTAGTATCAGGTGAGCATGGAGGTATAACTCAACATATAGGAGCCTATCAAGTTGGCGATAGCAATAATAAAATAATAACTTTTATAGACACTCCTGGTCACGCAGCTTTTACTGAAATGAGAGCTAGAGGTTCAAAGATAACTGATATTGTAGTACTGGTTATTGCAGCAGACGACGGAGTTAAACCACAAACTGTAGAAGCAATACAACACTCAAAAGCAGCCAAAGTCCCAATAATTGTTGCTATAAACAAGTGTGATTTACCTAATTCTAACATTGTTAAGATTAAAAATGATTTGATGAGATATGAGTTGGTAGCAGAAGATTTAAGCGGAGACACCTTATTTGTAGAAGTATCTGCTATTAAAAAAACTAATTTAGATAAACTAAAAGAAACTATTTTATTACAATCAGATATTTTGGATCTCAAAGCATCTAAGGAGGGTAATGCAAAAGGAGTAGTTCTAGAATCTAAAATTGATAAGGGAAAAGGGCCTGTTTCAACAATACTAATTACAGAAGGAAAATTAAAAAAGGGAGACCATTTTGTTTGTGGTAAAACCTTAGGAAAAATTCGTGCCATGTTGGATTACAAAGGAATTAATGTAAATGAAGCTTATCCGTCCACACCAGTTGAAATTTTAGGTATGCACGAATCAGCAAATGCCGGCGATGAATTTACGGTTGTTGAAAATGAGGATGAAGCAAAAAAAATAAATGATTTCGAGAAATCTGGAACAAATGGAAATCAAAATTTAATTTCACAAGATAATACTAAGCTTTTTGATAAAAAAAATCTTAAAGAAGAACTAAATATTATATTAAAGTCTGATGTTCAAGGATCTAGCGAAGCTCTAAGAAATTCAATCGAAAATATTAATCACGCCGAAGTCAGTCCAAAAATTATTTTATCTGATATTGGAATGATTAATGAAACTGATATTTCTTTAGCTAAAGCCTCAAGTGCGGTCGTGATTGGTTTTAATGTAAAACCAAATAAAGAAGCAAAGAAATTAGCAGAAGACCAAAAGGTTAGAATTGAATATTTCAATGTAATTTATAAAGCAATAGAATACGTAGAAAAATCGCTTTCAGGTTTACTAGAGCCAGAAAGAAAAGAAAAAATAGAAGGCACAGCTGAAATACTAAGAATTTTTAAACTTTCAAAATCTGGTAAAGTAGCTGGTTCAAAAGTTACGGATGGTGAGATAAAAAATAACTCAAAAGCTAGAATAATAAGAGACGGCAAAGTCATATACGATGGTGAAATAGCAAGTATTTTTAGAGAAAAAAATGCTGCTAAAGAAGTAAAAAGCGGACTTGAATGCGGTATTACATTTAAAAATTTTTTAGATTTTAAAGAAAAAGACATGATCGAATCTTACAAAGTTGATATGATTGAAAGACAAATTAATGATTAAAAATTTTGAGACAAATAGTACAAATCATAGGCATCTAAGAGTTGGGGAGCTTGTTAAACAAAATTTAGGACAAATTTTCATTAGAAATGAAGCTAAAATCCCAGCTTTTAACACCAAATTAGTCACTGTGACTGAGGTAAAAATGAGCTCAGACTTAAAGTCAGCTAGAGCTTACGTTATTCCACTAGGTGGTAAAGAAACAAAAAAAACAGTAAATATCTTGACCGAATTTTCTTATCTTGTTAGAAAGGCTTTGTCTAAGAAGCTTGATATAAAATTTCTTCCAAGATTATATTTTGTTGAAGACAAGTCTTTTGATTATGCAGAAAGAATAGAAAAACTTATAAAGAAAAATAAAGATAAATGAAATCTAAGAAAGATCTAATTAAATCTCTGGAATTACATAAAAATGATGTTGGCTCAACTGCAGTTCAAATAGGCCTTTTAAGTCAAAAAATTGAAAATCTCTCAAATCATTTTAAAAAATTTAAAAAAGACAAGCATTCAGCTAGAGGTTTAACGAAATCTGTAAATCAAAGAAAAAGACTTTTAAGCTATCTAAGCAAAAATGATCCTAAAGCATATTCAGAAATTATAAAAAAACTTAATTTAAGAAAATAAATGTTTAAACAATTTAAAGAAGAAATAGATTTTGGTGGTAAAAAACTTACTTTAGAAACAGGAAAAGTTGCAAGACAAGCAGATGGAGCTATAATTGCTACTTGGGGAGAAACAGTTGTTATTGCAACAGTTGTTGGTGCAAAGAAGGTAAATCCAGAAACAGATTATTTTCCTCTTTCAGTAAATTATCAAGAAAAATATTATGCTGCAGGTAAAATTCCTGGCGGTTATTTTAAAAGAGAGGCAAGACCAACTGAATCAGAAACATTAATATCTAGATTAATCGATAGACCTATCAGACCCTTATTTCCTGAAAATTTTAGAAATGAAGTTCAAGTTTTGCCAACAGTTCTTTCTTATGACAATGAAAATGAAGCTGACATATTATCAATCATAGCTTCCTCGGCCGCATTATCAATTTCAGGATTACCTTTTAAAGGACCAGTAGGTGCATCAAGAGTTGGTTTTATTGGAGGAAAGTGTATTTTAAATCCGACCAAAAAAGAATTAGAGAATTCTAAATTAGATCTAGTAGTAGCCGGAACCAAAGATGCTGTTTTAATGGTAGAGTCTGAAGCTTCTGGTTTAACAGAAAAAGAAATGTTAGATGCTGTTAAATTTGGTCATGAAGGATTTGTCTCAGTAATTAAAGGTATAGAAAAGTTAGCAAAAAAATGTGCAAAAGAAACTTGGAAAATTGAAAAAAAAGATTTTAGCAAAGTAATTAAAAAAATTGAAAAAGAGCTTACCAAAGACCTAGAAAAAGCATTTTCAGAAAAAGACAAAAAGACAAGATCAGAATTAATTAATTCGGCAAGTGAAAAATGTAAATCTTTATTTGAAGAAGAAGAAGATCTATTAGAACATGAAGTAATGTTACAACTAAAAAATCTAGAAAAAAATATTGTAAGAACCAGAATTTTAAAAAGTAAAAAAAGAATAGATGGAAGAGGCTTGTCAGATGTAAGACCAATAAAATGCGAAGTTGGAATTTTACCAAGAGTTCATGGTTCTGCTTTGTTTACTAGAGGTGAAACTCAAGCTTTAGTAACAACAACTTTAGGAACAACAGATGATGAACAAAGAATTGAAAGTCTAGAAGGATTAAGAAGAGAAAGATTTATGCTTCATTATAATTTTCCTCCATTCTCTGTTGGTGAAACAGGAAGAATTGGAACAGGCAGAAGGGAAGTTGGTCATGGAAAACTTGCTTGGAGAGCTTTAAATTCCTTACTTCCAAAAAAAGAAAATTTTCCTTACACATTGAGAATTGTATCTGAAATTACTGAGTCAAACGGATCTTCCTCAATGGCAACAGTTTGTGGTTCATCTTTAGCATTAATGGATGCAGCCGTCCCAATCGCCGAACCTGTAGCAGGAATAGCAATGGGACTAATTAAAGAAAAAGATAAATTTTCTATTTTGTCAGATATTCTAGGTGATGAGGATCATTTAGGCGACATGGATTTCAAAGTCGCAGGAACTAAAGATGGAATTACTTCTCTGCAAATGGATATAAAAATCACTGGAATAACTTTTGAAATAATGGAACAAGCCCTTTCCCAAGCTAAGGAAGGAAGAATTCATATCCTAGAAGAAATGAATAAAACTTTAAAATCATCAAGAAAAGAAGTTGGAAAACACACCCCAAAAATGGAAACTATAAAAGTTGACAAAAAAGATATTGCGACTGTGATTGGTAAGGGCGGTGCTACTATAAGAGAAATAGTCGAAAAATCTGGTGCAAAAGTAGATGTTAAAGATACAGGAGAAGTTACTGTTGCAGCTGCTAATGAAGACACTAGAAAGATAGCAGTTCAAATGATCAATGATTTAGTTGCAAAACCAGAAATGGGAAAAACATATAAGGGGAAAGTAGTTAAAATTATGGAATTTGGTGCTTTTGTAAACTTTCTAGGAAAGCAAGATGGCCTAGTTCATATTTCCCAGTTAGCAGCAAAAAGAGTTCAAAAGGTTACTGACGTAGTTAAAGAAGGGGACGAGGTTTCAGTCAAGGTAATTGGATTTGATAGAGGAAAAGTTAAACTTTCTATTAAAGAAGCAGTCTAAATTTGATATTCAAAATTCTGAGACTCTTTATTTATTTGAAGTTCTTTTGCACCATTTCTTAGGTGAAAATTTCTCGCCATATCAGTTAATGGAGACAAGGTAACCAATCTATCTAAGTGGTTAGATTTTTTAATTTTTTTAAATACTTTTTTAACTATCAATTTCCCGCCGCCCTTTTTTTTAGACCAAATTGTATAAGCAATAGCTATTTTACCGACATTTTCTTTTCTCCATGATATGCTTTGTAAATGAGCATCTTTTGTCATCAAGTCAAATTCATTAATCGTTTTTGGAATTTCATTTGTGAAACCAAAGCACATTATCGCGCATATTTCATTTTTGTATTTTACACCAAAAATTTTACGTCCATAACTTGTTCTAAATTTAACATCAAGATCCGGTCTAACAGGATCTTCGTTAATATCACAGGTATTTAGCTCAACTAACTTAGCGCCATTCACCCAATCAAAAAAATTATCCAATTTTTCTTTAACTACTTTATTAAAATTTTTCATTTTTTTTGTAATAATTAACTTGCTGAATTTTAAAGTTTACAGATTTTTATTAAATTGTGATGTGTGACAATTAGACATGCAAATTATGCAAATCAAGACATATTCTTTGGATTTGGCATACCTATTTTATTATAACCTGCATCTACATAATGAATTTCGCCAGTAACACCACCCGCAAGATCACTTAATAAATACAGAGCAGATTTTCCTACGTCTTCTATATCTATATTTCTTTTTAACATTGAATGATCTGCACTCCATTTATATAAAAATTTAGCATCTCCTATAGCGGAAGCTGCTAAAGTTTTTATTGGCCCAGCGCTTATAGCATTAACTCTTATTCCTTTGGAGCCTAGATCTTTTGCTATATATTTTACACTAGATTCCAAAGCTGCTTTACATACTCCCATTACATTATAATTAGGCACTACTTTTGTTGACTCGTAAGTTAAAGTTAACATGCTAGAGCCACTACTCATTATTTTTGAAGCTTCTTTAGCTATTTCGGTAAATGAAAAACATGAAACGAGCATGCTTTTTGCAAAGTTTTGTCTAGAAGTATTGATGTACTCCCCTGATAGCTCTGCTCTATCAGAAAAAGCAATAGCATGGACTACAAAATCAAGTTTTCCCCAATTATTTTTAATTTCTTCAAAAGTTTTTACAATATCTTCTTTATTTTCCACATTACAATTTAAAAGAAATTTGGAATTTACGGACTCAGCTAGCGGTGTGACTCTTTTTTTAAGAGCATCACCTAGATAGGTGAAAGCTAATTCAGCTCCATTTTCTGAAAGTTTTTTTGCTATACCCCAGGCTATGGATCTATCGTTGGCCACACCCATTATTAAGCCTTTCTTACCTTTAACCAAGTTCATTATTATACCTTTTCAAAAACTAAAGTAGCGTTAGTTCCACCAAAACCAAAACTATTCGACATTACCGAATTTAATGTTATGCCTTTTTCAACTTTTGTTACTATTGGAAAATTCTTAGCTTGTTCATCCATCTCATTTACATTTATTGAAGCAGCAATAAAGTTATTTTTCATCATTATTAAAGAGTAAATTGCTTCGTGTACAGAAGCAGCACCTAGTGGATGACCAGAAAGTGATTTTGTTGAGCTAATTTTTGGAATTTTATCTTTAAAAGCTCCTTTTATAGCTTGTAATTCAGTTATATCTCCCACTGGCGTTGAGGTTCCGTGAGCATTTATATAATCAATATTATTTCTAGTTGTTTTTAATGCTATATTCATACATCTCGTAGCACCCTCTCCCGAAGGAGCGACCATATCAAAACCGTCAGAAGTAGCACCATAACCTGTTACTTCAGCATAAATTTTTGCTCCTCTTGACTTCGCATGTTCTATTTCTTCTAAAACCAAAACTCCCGCTCCACCTGCAATTACAAAACCATCTCTTGTTTTATCATATGGTCTAGATGCTTTTTTAGGTGAATCATTATATTTAGAAGAAAGTGCTGTCATAGCATCAAACATTGCTGTCATTGCAAAGTGTATCTCATCGCTACCACCTGCAAAAATAATTTTTTGTTTTCCATATTGTATAAGTTCCATAGCATTCCCTATACAGTGTCCACTAGTTGCACATGCAGAACTTATTGTGTAGTTCACTCCTTTTATTTTAAAAGGAACTGCTAAAGTTGCAGAAGCTGTGCTTGCCATCGTTCTTGGAACAATAAAAGGACCCATTTTTTTTGGGTTTTTTTCTCTTGTTTTATCGGCTGCTAAAATAACATTTTCAATTGAAGGTCCACCAGAACCCATTACCATTCCTGTAGATATGTTACTTATGTCATTATCTTTTAAACCAGAGTCTTTTATAGCTTCCTTCATAGCTACATAATTATATGCAGATCCATTTCCCATAAATCTAAGAGCTTTTCTATCAACATGATCCTCAAGTTTTATATTTGGTTTTCCATGAACGTTACTTTTTAAATTATGATCTTTATATTCTTGAGCAAAAGAAATTCCAGATCTTGAATTCATAAGAGAGTCACAAACTTCATTTTGATTATTTCCCAAACATGAAACTATTCCAATCCCAGTTACAACAACTCTTTTCATTATTTATAAACTCCAACTTTTAAATTCTCCGCAGAGTATATTTGTTTTCCATCTGCTTTTAAAGTTCCATCCGCAAAACCAACTGTTCCACCCTCAGTTTTAAGAACTTTTTTCATATCAACTTCATAAGTTGCCATTTTGACATTTTTAAGAACCTCGCCCGTAAATCTAACAGAATTAACACCTAAAGCACGTCCTTTGCCTGGCTCTCCTATCCAACCTAAATAAAAACCAACTAATTGCCACATTGCGTCTAGTCCAAGGCATCCAGGCATAACAGGATCCTCTTTAAAGTGACAATCAAAAAACCACATCTTATCTTTAATATCTAACTCAGCTTTTACTAAACCTTTTTTATATTTGCCCACACTTGTTTTTATTTCTGTAATTCTGTCAAACATTAGCATAGGTGGTAGCGGTAAACGTGCATTTCCTTCACCAAATAAATTACCGTTTGCACAGTCAATTAATTCATTATAGTTATAACTGTTTTTTTGTTTCATTTTAAAAGTTAACAATTGCTTGAGTTTTTAGCAATATCATATATAAAATTGAATTAAATTATATAGTAAGTTTATGCGAAAAATAAATAATAAAAACAAGATTTTTATTGATAAACTTAGATCTTCAGGTCTCAGACCCACTAAGCAAAGAGTAGAAATAAGCAGATTTCTTTTCAAGAGAAAAGAAACATTTCATTTTACGGTTGAGCAATTAAAAAACTCTATGAATTTAAAAAGATCAAAAAAAATTTCCACAGCAACTTTTTATAATACTGTACATGCTCTTAAAAGTGCTGGTTACTTGAAAGAGTTTTCTTTGGAAAATAACACCTCTTATTATGATACAAATATTACTTCACATCATCACTTCTTCGATAATGGTAAAGTAATTGATATTAAGAGCGACAAAATTACCTTCCATAAACTTCCAGAAGCTCCAAAAGGTAAAAAAATTAAAAACGTTGAAGTTGTAATAAGATTGGAAAATAATAATTAATCTCAATAATATATCTTGCTATATTGACACTTAGTTTAGAACTATTATAAAGTAGATATAGTATGACAGTTGATCTTAAAAAAAATGGAAATGGCAAATGCCCTGTGATGCACGGGGGAGTTACCAAAGCAGGAGAGTCAAACACTTCGCGGCTTTGGCCAAATAGTATTA
>PAGZ01000005.1 GCA_002704625.1 Candidatus Pelagibacter sp.
ACCTCCCTCGCCCATTATTGGTTCAATCATTATAGCAGCAGTTTTACTTGTAATTTTTCTTTTCAATTCATTATGGTTGCCGAATTTAAAATGATCAAATCCTCCCACTTTTGGGCCAAATCCCTCTACCATTTTTTTTGATCCGCTAGCATTTATTGCTGCAATAGTTCTTCCATGAAATGAATTTTTTATACATAGAATTCTATTTTTTTTTGGTTGCCCTATTGAATAAAAATATCTCCTGGCAACTTTTATGGCAGCCTCTGTAGCTTCTGCTCCACTATTTTGAAAAATAACAGCATCAGCAAAAGTTTTCTTGGTTAATTTTTTTGCTAACGTTTCACCTTCAGGAATAATAAAAGAATTAGAAACGTGCCAAAGTTTTTTTGATTGTCTATTTATTGCATTTACTAAATTCGGGTTTGCATGACCTAAAGAATTAACAGCAATTCCTTGTACAAAATCTAAATACTTTATTCCGCTTTTTGTGTACAAAAAAGATCCTTTACCTTTATTGAAGGATAAGTTTCTTCTTTTATAATTATTGGCTAAAGAACTCATTTGATACTATGATTTAATTTTGTAACCTTTGTGTACCAGAATGTATGCAAGGTAAGTAATAACCAAACTTAAAAAAGTTAGCAGCGTAATACCAAATGTTATCGATCCGTCTAATTGACCAATAAATGAATATCTAAATCCATCTATCATATGAAAAAAAGGATTATAATTACTTAGAGCTTTTAAAAAATTAGGTAATTTATCAATACTGTAAAAAGTGCCACTTAAAAAACTTAATGGTACAATAATAAAATTTGTAACGGTACTCATTTGATCAAATTTATCCGCATATAGGCCGACTATAATACCCAGTGATCCCATCACTAATCCGCCTAGTAACAAATATACAAACCATAAAAGATAATTTTGAATTGATAAATCTATAAAAAAGATAAATATTAAAGTTGAAGACAATGCGATGAGCAAGCCTCTTGCAGCAGAAGCAAATGTTATTGCAAAAACTACTTCTGATGATGATAAAGGACTATGTACAACATCAGTAATTGTACCCATCATCTTACCCATCATTAATGATGAGCTTGAATGAGCAAAACTTTGTTGAATTACTTGCATCATTATTAAACCACCTGCTAAAAACTTTATATATGAAACTCCTAGTACATCAGCTCTTTGATCACCAATCGCTAAAGAAATAACTGTTAAAAATAATATACTAGTCAATATTGGACCAAACAAAGTTTGGCCTGATACTGTAAGAAATCTTAAAACTTCTTTTTTAAATAAAGAATAAGTTCCTACCCAGTTTATAATTCCAAATCTTCTTATACCAATTTGATATTTTTTCTGAAATTCAACCATAAGTATTTATTAATAAACTTTTTTTTTGATAATTGTTAAAAAACATAAAAAAATGCTTGTTAAAGACTATTTATTATGATTTCTAGATAGTGTTGTAATTAAATTTAATTATACTAAATATAGTATTATGAGCTGGACAGAGGAAAAAGTGAACAAGCTTAAAGATCTTTGGGGCAAAGGTCAGACAGCAAGTCAGATTGCAGAAATAATTGGTGGAGTGAGCCGAAACGCTGTAATTGGTAAAGCTCATAGATTAAACTTATCTGCAAAAATTAAAACAAGATCGACAATACCACACATTACAAAAGAGGCGCATCAAGAAAATAACAACTTTAAAAAAGGAAGTAGAAAGCAAAAATTTAGAACTCTCCTTCTAGATAAAAACTTTGAACCAGCTAAAAATATTAAGTTAGAGGAATTAAATGAGCAAACTTGTAAATATATGGAGGGTCATCCAGATGAAAAGGACTCCTCATTTTGTGGAAGAAAAACTGTTGAAAAATTTTCTTATTGCCCTTTACACCTAATGATTGTTTTTCAACCAAAAGGAAAAAAAGAGGAAGTTGTTGATAAAGATGATGATGTTCCAAAATTTATAGAAAAAAAGGTAAAATCTGCCTAGTTTAATATTTTTTCTTTGGCTTTTTGAAATTCATCATTAGAAATAACTCCTTTATCATGAAGATCTTTTAATTCTTTTAATTGTTTTACTATCTCTATATTTGAAATTTCATTTTCTTCTTTATTTACTTGCAAATTTTTTTCTTCTTTCAATGTTTGCTTTGCTTCGACTCCTCTAGTTATAGCTTTTACAGCAATAGACAAAACAAAAGCTAAAATAATAAATACTACTAAATAAATTGTATTTGCTAACATTAATTTAATTTATCAATTTCTTTTTTTGAAAATTGACCTCCAATTGTCCAATTATAACTGTAACGATTTATTTCTTCATCAAATTTTTTATTAGCATGCATTTTTAAATCAAAGTTGGTTTTATATTTTTTTTGATACAATATTGTCATATTTTAGTAATCTTAATTGATCAAGGGTAAGAAGTGGTTTTGGCATTAATTGAAATAACTTAGCATTTAACTTTGCTAAAGGCAAAGGTAAGGAAAATAAAAGTCTTTTTTTATTTATTGATTTTAAAATTTTTAATATTATCTCTTTAAATGTAAATACTTCAGGACCAATACATTCTATCGTTTGTCCAATAACTTTATTATTTACAATTTTAAAAATTATATGTGAAAGATCGGTGACATGAATAGGAGTGAATTTAGTTTTTCCATTATAGTATAACGGCATTATTGGAAGTTTACTTAATAAACTCATAAAGTTTGTTGTGAAATTATCATCTACTGAATATACAATTGATGGCTTCAAAATTACAGAGTTTGGAAAATTTTGTCTTACTTTATTTTCACCACTTAGTTTACTTTTTGCATATTCACTATCACTAGCAGACTCTATTCCTAAAGCAGATAAATGAATAAATTGACTGAGTGAGTTTTTAGAGGCCATTTTTGAGAGCAAAGATGGTAAATGTGAATGTATTAAATCAAACTGGTTTTCTTTTTTTTCATATAAAATACCGATTAAATTTATACATATAGAAGACTTTTTCATTAATCTTGATATATTTTCTTCGTTAAATGAATTTACTTCCTCCAACTCGAGATACCCATAGTTGGACTGAGTTTTTATTTGGTAACCTTTTCGATGAATACTTCTAGTTACTGCAATAACTCTATAGTTGTTTTTAGTAAAGATTCTTATTAATGACTTTCCAATTTGTCCAGAAGAACCAAATATTAAAATTGAATCCTGATTTTTCATATATATATATACCTATTAATGAATTTAGATATTAAATTACATAAAAAAGATTTACCAGATGAAATAAAGTTCAGTGACAAGATTGCCATTGATTGTGAGTTTACAGGATTAAATGTTGAAAGAGATAGACTATGCTTACTTCAAATATCCTCAGGTAATAACGATGCTCACATTATCCAACTAGATAAAGATAATTATAATGCCCCAAATTTAAAAAAAATCCTTACAAATCAAAAAATAGGCAAATTGTTCCATTATGCCAGAGCGGATCTTTTGTTTATTAAAAAATATTTAGATGTAAACGTGGAAAATATTAATTGCACAAAAATAATGAGTAAAATTGCTAGAAGTTATTCAGATAGGCATGGTTTAAAGGATTTAATAAAAGAATTTATAGGTATAGATATAAGTAAACAATTGCAGACATCTTATTTTGGAGGGAATCTTTCTGACAAGCAGTTGAAATATTGCGCTCAGGATGTTCTTTATTTACATAAAATTTTTGATGGATTAAAGAATATATTAGAAAGAGAAAATAGATTAGATCTTTATGAGAAAACAATTAAATTCATAAATACAAGAGTTGAGTTAGATTTTGCATCTTTTAAAGATGATGTCTGGTCACATTAAAATGAAAGATAAAAAATTACTAAATATTGCTAAGGACGTAATTAAACTTGAATTTGCATCTCTCAAAAAACTTCAATCTAGCATAGGAAGTTCTTTTGAAAAAATTATAAAAACAATTGTTAATTGTAAGAACGGCAAAATTATAATTTCAGGAGTTGGAAAAAGTGGAATTATAGGGAGAAAGTGGGCGGCAACATTATCATCTACGGGTACACCTTCTTTCTTTCTTGATGCCTCAAATGCAAGTCATGGCGACTTGGGGCAGGTTACCTCTAATGATATCATAATATTAATTAGTCTGAGTGGACAAAGCGAAGAATTAAAAAATATAATTCAATACTCATCACGTAATAAAAATATAAAATTAATTGGTATCACTTCTAAAAAAGACTCAATTTTATATAAGAATGCAGATGTATCATTTTTATTACCATTAGTTAAAGAGGCTGGGCCAGGTAACTTTGTTCCAACATCATCAACCACTGTACAAATTGCACTAGGTGATGCAATTGCGATAACATGCATGCAATATAAAAAATTTGGCAAAATTGATTTCAAAAAATTTCATCCGAGTGGTACCCTTTCAATAAAACTTAAAACTGTTGAAGATTTAATGATTTATGGAAATAAAATTCCATTTATAAATCAAGATCTAAGCATGAAAATTGCATTAAAAACTATTACTAGAAAAGGTCTGGGCACATTAGTTGTAAAAAATAATCACAAAAATACTACAGGCATTATTACTGATGGTGATTTAAAGAGAATATCAAATATGAATAAAGATTTTAAAAATCTAAAAATTAAAAAAGTTATGAAAAGAAAACCATTAAGTGTTGACAAAAATATGCTAGCTGTTGAAGCTCTCTCAATAATGAACAATAAAAAAATTACAAGTTTATGTGTGCATCAGAATAAAAATAAAAATAAAACAATTGGTTTTATTCATATACATAACATCTTAGATGCAAACATAACATAAATGTCATTTAAATCTCTCATTCAAATTGTAATTCTTTTATTAATACCGATTATTGTAGGTTCAGTATACTTTAAATACTTTGATGAAAAAAAAAAAGTTGTTGAAGAAATTAAATTAAGTGAGGGTATCGAAAATAAAAAATTATTAGATCTTGAAAAAAAAATATTAGAATTAGAGTCAAAAAATAATAATCTTAGTAAAAAATTACAAACAAAAATTAATGAAAAAATTACTGTAGAAGAAACAAACATTTTGGAAAGTGAAAAAAAAACTTTAAATAAAAATGAAGAAATAAAAAAAAATAAAAAAAATGAATTAGATAAAAAAAAAGAAGAAGCTAAACGAATAGAAAAAAAAGAAATAAAAAAAATTAAACTAGAAGATAAAGATAAAGAAATTAAAAACTTTGTAAAAGACGTTGAATATACATCAGTGGATGAAGGGGGTAACAGATTCCGACTTCTTGCTAATTCAGGTAAAACTAACAATACAAATAAAAATATATTAGACTTAGAAAACGTGAGAGGTGAAATTAAATCTGATAAAAGAGATACGATTTTTATAACTTCTGATTATGCTGAGTACAATATTTCAAATTTAGATTCAAAATTTTATGAAAATGTAATAATAGATTATCAAGACAAGAAAATTTCGTGTGTAAATTTTGATATCAATATGAGTACAAATAAAGCAGTTGCTTATAATGATGTAATAATTACAGACCCTAAATCAACTATGAAAGCTGGAATAGTAGAATTTGACTTGAAAACAAAAGATATAAATATTAATCCTGAAAGTATAAATACAAAAATTGAAGTTATAAGCAACTAATGGCATTGATTAAAAAATTTAGAATAAAAAAATTTAAAGAAACAGAAGAGATCTTAAAGCTTGATAAAATATCTATGTTTTACAATAAGAGACAAATTCTAAATAGTTTAGATTTAATAATAAACAAACAAGAAATTCTTGGGATGTTAGGACCTAATGGTGTAGGTAAGTCAACTATTTTTCATATTATAACTGGTTTAAAAGACCCAAGTTATGGAAGGGTTTTTATAAATGGAAATGATTGTACAAATATCCCTATTTATGAAAGAGCAACTAAATTTAAATTAGGATACGTTCCTCAGTATGGAGGATTTATTCAAGATCTAAGTTTAGTAGAGAACTTAAATCTAGTTGCAGAAATTCATATTAAAGATAAAAACTTAAGAATAACAAAAATTGAAAAAATTATTTCGCAATTTGAATTCGATTCATTACTAAAAATAAAGGCAAAGCATCTATCAGGTGGTCAAAAGAAAAAATTAGTAATATCGATGGCTTTAATTAATGATCCAAATATTTTACTTCTAGATGAGCCTTTTGCAGCCTTAGATATTCTTACAATAAAAATGCTGCAAGAAATTATTGTAAATCTACAATCTTTAGACAGAATTACAGTAGTAGTTTGTGATCATCAAGCTAGAGATTTGTTAAGTTGTGTTGATAGAGCAATTGTATTATCAAATGGCAAAATTATTGCATCAGGAAGTCCAGATGAAATAGTAAATGATTCTAGTGCACGTTCTGCTTATTTTGGTGAAGAATTTCAAATAAAATAATTTAAGTGTCAAATTATATTGTAATAAAAAAAAAAATCAAAAGCTTTGATAAGAAAATAAAAGTTGGTTCTGATAAAAGTATTTCAATTAGATCTATACTGTTGGCTTCGCAAGCAGTGGGTACATCTAAGATTTCAAATCTGCTGGAGTCTGAAGACGTATTAAATTCACTCAAAACAATAAAAAAACTAGGAATAAATTATAAAAAAAAGAACAAAATATATTATATAAAAGGATTTGGATTAAATGGTTTCGATATTAAAAAAAATACAACTATAAATGCGGGAAACTCAGGTACATTAGCAAGATTAATCTTGGGTTTACTCGTAAAGTCTAAATTTATTGTAAAAATGAAAGGCGATAAAAGCTTATCTAGAAGGGACTTTTCAAGAGTTATAAAACCTCTAAAACTTTTTGGGGTTAATATTAAAAGTAAAAATAATTCTCTACCAATTGAAATAATAGGAACAGATTTTTTAAGACCAATTACTTACAATGAGACCATTGGTAGTGCGCAAGTTAAGTCTTGCATTATTTTAAGTGCTTTAAATACACCTGGAACTACGATTATAAATTCAAAAGTCTCAAGAAATCACACTGAATTAATGTTAAAATCATTTAATTATCCAATTAGAGTTCAAAAAAAAGGACAAATAGATAAAATATTTATAGATGGATTAAAACAATTTAAATCTTTTGAATACAAAGTGCCAGGGGATATTAGCTCAGCATCATTTTTTATTGTACTTACTCTTCTTTCAAAGAAATCTAAAATTGTAATTGAAGGTGTTAATGTTAACAAAAGTAGAATCGGAATTATTCAAATCCTTAATAAGATGGGAGCAAAAATAAAGGTCAAAAATAAAAAATTTTATAAAGGTGAAGAAGTGGCTGATATTTATGTTAAAAGTATTACAAAATTGAATTCAATAAATTGTCCGTCAAAGTTTAATAGTTCAGCAATTGATGAATTTTTAATTATTTTTCTTGTTGCTGCAAAGGCCTATGGTGTATCAAAATTTAAAGACCTGGGTGAAATGAATAAAAAAGAATCAAAAAGATTAGATTTAGCAGTAAAATTTTTAAAATTAATTGGTATTAAAGTTGAAAGGTTTAAAAATAATATAAATATTTATGGTAATCCCAAAATAACATTGTCTAAAAATTTTGAAATAAGAAATTATTTAAAAGATCATAGAATTTTTTTTCTATCCTGTATAGCTGCTTTAACTTTAGGAGGAAATTGGAAAATTAATGAAAAAAAAAGTGCCAATACCTCATTTCCTAATTTTCTTAAAATCTTAAAATTTCTTGGAGCAACTATAAATTGAAAAGAAGAAAGAATATAATTACAGTTGCAATAGACTCACCAGCCGCCGCTGGTGCTGGAACACAGGCTAAATTGATATCAAAACATTATAAATTATTTTATTTAGATACAGGAAAAATTTATAGATATATAGGAAATTTAAAACTTAAATTTGGAAATAAATTTACATATAATTTGGTTAAACACAGAATTGAAACTTTAAATTTAAAAAAGTTAAAAAATAAATCTTTATTGTCTAATGAAGTTGCACTTTCAGCATCAAAAATTGCAAGGGATAAAAAAATCAGAAGCATAGTACACAAGTTTCAACAGAAGTGCGCATACAATCCTCCAAAAAAATATAAAGGGTCTGTATTGGATGGCAGAGATATAATTACTGTTCAGGTAAAAGATGCGATGTTTAAGTTTTTTATTACCGCAAATATTAAGACAAGAGCAAATAGAAGATTCTATGAATATAAGGAGTTAAATAAAAAAATCAGTTATAATGAAGTATTAAAAAGCCTTAGAAAAAGGGACAAATCAGATAAAGAAAGAAAATATGGACCGTTAAAAAAAACAAAAGATTCTATCTTGATTAATACTACTAAATTAAGTAAGAAGGCCTGCTTTAAAAAGATAAAAAGTATTATGGATAAAAAAATTAATTATTAATGGAAATTTACTCAGACTTATCATCACCAGCAAAACAGCAATTTGAAAAATTACTAAGTAATCAATTATCGAAAAGTAAAATTGAAGAGGGAAAGATTATTGATGGCAAAGTTACAAAAATAACAAACAAGTATATTTTTTTATTTATTCAGGGTTTGAAAAGCGAGCCTGTAATTGATGTAAATGAGATTAAAATGATAGGCATGGAAGATGTAAAAGAAGGTTCAATCATATCTGTTTTGTTAGAAAAAATAGAGGATAAAAACGGTGATGTAATTGTCTCAGCGTTAAAAGCTCAAAAAATTAAAGGATGGAATAAATTAGTTAAGTGCTATGAGAATAATGAACTAATAGACGGAAAAATTACACAAAAAACTAAGGGTGGAGTAATTGTTGAACACATTGATACTGGTTCGCTTATGTTTTGTCCTGGATCTCAAATTTCGGATAAACCTATTAAAAATATTGACCATTTAATCGGTGTTGAACAAAAGTTTGCACTTATAAAACTTGATATGGTGCGAGGAAACAGCGTTGTATCAAGAAGACAAGTAGTTTCCTCAAGTAAAAAAGAGGATAAAGCTAAAATTATAGAAAAATTTAAGGTAGGTGATATTATAAAAGATGCTGTTGTAAAAGGTTACTCATCTTTTGGATGTTTTTTTGAAGTTAACACACCAGAAGGAACAATAGATACACTCTGTCATCTTCAAGAAATAAGTTATAGCAGAGTAAATCATCCAGATGAAATTTTTAATATTGGTGAAAAGCATGATTTAAAAATAATTTCTATAGATATGGATAAGTTACAAGTCGGATGTTCTCTTAAACAACTTTCTCCTGATCCTTTTGAACATATATCGAATTACCAAATAGGAAGTAAATATAAAGTGAAAGTCGTCAAAATTACTGACTATGGTTGTTTCTGTGAATTAGAACCTGGACTAAGCACTTTACTTCATAGTAGCGAGATTAGCTGGACAAAAAAAAATATATCTCCTAAAAAAATGTTTTCTGTAGGTGATCAAATAGATTGTATTATAAATGAGATAGACAAAGAAAAGAGAAGAGTAGCAATTTCACATAGACTTACTCAGGAAAACCCTTATTCAAAACTAGAAAAAAGCTACCCAGTTGGATCAGAAATAAACGGGAAGGTAAATAATTTAAATGAATATGCTATTTATCTAAAATTAGAAGATTTTGATATTGATGGATTTTTACACTCTAATGACCTTTCATATACTGGAAAACCCGAAGAAGAGCTAAAAAAATATAAAAAAGGCGATGATTTAAAAGTAAAAATTTTAGAAATAAAAAAAACTGACCAAAAAGTAAGAGTTGGACTAAAACAGTTACAAGCAGACCCATTTGATTGGTTTAAAGATAAAAAGATTAATGATGCAATTACTGTAAAGGTGATTTCATCAGATAACAAAGGCCTAATTGTAAAACCAGAGGATTGCGAAATTGAAATTCTAATCAAAAAATCACAAATAGCTATGAGTAGTTCAGATGCAAGACCTTCAAGATTTGTAGGAGGAGAGAGAATAGATGCAGCCATATCTGAATTAAACTTTGATAAGAGAAAAGTATCTTTAAGTATAAAACTGCTTGAAGAAATAATGAATGCTAAAGCGATAAAAGAACATTCTAGCCCATTAAGTGGAAAAAACCTTCCATTCTCATCTCTCTCAGAACAATTAGATGATAAAAAAAAGAATAAGGATAACGAGTAAAATTGGCAGTAGTTAAATCAGATTTAATCAAAGAATTGGGAAATAATTACCCAAATTTCTTAAAAAAAGATTTAATAAAACTATTTGATATTTGCGTATATGAGATACAAGAATCATTAAGAAGAGGTGAAAGAGTTGAGTTAAGAGAACTATTTTCTTTTGAGCCTAGATTACAAAAAGCAAGAATTTCAAGAAATCCAAAAACAAATCAAAAAGTAAGTACTCCAGAAAAAAAATCAATATTATTCAAAATATCAAAAG
>PAGZ01000006.1 GCA_002704625.1 Candidatus Pelagibacter sp.
AACTTTCAAAGATTTTAAAAGTACTTGAGAATATAGCTAAAAAATCAGGAGCGACTATAGCGGATACAATTATTCTTGCAGGGAATGTTGGGCTTGAAAAAGCGATAAAGAAAGCTGGTTCTAAAGTCAAAGTTCCATTCAGTCCTGGTAGAGGAGACTCATCTCAAGAGCAAACAGAATTAAAAAGTTTTAAATGGTTAGAACCTCGGCATGACGGTTTCAGAAACTATGTAAAAGCCGATTACTCAGCGATGCCTGAAGAACTTTTATTAGAACGTGCTTCTTTGATGGGATTGACCGCGCAAGAAATGACATGTCTGACGGGAGGTATGAGAGTACTTGGAACAAATCATGAGTCAGCAAAAGACAAAGGAGTGTTCACAAGTAAAGTTGGTGCTTTGACAAATGATTTCTTTATTAATTTGTTGGATATGAAATATAATTGGAAACCGACTGGTAAAAACTCTTATGATATTGTCGATCGTAAAACAAACAAAGTCAAATACACTGCTTCTAGATCCGACTTAGTTTTTGGTTCAAATTCAATTTTAAGATCTTACGCAGAGGTTTATGCACAAGATGATAACAAGGAAAAATTTATAGAGGATTTTGTTAAAATCTGGACAAAAATTATGAATGCGGATAGACAGGATAATAAAAAGTTAAACTGAAATGACCGAATTAACTGCGGGAATATTTAACGCTTCAAAAAAAATCTACAAATCAAATAGGGGATCGATATTAAGAACAATTGTTTATACAATTGGTCATTTTGGAATTGCAATTACTGTATTAATGTTAGTTGCAGATGTGTCATTTATGATTGCATTGACAGATGCAATTGTTGAGCCCCTTACTAATGCAGTTTGGTATTTTTTGTTAGATAAATTTTGGGCCTCAAAAATTAAGAAATAATTTACAGTCTACCCTTAAGATTTTTTATTTCAACCCAACCTATAAATTCTTCAGAATTAATTTTACACCAATCTTTTTTACATTTCTTGATTATAAGTAGTCTACCTTTTTCCACCAAAGCTATAGGCTTTGAATATTTTGAAGGTTTTTTAAAAACAATAGAATTTTCTTTATCATTTAATGCTGCTCTTTTTTTTGATAACTGTGAAATATGGATCCAACCAGAATTATTTTCATGGTCAATAATTTTTCTAAAATTGTAAGATTTATCTATTATTAAGACAGGTAAAAATTTTTTTTTGTAAACAAGTTTAATAGGATGATCCATAGAAGGTCCTTGTCGTAGATTTACTTTATCGCCTCTCAAAGTGAGATAATATTCATTTTCTGCAAATAAAAAATTATTTAACGAAGTAATTATAAAAAAAAACAATATTAATCTAACCATGCAGGTGACTATTTTTACAATTAGGATTTTTTAGTAATTTTACCAACCTAAAATTTGAATTCAGTGCATTAAATATCATAATATTTTCATTTCTTTTATTTTTAATACTTAAAATTGATTTGATAACCTCATTAGCCTGGAGTGAACCAGCTATACCAGCCAGAGTTGTCATTATTCCATCAGACTCACAATTAATCTCTTCACTTGGTATTCTAGGCATAAAACATCTAAAGCAAGCGTTTTTTTTTCTAAAATCGAATTTGAATAACTGACCATCAAACTTGTTAATTGCTGATGAAATTAATACTTTTTTATTTTTAATACAGTAGTCATTGATAATATATCTTGTTTTGAAATTATCAGTACCATCGCAGATTATTTGATAATTTTTAGCTATCTGATTTATATTATTTTTATCTATTTTTTTTTTAAAAGTATTAACAACTATATTTTTATTTATTTTTTTTACAACTTTACTTGATATTATAGATTTATATTTTCCAATATCCTTTTCAGTAAAAAGTATTTGTCGGCTTAAATTTGATGATTCGATTTTATCATGATCTACAATGCCCAAATGTCCAATTCCTGAGTAAGCAAGATATAAGATTAAAGGACAACCAAGACCTCCGGCACCTATAATTAAAACCTTAGAATTAAAAATTTTTTTTTGACCTACAACACCAATTTTTTTAAGTATTAGTTGTTTATAGTATCTATTGTAATCTTGGCTCTTAATTGAGACTTTTTTCATTTAACAAAAATGTATCAACAATTTTTTTTGCTATAATAGATGCAATAAATTTCTTAGAATTTTTTTTAATTTTTTGAATTTTTCCATTTTTATCTATTATAGTAACTTCATTGAGCTCACTATTGAAACCAGTTTCTTTTTTTGATACATCGTTTGCAATTATTATATCACAGAATTTTTCTTGCATTTTTTTTGTAGAATTTTTTATTAAATTTTCTGTTTCAGCTGAAAAACCAACCAAAAGTTTAGGTCTATATCTATTGTTTTTACCTAGAAAGCCCAAAATGTCATGATTTTTCTCGATTTTTATTTCATCAAATTGTGAATTTTTTTTAATTTTGTTTTTTTTTGCAACCAAAGGTTTAAAGTCAGATACGGCTGCAGCACATACTGCAATATGCGTTGGAAGTATTTTTTTTACAGCTACAAGCATATCGTGTCCTGATGTAACTTTTTTAACTTTAACATCTTTGCTATAATTTAATCCTGTTGGACCAGATATCAAAGTTGTTTTTATACCAAGTCTTGCCAGTTCAATTGCTATCTCATGTCCTTGTTTTCCACTAGACTCATTTGAAATAAACCTTACAGGATCAATATATTCCTTTGTTGGCCCAGTAGTAACAATTGCATTTATTTTTTTTCTTTTTAACAAATCCTTTTTTTTGAAGAATCTTTCTAAAAAAGATAAAATCTGTCTTGGACTTGACATCTTGCCTTTTCCATACTCTCCGCAGGCCATTTCACCATCTTCCGGACCTATAAATTTATATCCATATTCAATAAGTGTATTTATATTTTTTTGTGTGGCCCTATGTATCCACATTCTTACATTCATTGCAGGTACTAAAAAAATTTCTTTATTTGAGGCCAAAATAATTGTAGATGCCAGATCATCAGCACTTCCTTTAGAGAGTTTTGACATGAAATTTGCAGTGGCAGGAACAACCACAATCACATCAGCCCAACGTGACAAGGCTATATGATCAATTTTTCCCACAGATTTATCATTAAAAATATCCTCAAAAACTCGGTTTTTTGATAGAGATGAAATAGATAGAGGAGTAACAAATTTTTTACCACTTTTTGTTAAAACAACTTTTACTGATGAGCCTTTCCTTTGAAACAGTCTAATTAAATCAAGAGATTTGTACGCGGAAACACCGCCTCCAACTATAAGTAAAATTTTCTTATTTTCTAAACTCATAATATATTAAAATACTATAAATAAACTAATTACAATACCCAAAAAAGTTATAATTAAATTGTTCCTGAAATTTCTCATTTTTAATTCTTCAATTTCAAAATTTTTTCCATTTAGAGCAGCTAAATTTAATTTTCCTTCCGCAATCATTTGGAGCGCTGTATTCGCATTATCCATAACATTAGGCAAGTCAGGAATTTTTTCCAAAATTTCTTTTGATAATTCCGTGGTTTTATTAATTATTGACTCAGGGCCTTTTAAATTTTTAATCCAGTTTTCCAAAACTGGTCTAGAAACCTCCCAAATATTTGTTTCTGGGTTTAATCTTCTCGCGACTCCCTCAACTACAACCATTGTTTTTTGAAGAAGTAATAGTTGTGTTTGAGTATGCATATTAAATCTTTCAGTTATTTCAAATAATTGACCAAGTAAATTTCCCCCAGATATATCTTTTATGGATTGTCCGAAAATAGGTTCTCCAATAGATCTAAGCGCTTGTGCAAAATCATCTTTAGAAGTGCTCTTAGGCACCAACCCTGCTAAAAAATGCATCTCCGCAACTTTGTTGTAATCTCTATTTATAAAACCAAATAGTATTTCTGCTAAATATTTTCTGTTATTTTTATCTAGTCTTCCCATTATTCCAAAATCTACAGGCACAATGTTACCTTGCTTATCAACAAATAAATTTCCCTGGTGCATGTCTGCATGGAAAAATCCATCCCTTACAGATTGTTTTAAAAATAATTGAATCAAATTTTCAGAAAGCTTTTTAAGATCGACATTCAAATTTTGCAATGTTTTTGTCTCTCTAATTGAAACCCCATCAATTCGGTCCAGAGTTAATATTTTTTTTGAAGTATAATTCCAATAAATTTTTGGAACCTTTATACCCTTGTCATTTAAAGTATTTTCTCTGAGTTCGCTTGCAGCGGCAGCTTCAAAACGTAGATCCATCTCAACATTTGTGATTTCTTTTAGTAGATTAATAACTTCAACCAGTTTTAGCCTTTTTGTTTTTTTAAATACACCTTCGATAATAAAAGCGAGAAACATCAAAGCATCAAGTTCATCATTGAAAATTTTATGTATATTTGGTCTAAGTATTTTAATAGCAAGTTTTTTCTCAACATTATCAACATTTATTTTTGCAAAGTGCACTTGAGCTATAGATGCAGCTGCTATTGGGTCGCTAATATGTAAAATATTTTTATAGAATTTGCTCCCAATTTCTTTTTCTATAATTTTTTTAGCCTCATCTGTACTAAAAGCTGGAAGTTTATCCTGAAGTTTTTCTAAATTTTTAGCTATTTCATTTCCAATTATATCTGGTCTGGTAGCTAAAAATTGTCCCAATTTTATAAATGTAGGCCCCATATCTTCGAGTGACTGACATAGTTTTTCTCCTGAGGATTTATTTAAATTTTCTAATTTTTTTGTTGAGCCTATAGAAAATAAATAAAAAATAAATTTTAATGAATTTGGAACTGGCTTTATATCATCCAATGTTTCTACAGAACCTGATATTGATAGTTTTCGTAAAATCTTTAGTAAATTAAATAATTTCTTTAGCATATTTATACTTTCCAAGCAGAATGAATAGTTGCTATTCCACTTAATAAATTTCTATACTCAACATTGATGAAACCGTTATCTCCAATAATTTTTGAAAATTCTTCTTGACTATAAAATTCCTCAATTGTTTTAATCAAATATTCATAAGGTTCAGATTTGCCTACAATATATTTTCCCAATAATGGAATTGACTTTGAGTAAATCCTATAAAATTTATTTATAATTTCATTATCAACTTTTGAAAATTCTAGACAGATAAATCTACCACCTTTTTTTAATACTCTCCTTGCTTCTTTCAAAGCTTTATTTATGTCTGAAAAATTTCTAACACCAAAACTTACAGAATAAATATCAAAAGTTTCATCTTTAAACGGTAAATTTTCAGCAGCAGACAAACACCAATTAATATTTTTAAAATTTTTTAGTTTTTTTTTACCTTCATTTAACATTAAATTATTTGGTTCTACACAAGTAACTTGCCCAGAAAGCTTTGTTCTTTCCAGGAATGCTTTTGCTATATCTCCGGTACCTGAAGCAATATCTATCAAATAATCACCTTTTTTTGGGTTCATCCAATGTATCAATCTCTGTTTCCATATTCTATGAGCGCCTAATGACATTAGGTCATTCATAATGTCATATTTATTGTAAACGCTATTGAAAACTTGAGTTGCTTTTTTAAATTTAGATTGATTAATATTTGTCATTTATAAATAGTTATATGCCAGAATTACCCGAAGTTGAAGTTGTTAGAAGATCGCTAGATAATTTTATTGCAGGCTTAAAAATTAATAAAGTACGCATTTTTAATAGAAATTTAAGGTATAAGATAAGCAGAAATTTTAAGAAGGTAGTTCAGGGTCAAAAAATCACCTCTATATTAAGAAAAGGAAAATTTCTATTAATCAGACTGAAAAATAAAAAAATAATCATTATTCATCTTGGTATGACAGGAAAAATTTTTATTAAAACGAAAAAAAATAGCTTGGCATTTGTAACAAGTTTTTACTATGAAAGAAAATTTATAAAAAAACACAATCATTTAATGTTAAATCTTAGTAACTCAGTAGATCTTATTTACAATGATGTAAGGAAGTTTGGTTTTATAAAAGTAAAAAATTTTCAAGAATTGAACTTGGATAAGCATATATCAAAATTAGGACCAGAACCATTAAGTAAAAAATTTAATTTAAAATATTTAATTGGGAAATGTAATAAATCAAAGAAAAATATTAAAAACTTTTTGATGGACCAAAAATATATTTCCGGACTTGGTAATATCTATGCCAATGAAATACTGTTCTCGTGTTCAATCAACCCAAGAAAGCTTTCTCACAATTTATCAGTAGAACAACTATCTAAAATTATTAATAATACAAAAAAAATATTAAAGGTCTCAATACAACTTGGAGGTTCTTCAATCAGAGATTTTAATAGTGCTACAGGTCAAAAGGGACTTTTTCAGGAAAACTTTAAGGTGTACGATAGAGGTAATAAATCGTGTTTAAAGCGAAAATGCGGAGGGAGTGTTAAAAAAATATATATTAGTAATAGATCAACTTTTTTTTGTACCAAATGTCAAAAATAATTAAAGATTGACCCTAATATTTTGAAGATATATACGTTCCGTTGAATGCCTAATATAAAATCAGCCATCAGAAAGGTCAAAAGAGCTAAAAAACAGACAGAGGTTAATAAATTTAGAAAAAATCGCTATAAAAAGGCGTTAAAAAAGATACAAAAATTAATTGAAAAAAAAGATACTAACGAAATAAAAAAATACTTCCCCACTTTTCAGTCAGAGCTAATGAAGGTTGCAAAAACAGGCGTTATCAAGAAAAAAAATCTATCAAGAAAAATTTCAAAAATTTCAAAAAAAATTAAAAATATCAATAAATAGTTGTAACAATTAAAAGTTGTTAAAGTAAAAATTTTTTTAAAAAAAAATTTACTACATGTAGAGAATTTGTATTTGAGGTTGAAATTTTTTTATTTTCTCTCTCAGCGTTTATTCTACAACCTGAGTCGATTTTATTTTTAAAATTTAAAAATAAAAATTGAATTAAAAAAAAATTAGTTATAAAAATATTTTTTTAATTTTAATTTCATGGAAAAAACTTCTTTAAAAACTGGAACACAATCAATTTTAGAAGAAAAAATTCTAGATTGGGATTCTGTTCAAAAATCTTTTGATCAGTCATTCGGTACAGAAATCTATACAAGTTGGCTTAAGCATATCTCTTTAATCAAAGAGTATAATGATCATGTTGTTTTAGGTGTTAAAACGAGATTTTTTAGAGATTGGATAACATCTAGATATGCAGATAAAATTCTTAGTGAGCTTAAAAAACACAAGCTAAGTATAAATAGAATTGAATTTAAAATTGAGCCTGAAAATATTAATAACAAAGTAAATTTTAGTGATACAGTTATAAATAAAATTACCGATATTAAAAACTCCTTTTTAAATTATAATAGACTTAATCCTTCTCTTAATTTTGATAATTTTGTTGTTGGGAAAAGTAATAATTTAGGCTTCCTGTCTGCAAAAAAAATATGCAGCCAATTATCAAGATATAATCCACTATTTATTTATGGGGGTGTTGGACTAGGCAAGACTCACCTTTTAAATTCTATTGGTCTCGAATTAAGTCAAAAAAATAAAGTGATGTTTATATCTGCAGAAAGATTTATGTATCAATTTATTAAATCAATTAAAAAAAATGAAATGGTCAATTTCAAAGATTTTTTTAGAAAAGCTAATGTTTTTATTATAGATGATATACAGTTTATAAGAGGCAAGGAAGGTCTCCAAGAAGAATTCTTTCATACATTTAACACACTGTTTGACCAGAGTGCCCAAATAGTCATATCATCTGATCGTGCCCCAAATAAACTTGATAGAGTTCAAGATAGGATAAAATCTAGATTGTCAGGCGGTTTGGTTGTTGACATAGGTACACCAGATTATGATTTAAAAATTAATATCTTAAGAAAAAAAATTTCTGATTATCAACTCTCATTCAAAGAAAATCCCGATCTAAACGAAGAAGTTATAAATTATATTGCTAAAAATAGTAATTCTAATATCAGAGAGCTAGTAGGAATATTCAATAGAGTAGTTGCTTTTGGCAAAATGAGTAAAAAATCTTTGAACGTTAATGATTGTAAGATTATACTAAGAGATATTTACAATACCAACAAAGTTATAAGCATTGATAAAATCCAAAATGTAACTTCTAATTTTTTTAGTATTAGCATGTCAGATATGCTTTCACAAAGAAGATCCCGACCGTTGGCAAGACCAAGGCAAATGGCTATGTATTTAGCAAAAAAACTTACTACTAGATCATTGCCCGAAATAGGAAGAAAGTTCTCAAATAGAGATCACACTACCGTTATTCACGCTGTAAAAACTATAGAAAAGTTGATCGAGAATAACGATGATATGAGAAAAAATGCCGAAGAGTTAAAATCATTAATCTTAAGCGATTAAAATGCAGTTTAAAATTGAGCGCGATAGACTTTTAAAATCCTTATCAATTGCTCATAGTATAATTGAGAAAAAAAATACTATTCCAATTCTTGCAAATGTCTTACTTGAAATAAAGGATAATAAATTAAATATAGTAGCCACTGATTTAGATATAATTTTTCGTGATGAAATTTCAGATCTGAAAATAGAGCAACCAGGAAGCACAACAACGTCAGCTACTGTTTTGTATGACTTATTAAGAAAGTTACCATCAAATCATGAAGTTACATTCGATTTACAAAGTCAAAATAAACTTAAAATTTCAGCACAAAATTCAAAATTTAACTTACTATGTTTACCTATCGATGATTTCCCAAATTTTGGTGATAATTTTAAGTCTGAACCTCATGAATTAAACAGCAAGAAGCTTTTGTTATTATTAAATAAAACTAGAATTTCAATGTCTAATGATGATACCAGACATTATTTAAATGGGATTTTTATACACCCAACCGCCTCTAATAAAAATTCTTATTTAACCGGGGTTGCTACTGATACTCATAGATTGTCCTCAAGCAGCACCTCTATAAAAGAGTCTTCTAATTTTAAACCATTTATATTACCAAAAAAGACTGTGTTCCAGTTATGTAATTTACTACAAGAGAGTGATGAAAAAATTCATTTATATATTGGGGAAGGCAAAATCCAATTTAAAATAGGAAATTCAGCGATAGTTTCAAAAGTTATTGATGGAAAATTTCCTGAATATGAAAAAGTTGTTCCAAAAAACAATAATAAAATTTTAAGTGTAAATGTTAAAGATTTCATTAATTCTATTGAAAGAGTAATTACTGTATCAATAGATAGAAAAGAGGGTGTAAAAATTACCTTAGAAAAAGATCAAATACAGTTGTTCGTAGCCAGCACAACTTCAGGCGAAGGAAAAGAAACTCTAAAAGCAAGTTACAATTCTGAAACTTTGACAATAAGTTTTAATGCCAGATATTTGCTTGATATAGCTTCTGAGATACAAGATGAGAAATTAACCATGAATCTCAACGATGCAACATCTCCAGTTTTAATTCAGGATAAGTCGGATAATCATAGCTATTATGTTATAATGCCAATGAAAATATGAAATTTTTCGACTTTTAGAAAATAAATTTTATTTTTCATCTATTATCCTTGAGCACCAATGATTATTCACCCTTATTTATTTATATGATTTTATCTAATCATGAAAAAATGATATGATTATATTTTCAAATTAAATGATTAATTCTCTTAAAAATAATTCAACTAAAGATTATAAAGCTGATTCCATCAAAGTATTAAAAGGCTTAGATGCAGTTAGAAAAAGACCGGGTATGTATATTGGAGATACAGACGATGGATCCGGTTTGCATCACATGGTATTCGAGGTTTTAGATAATTCAATTGACGAGGCAATAGTTGGTTTTTGCAAAAATATAATTGTAACAATGAATAAAGATAACTCCATCACTGTAGAAGATGATGGAAGAGGAATACCCGTTGACACGCACAAAGGAGAAAAAAAATCAGCTGCTGAAGTTATTATGACACAATTACATTCGGGTGGTAAATTCGATCAGAATTCATATAAGGTATCCGGAGGGTTACATGGCGTTGGTGTTTCTGTTGTAAACGCATTATCAGAAAAACTAGAGTTGACAATTTTTAGAGATCAAAAAGAGCATTTCATATCTTTTAAAAATGGTAAAGTATCCAGTCAAATTAAAGTTATAAAAAAAACAAAAAAAACTGGAACAAAAATAAATTTTCTTCCTTCAAAAGATATTTTTTCAACTACAAAATTTAATAGTTCCACTTTACAAAAAAAAATAAGAGAGTTGGCATTTTTAAATAGTGGCCTAACCATTAAACTCGTAGATGAATCACACGCTAAAACTAAGATTTTTGAACACAAGTACGATGGAGGCGTGTCAGAATTTGTAAGATTTCTTGATCAAAAAAAATCATTATTAATAAATAAAAATGAAAAGTCAGTTTTTAAAAAACCTATTTATTTAAAAGGGGAAAAAAACAATGTTATAGTTGAATGTTCTTTTCAATGGAATGCGAGTTACTCTGAAGAGGTAATGGCTTTTACAAATAATATCCATCAAAAAGATGGGGGCACCCATCTTCTTGGTTTTAGAAGTTCATTAACTAGAATAGTAAATAAATATGCCTCTGAAAAAAATTTAACCAAGAAGAACAAAGTTGTAATTGGTGGAGAAGATATCAAAGAAGGTTTGACAGCAATTTTATCAATAAAAATGCCTGATCCAAAATTTTCTTCTCAAACAAAGGATAAACTAGTGTCTTCAGAAATTAGAAATGTTGTAGAATCGATAGTAAACGAAAAGATAACAATTTGGTTTGATCAAAACCCTTCTGTTGTTAGGGTGATTTTGGATAAAATCTTACAAGCAGCGATAGCCAGAGATCTTGCAAGAAAGGCAAGGGATAGCGTTAGAAGAAAAGGATCACTTGAACTTTCCGGCCTTCCAGGAAAACTAGCGGACTGTCAAATTTCCTCTATGGAAGGAACTGAATTATTTATAGTCGAGGGAGATTCAGCAGGAGGTTCAGCTAAACAAGGAAGAAAAAGGGAATTTCAAGCGGTACTCCCGTTAAGAGGAAAAATTTTAAATACTTATGTGAATGAGAATAAAAAAAGAAATGGATCCAATGGTAGTAACGAAAATAAAACATTATCAAAAATGATGTCATCAAATGAAATCGTGACTTTAATAAATGCCCTGGGAACTGGATCAACGAATTTTGATATAGAAGATCTTAGATATGAAAAAATAATAATTATGACAGATGCAGATGTAGACGGTTCTCACATTAGAACTTTACTACTAACCTTTTTTAACAACAAACCTTTTCATGAATTAATTGAAAAAGGTCATTTGTATTTAGCTCAACCACCTTTGTTTAAAGTGACTAAAGGTTCAAAGACTACCTATATTAAAAATGAAAAAGATTTGGAGACTTATATTCTTAAATCTAAAGAAAATGGCACAAAAAAATTAAAGAAAAATGAGATAGAAAAATACATAAACGAAGAGAGACAAAGATTAAATATTCAGCGTTTCAAAGGTTTAGGAGAAATGAACCCAGAAGAACTTTGGCAAACAACATTAAACCCAGAAAATAGAACCTTATTAAAAGTAGAATATTCTAAAGGAACAAAAGAAAAATCTAAAGAGGATCAAAATATAATTAGAATTTTAATGGGCGATGAAGTTGCTCCTAGAAAAGACTTTATAACTGAAAAAGCTCTTGAAGTTGAAAACCTAGACATCTAAATAAATGAAATTATCTGAATTCCTCAAATACGATGAGGATTTAAAGTTAGAAAAAAGTACGGTAGTAATTCTAAGATGGATAGCCTTAATTGGTCAATTAATAACAATTTATGCTGTACATTTCATTATAAATTTTGAACTACCAATAATTTTATGCTCCATTACAATTTTTTTCGGTGGTTTAACAAATATTTTTATACAATTTAATTTTAAGAAAAATCAACTTAGTAACATAGAGTCAACAATACTTTTATTTTATGATGTTATACAATTATCAGTATTAATTTTTTTAACTGGAGGAATTACAAATCCTTTTATAATTTTTCTTATAGTGCCAGCCATAATATCTTCAACTTTATTGAATTTAAGTAGTACAATTTTTTTATCAATCATAACAATTTTATCAATGATACTTCTAATTTTTAACTATTTACCTTTACCTAGTGCTGGAGATCTTCATTTTCATGTTCCTGATTATTATATTTATTCAATTCCCACTGCTTTAATCATTGTATTAATTTTTTTAAATTATTTTGGTTTCCGTTTTGGTTATGATGCTAGAAAAAGAGCAAATGCTTTAAGTAAATTAGAGATTGTTTTAGCAAAAGAGCAGGAATTGGAGTCAATTGGCCATCAAGCAGCTGCAGCCGCACATTCTTTAGGAACACCGCTATCAACAATAACTGTGATTGCAAAAGAGCTCAAGAAAGATTTGGGAATTAATTCAGAATTTAATAAAGATTTGGATATTTTGATACAACAATCTAAAAAATGTGGAGATATATTAAAAAATATATCTCAAAATAAAATTGTAGATGATGAATATGTATTGAATATATCTTTACAGGATCTACTTTTTGAAATTTCGAAATCTTTTGAGGAAATTTCAATAAATAAAATAAAATTAAATTGCCCTCAAGAGATCCAAAAAATTCCTATTAAAAGATCTCCTGAAATCACATATGGAATTCGGAATTTTGTAGGTAATGCTGTAAAGTTTGCCAATAAAAAAATCGAAATTGATTTGTTAACTGATAATATTAATACTACAATTCGAATTTCAGATGATGGGCCTGGGTTTCCGGGAGACATTGCTAATATAATCGGTGAACCTTATATAGCATCCAAGTCAAAAAAACTTAAGTCTAAAGCAGGTTTAGGATTAGGAACTTTTATTGGAAAAACTTTATTAGAAAGAAAAAAGGCAATAATTGAATTCTCACAATCTAGTCTTGGTGGAGCTTTAGTGGAGATAAGTTGGAAAAATTCAGATCTAATGTCAAAACAATAATTAGATCGGTTCTTGTTGAGTAAGACAATGAATTGTTCCTAGACCCCAAACTAAAATTGAACAATCTATTGGTATTATTTTTTTAGTTTTGAAATGCTTTTTAAATATTTTTAAGACAACTTTGTCTTTGGGGTCATTAAAAGAAGGAACCAAAACAACTTTGTTAGCAATATAAAAATTAAGATAGCTTGCGGGCAACCTTACACCCTCTATAAATTTAGGTTTAGGCATTGGTATATATATAATTTTAAATTTTTCTTTGTTTTCTTTTTTAAACTTTTTAATTATTTTTATATTCTCCATTAAATTTTTAAAATTCTTATCTTTTTTATTTTTTTCTATTGCTATAAATATTTTGTCTTTATTTATAAATCTCGCAATATCATCTACATGTCCATGAGTATCATCTCCGTGTATTCCTTTATTTAACCAAATTACTTTCCTAACGCCAAAATACTTATTGAATATTTTATTATAGTCATCTTTTTTTAATCCTTTATTTCTTTGTTGAACTTTACTTAATAAACATTGTTTAGTTGTTAAAAGAAAACCTTTTCCGTTTACATCAATAGAACCTCCCTCAAGAACAATTTTTTTTTTGTTATATTTTGGTTTTATAATTTTAATTTTTTTAAATTCTTTAATTTTAAAATATGCTTTATTATCATTTTTAAAATTTTTGTATTTAGCCCATCCATTAAATTCCCATTTAGATAATATTTTTTTCTTTCTTCCTTGCTTAACAAAAATTGGCAAAAAATCTCTTGTCCACGCTCTATCTGTTTTGCAAATTATTATTCTTGTATTTTTTAATTTTGCACCTAGAACCTTTAAAAAAAAACTCACTTTTTTTTTATCCGACTCATTTTTAACCAAAACATTAACTAATTGAGTCTTTGAAAGTTGTGTAATTATTTTATTGAAAACTCTAGGTATTTCATTAAATTTATTTGGCCAATCTTCTTTATTATGAGGCCAAGCTATCCAAGTTGATTTTTGCGGCTCCCATTCAGCAGGCATCCTATAAATGCCTTTTCTAGACATACTAGGCATCTTTAGGGTTGTTTAATATACCTTTATAATAGTCAATTCTTCTATCTCTAAAAAAAGGCCAATGTCTTCTTACATTTTCAACTTTTTTAAAATCAATATCACAAATTAAAGTTTCTTCTTCTTGTTTGGCACTGGCAATTATATTTCCGCTCGGATCAAACACAATTGTATTTCCCCAAAATTCTAACTTTTTAGAACCTCGTTTTTCTACACCAACCCTGTTAACTGCCGCAACATACACACCATTTGCGATAGCATGAGATCTTTGTACAGTTATCCATGAATTAAGTTGAGATTTTCCAAACTTTCTCTTTTCTCTAGGATGCCAACCGATTGCCGTTGGATAAAAAAGTATTTCAGCACCCTGTAAGGAAGTAAGTCTTGCAGCTTCCGGAAACCATTGATCCCAACAAATTAAAGTTCCAAGTTTGCCATAAGTAGTTTTAAAAGATTTAAAACCAAGATCACCAGGTGTAAAATAAAATTTTTCATAAAATTGCGGATCATCAGGTATGTGCATTTTTCTATATTTTCCGATTATTTTTCCTTTTTCATTAATTACTACACAACTGTTATGATATATACCTGAAGTTTTTTTTTCAAAAATTGGAGCTATAATAATAATTTTAAGTTCTTTAGCTAATAAGGAAAGAATACCTGTTGTTCTTCCAGGTATTTTTTCTGCTAAATTAAAATTAGAGTGCTTTTCTTCCTGACAAAAGTAATTTGACAAAAATAATTCTGGTAAGCAAACTACTTTAGCTTTTTTTTTGCTTGCCTCTTTTATTTTTTTAATAGCAATACTCATATTTTTTTGAGTATCAGACGACATTTTCATCTGTATTAAAGCTATTTTTGTTTTTGTCATTTTACTAAAATAATTTTTGGAAATTTCTACGTTCTCTGTTTTTCCAATTTTTACGATGGTATGCGTCGCTTGCAATCAAAGGCAAAACACTCGTAGCTTCAGCAAAAACCATTTGTTCTTTAGAAGTGTCTACTTTCCCCCAAGAACTTGCTTCTTTTAAAGTTGAACTACTACATGCGCCATCTCTTGTATCAGCCACTGTAATTTGTATTGCATATTTATGCATATCAACCTTTTTGCCTAAAAGCTCAGCACATACAACTGTATCTTGAACAAAATTTTTTGGTACCCCACCCCCAACCATTAATAAACCAGAGTCTTTTGATTTTAGTTTAATTTCTGTTAATTCTCTAAATTCTCTTATCGAATCTATGGTAATGTGTTTTTTTGGATTTTGCTCTTGATGCATTACCAGGCCAAAGCCTGCAGAGCTATCTGTAAATGCTGGACAAAAAATAGGAACATTATGGTCATAGGCAACCTCAATTAGTGAGTTTTTCTTTTTTGCATTTTTTTTAAGAAATTTTCCAATTTCTTTTATAAATTCTCTAGAGGTGTAGGTTTTGGGAGGTAATTTGTTTGCTATATCACAAATAGTTTTGTCGCAAATTTGTAATTGTTCTTCATCTATGTAAGTGTCATATATTCTATCTATATAATTTTCTCTCAGGGTTTTATCGTCCTGAAACTGGTCCCCCTGGTAATGTTTAAACCCCAATGCTTCAAAGAAATCCATGTCAATTATTGATGCTCCTGTTGCTACAATTGCATCAACCATATTATATTTAATTAAATCAGAGTATAGATTCATACATCCTGCAGCAGAAGTAGAACCAGCAATTGTCAAAAATATAGAACAGTTTCTATCTCCCAACATTTCATTATAAATTTCTGCAGCCAGAGCCGTATCTCTTGACGTAAAAGACATTTTTTTCATTGACTCGATAATTTTTCTAGAGTCAAAAGAAGTTATATCAATATGTTCGACTTCGGATTTTAACAAAGATTTTTTATTGTGTCCTAGAGCCGGACCGTTTTTTTTATTCATTATGCAACTAAGTATTTAACCTTATCCTTAAGATCGTACATTGAAAGAATAGGTTTGTCATCTACTTGGTAGATTGCGTCAGAATAAAAACCATTAAATTTTGTTCTAAATGTTGTTCCGTAAGCACCAAGTTGACCTAGTTCAATATAGTCACCTTCTCTAATATTATTTGGTAACATGAAGGGTCCTTTCATATAATCAAGACTATCACAAGTTGGCCCATAAAAATTAAAAGCAGTCAATTTTTTTGAAACTATTCTTCCATTCGTAATCATTTTTGACGGTAAAACAAAGTTTGGAACTCCTGCGTCGAATAAAGAACCGTAAGTTCCATCATTAATATATAGTTTTTGTTTTTTCTTTAAAATAACTTTAACTATCGTAGAGCCAGATTCCGCAACTAAGGCTCTACCAGGTTCACAAAATATTTCTGGCATTTTTTCTAGTTTTAATTTTTTTAATCCATTTTTGATTTCTGTCATATAATTTTCTAATGGTTCTGGTACAAGATCTGGATAAATTGACGGAAACCCTCCACCAATATTTATTACATCAGGAGTAATTTTAGTTTTTTTAATTATATTACCAATCTCAGTAATCCCCTTTGAAAATGATATTTTATCCATACATTGGGAACCTACATGAAAACTTAAACCAACTTTTTTTCCATGCTCTTTACACAATCTTAATAAGCCCAAAGCCTCACTCGAAAGAGCTCCAAATTTTCTAGACAAGTCGATTTCCGCATGTTCATTTGAAATTGCAACTCTTACATACAAATTTAAATCCTTGGCGTTATTTGTTGCATCGAGTATTTTGAGTAATTCTTCTTTAGTATCTAAAGCGAAGTCTTTAACATTGTATTGAAAATAGGCTTGTTCGATACTTTCTCTACTTTTAACGGTGTGCATGAAATATAATTTAACTTTATTATCTATTTTTCTAATTATTTTAATTTCATTGATTGAAGCTACATCAAAATTTTGAATCCCATTGTTTATAATAATTTTTATGACTTTTTCGTTTGGATTAGTTTTTACAGCATATAGAACTTTTCCTGGGAATGCGTTCTTAAAAAATTCCACTGATTTCTGTATTGATTTAGGTCTGATGCAATAGACCGGACTTTCAGGCCTTAAAGTGCTAACTAATTCGTTAACGCTATCAAATTTTCGCATCGCATGTGTCCCCCGTTTAATTACACAAAAGCCTATAAAATTTTATAAAAAAAAGCTTATATAATTTCGAATTAATGCTTTTTCCAATTTATGTAAAGCAAATAATTCAATGTTGTCGCATTGAAATATCCACCGAAGTGACTATATGCATCATATGGGTAAAATGAGCGAAGCACCTCCAGGTTTAAAGATCTCAGACTTTGAAGACAAATCTCTTCTTATAGTCGATGATGACGATCCTTTAAGGATGAGATTGGCCCGGGCGATGGAGAAAAAGGGTTTTGTTGTAAAAGATGCAAAAACCGTTGAAAATGCTATAAAATCGATCAAATCTAGTGTTCCAAAGTTCGCTTTAGTAGATCTAAGGCTTGAGGATGGTAGCGGATTAGATGTTGTAAAAGAGATCAATAAGGCAAAACAGGATAGTAGAATTGTTATGTTGACTGGATACGGGAACTTGCCTACTGCAGTAGCAGCAGTAAAATCTGGAGCCATTGATTATATTGCCAAACCGGTAGATGCAGATGATGTAGAATCTGCTCTTTTAGCTTCACCTGACGCAAAGGCAAAACCACCCGAAAACCCAATGTCTGCGGACAGGGTCAAATGGGAGCATATTCATAGGGTTTTCGAACTTTGCAACAGGAATGTGTCTGAAACTGCAAGAAGACTTAAAATGCATAGAAGGACCCTACAAAGAATCCTATCTAAAAGATCCCCTCGTTAATTTTTAATTTTAAATATTCTAGGAGTTAAAATCGCCAAAATAAGGACTTTAAATAGCTCTGCTAAAAGGAAAGGTTTTGCACCTAAATCAAAAATTGGTTTATCCCAACCAATTAAATATCCCAACCATATTAAACCAAAGAAATAGATAAAACTTACTGAGAATAAGAGTTTTAGGAAATTTTCAATTATATTATCATTAAATTTAAAGAAACCTGTAAAAAAAACTGCAAATATAAAACCGATCAAATATCCCATCGTTGGTCCTGTAAAGTAAACTAATCCAATTCCTTTTTCAGGTGTTCCAGCAAAAACTGGGAGACCCATAGCGCCTTCAAAAAGATATAGTGATACAGTAAACAGACCTAGTTTCCATCCATATAAAATTCCTAAAAGAAGAACCACAAAAGTTTGCATAGTCATAGGCACTGGCCAAAAAGGTATCTTTATTTTTGCAGATATGGCTAAAAGTATAGTGCCCAAAATTGCTAAAAATAAGTTTTTTACCAAAGAAACTTCTTTTAAATTTTTAATTAACTCCATAGTTTGATTCTTACTTTTATTTAAAGAAAATATCTACTTATTTGTTATCTGCAAGAAAATATCCTCTAAATCTCCATCATCTGTAGAAATATCGTGTATTTCTGCGCTATTTTTTACGACATTTATAATTTGGTCAAATTTAAACTTGTTTTTGTCGTACGATGCGATTATTTGAGAATCACTTTTTGTAAATTTTACTCCGTCCAACTTAATATTATCAAATCCTTTTAAATCTTTAACTTTAAATTTAATTTTTTTATTTTCAATACGATCTAATAATTTTTTTGTAGTGTCCAGCGCTACAAGATTGCCTTTATCAATTATAGCAATTCTATTACACATGTCTTGAGCTTCATTCAAGTTATGAGTTGTTAAAATAATTGTTATTCCCTCTCTATTAAGCTGTTTTACATTGTTCCACAAATTTTGTCTCAACTCTACATCTACACCTGCTGTTGGCTCATCTAAAATTAAAATTGGAGGTTGATGTACCATTGCTTTTGCAACCAGCAATCTTCTTTTCATACCACCAGAAAGACTTCTGGCATAAGAATTTGCCTGTTTATCCAATGAGACCATTTTTAAAATTAAATCTGTAATTCTGTCATTTTTTTTAATCCCATATAAACCAGCTTGAAGTTCTAGTAATTTTTTTGGACTAAAAAATGCATCAAGATTTACTTCTTGTGGAACAATACCAATAGATGCTCTAACTTGTCTTGGATTTTTATCTAAGTTAAAACCCCAAACATTTACTTCTCCAGATGTTTTTAATACAGTCCCACCAAGAATATTTATAAAAGTAGTTTTACCTGCACCATTAGGCCCAAGAAGACCGAAAATTTCACCTTGAGTTACTTCTAAATTCAATTTATTCAGAGCCAGTACAGTTTTATTAGAAGTATTATTTTTTGAATAAATTTTTGTTAGATTTTCCGCAGATAATGCAATTTTATCCATAATTTAATATTATTATATCATGAAAAAAATTAAGATATCATTAATTGATGAATGCAATTAAAAAAACTGACCATTTTTATCTTGTAGACGGATCAGGATATATCTTCAGGGCTTATTACGCTCTTCCACCCCTATCGAGAAAAAGTGATGGGTTGCCCACAGGAGCAGTAAGTGGTTTTAGTAGTATGCTTTTTAAGTTGTTAGAAGACTCCAGATCAGATGACTCAGAAAATAAGCCTACTCACTTTGCAGTAATTTTTGATTCCGCAAGAAAAAATTTTAGAAATGAAATTTACAAGGATTATAAGGCAAACAGATCAGACCCACCTGATGATTTAGCTCCTCAGTTTGAATACATTAGAAAGGCTGTCGAAGCTTTTAATGTACCATCGATAGAACAATTAAATTTCGAGGCCGATGATCTAATAGCAACCTACGCTAAACAAATAACAAAATTAGGAGCCAAAGTTACTATAATTTCATCCGACAAGGATCTTATGCAGTTAGTTTCTAAAAATATAAGGTTATTTGATCCAATGAAAAGCAAAGTTATCGGAGAAAAAGAAGTAATAGAAAAATTTGGAGTCAAACCCAGCCAAGTCATTGATGTGCAATCCTTAGCAGGAGATTCTTCAGATAATGTTCCTGGTGTTCCTGGTATAGGAATTAAAACTGCATCAGAATTAATAAATAAATATAAAAATTTGGATAATCTTTTAGATAAAGCTTCTGAAATCCCACAAAAAAAAAGAAAGCAGACATTAATTGAAAATAAAAAATCTGCAATTATAAGCAAAAAGCTTGTTACTTTAAAAGATGATGTGCCCGTAAAAAATCCTTTAGGAGATTTAATAATAAAATCAATTAAAAAAGATAAATTATATAATTTTTTAAGAGAAATGGAATTTAATAGGCTTTTAAGTCAGGCGATAAGCTTGTATGGAGATTTGGAAATAAACAAAAGTGTTGAAAAAAACGAAAAAATAACAAAAATTGATACCACCAACTACGAAACAATTATACGTGAGGATCAATTAGAAAAATTAGTTTCGACTCTCGAGCAAAAAAATTTAATTTCAGTTGATACTGAAACTTCATCAGTGAACCCAATAGAGGCAAGTTTAGTGGGACTATCTTTTTGTTATGGGTCTGGAAAAGCTTATTATCTGCCTTTAGTCCATAAAAAAGAAAAATGCCTAAATTTTGATAAAGTAATTAAAAAAATCAAACCTTTACTAGAGGACCAAGCTATTAAAAAAGTTGGCCAGAATATAAAATTTGATCATATTATTTTAAAAAAAAACAATATAGATGTAGAACCCATCGAAGACACAATGTTAGTATCTTACACTTTGGATGCTGGTTTAAATCGTCACAATCTTGATACACTTTCGGAAATTCATTTAGGTCATAAAACTATTACTTTTAAGGATTTAGTTGGAAGTGGAAAAAATAAAATCACTTTTTCTGAAGTTGATTTAAAAAAGGCAACAGAATATGCCGGCGAGGATGCAGATGTTACTTTTAGGTTATATAAATTACTCAAAGATAGATTAGATAAAGAAAAACTCACTAAAGTTTATGAAATTTTTGAAAAACCTATGGTTAAAGTGCTTTCAAGTATAGAAACTAACGGTATTAAAGTTGATAAAAAATATTTAAAGGAACTGTCAAATAAGTTCGCAAATAAAATTTCAAAAATTGAAAAAGAAATTTATCTAATAGCAAAAAAAGATTTTAACATTGGCTCACCAAAACAATTGGGAGAAATTATTTATAAAGATCTTAAGATTGCAAATCTAAAAAAGACGAAAAAGGGAAGCCTAGCAACAAGTGCAACAATTTTAGAAGACTTGGCTTTTAAAGGACATAAATTTCCAAGTTTAGTATTAGAGTGGAGACAGCTTTCTAAATTAAAAAATACTTATACAGATGCTTTGCAAGAGCATATAAATTCTAAGACAAATAGAGTTCATACATCTTTTTTGTTAGCTGCAACAAATACTGGAAGACTGGCTTCTAGCGATCCTAATTTACAAAATATTCCAATTAAAACAGATGATGGCAGGGAAATTAGAAAAGCTTTTATCGCAGACAAGAATAATCTTTTAATATCTGCTGACTATAGCCAAATAGAGATGAGAATATTAGCCGATTTAGCAGATGTTAAAGAACTTAAAAAAGCTTTCATTAATAAAGAAGATATTCATAATTTAACTGCAAGCCAAGTTTTCAATGTTTCTGTCAATAAAGTTGATCAAAATTTAAGAAGAAAAGCAAAAGCTATAAATTTTGGAATAATATATGGCATTACTCAATACGGTCTAGCAAAACAGATTTCGGTATCAAATCAAGAAGCTTTAGATTTCATAAATTCATATTTTAAAAAGTTTCCAGAAATTAAAGAATATATGGAAAAAACAATTAAATTTTGTAGAAAGAATGGCTATGTAAATAATATATTTGGCAGAAGAATTCACCTTAGAGGAATAAATGATAAAAATTACAATGTAAGAAGTTTCCAGGAAAGAGCTGCCATAAATGCTCCAATACAAAGTTCAGCTGCTGATATCACAAGACTAGCCATGATCAAATTAGATGAGCTACTTAAGTCAAAAAAAATAAAAAATACAAAGATGCTTTTACAAATTCACGATGAATTATTACTGGAATGTCCAAAAACAGAAAAAAAATCTGTAATGGAAATAGTCAAAAAAACTATGGAATCAGTTTCAAGCTCTGATTATCACTTGTTCACAATACCTTTAGATGTAGATATTAATTCAGGTAATAATTGGGAAGAGGCACACTGATGCCTAAATTTTGACAATTTATTTTAAACTATTATAAATTAACTATAAATTATTATGTCAAAAACTATCGCACTTGTTGATGATGATAGAAATATTTTAACAAGTATTAGTATGGCTCTTGAACGTGAGGGTTATAAAGTACAAACCTATATAGACGGCCAAAGCGCCCTAGTAGGCTTAACTAGAAACCCCCCAGACTTAGCAGTTGTTGATTTAAAAATGCCCAAGTTAACAGGAGAAGAGTTATTACAAAAAATCAGAAAAAAAATGTCTATACCAATTATTTTTTTAACTTCAAAAGATGAAGAGGTTGATGAATTACTTGGTTTAAAGCTTGGAGCGGATGATTATATAAAAAAATCAGGAGGTTTTTCTATTAAAATTTTAATTGAGAGAATTCGAGTACAACTTAGAAAAAAAGTTAATTCAAACGACGAATCAAAAAATTTAATTGTTCATGGCAAATTAAAACTTGATCCAAATCAACTTGAGTGTGAATGGAATGGACAATCGTTGCCGGAAAAACTTACAACTACAGAATTTTTAATTGTTAAAGAGTTGGCAAAAAGACCTGGCGTTATCAAAGAAAGAGCACACCTAATGGATATTGCCTATAAAGAAAACACTGACATAGAGGACAGAACAATTGATAGTCATATTAAAAGAATTAGAAAAAAATTCAAAAAGGTTGATGAAAAATTCTCTTCAATAGAAACACGTTATGGCAGCGGATATAGATGGAATATTAATTAATGAAGTTAGTAAAAAGCTCATCTTCTATTTTAAGAAAATTTCTTGTATTAAATTTTTTTGCATTTGTAATATTAGGTTTGTTCACTTTTTTTTACTTAAAGGGAATTCAGCCAGATCTAGTAAAACAGCGGACAGAAAAACATACTATAATAATAAATAATACCTCAAATCATATTGAAAGACTAAATTTAGTTTTTGAAGAAGAAAGTTTAAAAGATTTTTTATTATCAACAAGATTTATATTTCAAAATCTTGAAAGAGTTCAATTTTATAATTTAAATGGTGATTTAATTGCTGATACAAATGTATTAGATTTAGACCAAAAAGTTTTTGCAAGAACTGAAACAGTCATTGAAGAAAAAATTGAGCAAAATGTTTCTGAAAAAAAACAAGAAATTCAATTGACTAGCGATCTAGAAGGAAGCGAAATTAAAATAGCAAAAAATTTAATTGAAAATAAAAAAGATAATCAACCTGTAGTTTTTGAGCTTGAAGAGGGAGAAAATCTTTATATCAAAACTTTAAACGAAGTAAATGTTGATGGCAAAATTCTCGGCTATATTATGGTAACAGAACAGGCTAATGAAATATTGGCAGCTGTTGATGAGAGAAAGAACTTTATTATAAGAACTGTATTGGCAATAGCTGTTGTAATCTTTATATTTTTAATTTTTTTAAATAAATATATTCTTAAACCTATTGCAGGTTTAGTTGCATATACAGAGTCTATTAAGGCAAAAGATGAGTCCCTAGGGAAGATTGAAAGCTTTTTATATAGAAGTGATGAGTTAGGTCTACTATCTAGATCATTAAACAATATGACAAAAGATTTGCAACAAAGAACACAAAGGGCAGAAAACTCTTCAGCCGATCTTGCACACGAAATTAGAAATCCTCTAGCGTCACTTAAAGGAGCTTCAGAGTTACTTGATAGCACGACAGACAGAGCAGAAAGATTGAAATTAATTAAAATTTTAAGTCATGATGTGCAAAGAATAGAACGATTGATTACTGATTATTCTCAGATGCTCAAAGATGAAGCGTCATTATCTAGAGAAAAAATGAAAGTTTTAAATTTAGATAATTTAATAAAAAATGTTGTAGATGAATTTAATAATACCAATTCTGTAACAGAAAAAAATATTGAATTTAGTATTAATAGAAATAATTTAAACGGACACAAGTTAGAACTTCTTGGTATAGAAAATAGACTTGAACAAGTTTTAGCAAATTTATTAGATAATGCTGTTTCATTTAGTCCCAAAGATAGTAAAATAATAATTGATATTAAAAGTGATAAAGAAACAATATCAGTCAAAATAAAGGATACGGGCCCAGGTTTTAGTGAGACCAATACTGAAAAAGTTTTTAAAAGATTTTACAGCAATAGACCTGAAAAATTTGGAGAGCATTCGGGTTTAGGCCTTAACATTGTCAAAAGTATTGTAGAAATGCATGGTGGCAATGTAAGAGCTATCAATAGAACTGATACAAATAGTGGAGCTGAAATTGAATTGCAGCTTCCAAAAAGAGGGTGAGTACAATCAAGTCCTTGATTGCTATAAATTAAATTGTTAAAAGATTTTGATTATGAGCAAAGATTTTAAAATTAAAGACATAAGTTTATCTGATTTTGGAAGAAAAGAAATTTCAATTGCAGAATCGGAGATGCCTGGTCTTATGGCTCTTCGAAAAGAATATAAAGAAAATAAACCATTAAAGGGAGCAAGAATTTTAGGCTGCTTACATATGACTATTCAAACAGCAGTTTTAATAGAAACTTTAGTTAAGTTGGGCGCAGAAGTGAGATGGTCTTCATGTAATATCTTTTCTACACAAGACCATGCAGCCGCCGCAATAGCCAAAGCAGGAATACCAGTTTTTGCCTGGAAGGGTGAAACCGAAAAAGAATATTGGTGGTGTGTTAGACAAACAATAGAAGGAAAAAAAGATTGGAAACCAAATATGATTTTAGACGACGGTGGTGACCTCACTGCTCTAATGCATAAAGATTACAAAGAATTATTAAAAGATATCAAAGGTGTTTCCGAAGAGACAACCACTGGAGTATTAGCCCTAAAAAAAATGGAATCTAATAACCAATTATTAATACCCGCAATAAATGTTAACGACTCTGTAACAAAATCTAAATTTGATAATTTATATGGATGCAGAGAAAGTTTAGTTGACGGAATTAAAAGAGCCACTGATGTTATGATGTCTGGCAAAGTTGCAATAGTTGCCGGATTTGGTGATGTTGGAAAGGGAAGCGCAGCTTCTCTGAGACAGGCGGGGGCTAGAGTTATGGTCACAGAAACAGACCCTATTTGTGCCTTACAGGCAGCCATGGAAGGATACGAGGTAGTTTTAATGGATGATGCCGTTAAAGTTGCAGACATTGTAGTTACTGCTACAGGAAACAAAGATATAGTCACAGCAGATCATATGAGAGATATGAAAGATAGAGCAATATTATGTAATATTGGTCACTTTGATAATGAAATTCAAGTTGAGGCTTTGAAAAACTATAAATGGAGTGAAATTAAACCTCAGGTTCACGAAATAGAATTACCAAGTAAAAAAAGGATTATATTATTAGCTGAAGGCAGATTGGTAAATTTGGGTTGTGCAACGGGACATCCTAGTTTTGTTATGAGCGCATCTTTTACAAATCAAGTAATAGCACAAATAGAATTATGGAAGAATTCAGAAAAATATAAAAATAAAGTTTATGTATTGCCAAAACATTTAGATGAAAAAGTTGCAATGTTACATTTAGATAAAGTTGGAGCAAAATTGACTAAAATGTCAAAAGATCAAGCAGACTATATTAGCGTTAAACAATCAGGACCATTTAAACCAGATACTTATCGCTACTAAAATAGTAGCCAATGTTAAAATATAATTTATCCAAAATAGATAACATTTCTAAAAAGATATTATTAAGCTTATCTAGAACAGACCATATATTTTTATTTGGAGAATTAGGATCCGGCAAAACTACTTTTGCAAGAAGTTTTATTCAACAGCTTCAAAAAAAAAATAAAGTTAATAAAACCGAAGTTCTAAGCCCGACTTTTAATTTACTACATGAGTATCAGATAAAGTCTGTAAAAGTCATGCATTATGATCTTTATAGATTAAAAAAAATTAGTGAAATAGACCAACTTGGTATTTTTCAAGAAAACAAAAGTGTTATAACAATTATAGAGTGGCCAGAAAAAATTAAGAAAAAAATTAAAAATAGGCTAGAAATAACATTTTTTTATGAAAAAGATTATGAAAGTAGAAAAATTAAAATCAAAGGTTTTGGTAAATGGAAAAATTTTAAAATAAATGAAATTTAAACTAAAAAAAATTAAAAGTGATGCCTCTTTAAGGGAATTTTATAGATTATATAAAGGTAAAAAAACATCAATAATTGTAACATCAAAAAAAGAAAGATTAAAAAATCTAGTAGTTTACTCTGCAATTAATAAATTTCTAAAGACGAAAGGAATTAATACTCCCAAATTAATATCAAGACACTTTAAAGAAGGTATAATAGAAATAGAAGACTTTGGAGATAAAACTTTATTATCTTATTTGAAAAAATCAAAAAATAAATTCAATATTTATAAAAAATGTGTTGATGTAATATTGAAATTTCAAAAAATAAAACCAATTAAAAAAATTAAACTTAAATCAAATCAAAACATAAATTTACAAAGTTATACTATTTCAAATTTACATAAAGAGTCTGACTTATTTTTTGATTGGTATCTTCCAGCGGTTTTAGGAAATAAATCTTCAAAGCACAAAAAAATTATAAAAAAAGAATTACACAGTCTTTATAAGAAGATTTTTTATAAAAAACTTTTTTTTGTTCATAGAGATTTTCATGTTTCCAATTTAATGCCAAATAATAACCGAATAGGTGTCATTGATACCCAAGATTTAATCTTGGGGAACCCAATGTATGATCTTGCTTCACTCATAGATGATGTAAGAGTTAAAACCCCAACACATATTAAAAATAAAATATTTGAATATTATTTTAGAAATTGTTCAATTCAAAATAAACAAGAAGCTTTATTAAAAAATGATTTTAATATTTTATCTATACAGAGAAACTTAAAAATTATAGGAATTTTTTATAGACTTTTCAAAAGAGATAATAAACCACAATATTTAAAATATTTACCTTATACTTGGAAGTTAATTGAATTAAGAATAAAAAATAAAATTTTTAAAAATTTAAAAACAATGCTTGATAATAGTATCAATAAAAAATTAAGAAAAAAAAAATTTTATAAATGAAAATAAAAAGAGCCATAATATTAGGCGCAGGTTTTGGCAAAAGAATGTTACCAATTTCTAAGAATATTCCAAAACCACTGATTAAAATAAAAGGTATAACTTTGCTTGAGAATAGCATTAGATTTCTCAGCTCACTTGGAATAAAACATATAATTATTAACTCACACTATCTCTACAAAGATATAAAAAACTTTGTGAAAGGAAAAAAATTTACTTCTAAAGTGCATGTTATTGTTGAAAGAGGTAGAATTCTAGATACTGGAGGAGGTATTTTAAATGCATCGAAAAAATTTAAAAATAAATCATTTTTTGTAATAAATCTGGACACTATATGGAGAAAGAAATACAAGAAAGAATTTAGAAAACTCGAAAAAGTATTTTTAAAACATAAAAAACCAGCCATACTTTTAGCTTCAAAAAATAAAAGTTTTGATCGATCTTTTAAAGGAGATTTTAATATAAATTCGAAAAATCAAATTTTGAGACAATTAAATAATAAATATATTTTCACTGGCGCACAAATTTTAACCCGATCCGTTTTTGGAGGGAGAAAAGTCAAACCCTTTTCTATGAATAAAATTTGGGATGAATTAATAAGAAAAAAAAATCTTATAGGTATTTGTAGTCGATATAAATTTTTCCATATAAATAATTACAAAATATACAAAAAACTTAATAAAAAATTTATTGGTTAGTAATTATTTTTGTCATTCTAGATTCATCAAGATACTTTGCGCCCAATACTTTTCCAGATATATCAAAGTCTATTACCAGTGGATTACCTGTAGGTATTTCCAACAAACTAATGCTTTTATCGGTTATATTAAAAAGTTTTTTCCCCAAAGCCCTTATAGTATTTCCATGAGCTGAAATAATAACATTTTTATTTTGCTTTAAATGTTTATCTATATTCTTTTCATAATAAGGGATAACACGTTCATAAGTATTTTTCAGAGACTCCGTTTTCGGTATATTTGTAAGTCCTTTATACAAAGGATCTTTTGTTGAGCTATATTTTGAGTTTTCTTCAAGAATCGGAGGAGGAATATCCCAAGATCTTCTGTATTTTTTAAACTGTTCCTCACCTAATTTTTTTTTTGTTTCAGTTTTATTTAGACCAGTAAGAGCACCGTAATGTCTTTCATTAAGCTCCCAAGCTTTAGTGTATTCGATATTTTTTCCGAGAACTTCCATCACTATTTCCAATGTATTGATCGCACGTTTAAGATAGGAGGTAAAACAAACATCACAATCAATACTTAAATCTTTTAATAATTTGCCTGACTTTTCAGCTTCCTGCACTCCTTTTTCTGATAGATCTATGTCTACCCAACCTGTAAAACGATTATCCGCGTTCCAGGTGCTTTGTCCATGTCTGATTGCTATGAGTTTGCCCATTGAATATAATGTATTTAATATATTAAATTATTAATATGAAGGGTATTAAATTCTTTTACATTACCTGTCCAAAGAAAAAAGAAGCACAGAAAATAGCTACATTTCTTGTTAAAAAGAAACTGGTAGCTTGTGCTAATATTATTAACAATGTCGAGTCAGTATTTTCGTGGAAGAGCAAAGTGGTAAAGGCCAAAGAAATCCTAGTTATTGGAAAGACTATGAACAAAAATGTTCAAAAAATTGTAAAAAGTGTTAAGCATCTTCATAGTTATGAAGTTCCATGTGTTATTTTTTTTGATATTAAAAATGGGAATACAGATTTTTTAAAATGGATAATAAAATCAGTATAATTCGTTATCTATTTTATTTTTCTTTCATAGTTTTATTAATTTTATATTTGTTTCCTGGCAGCTTAATTGGATACTTTCTCTATGGAGATTTTGCAAAACAACCAGATCTTATTCCAAATCCACTAGGCACATCTATCAATCATGCTTTGGCATTTTTATACTTAACAATATTAGGTTTAATAAGTTTTTTAAATCAAACAAGTTTTACGAAAGTCTTAATTTTTCTCATTGCATTATCATTATTTTCAGAATTATCACATCTAGTAATTCCTAACAGGTCTTTCCAGTATTTAGATATTTTTGCGAATTTGCTTGGAACATTTACGGCTATTGTTATAATATTTTTATATAAAAAGTTTAAATATGGAAAAATTTGACGAAAGAAAAAAATCTTTTGAGAAAAAGTTTGCTCATGATGAGGAATTAAAATTTAAAGTTGCTTCAAGAAGA
>PAGZ01000007.1 GCA_002704625.1 Candidatus Pelagibacter sp.
AAAATATAATGTTGAAGGAACAGCAAAAATACTTGATCTTTGCAATAAGTATAAAATAAAAAGATTTATTTATGCTAGTAGTATTTATGCGATATCAGAAGAGGGTGGGTTCTATCGGTTTGGCAAAAGAGCTGCTGAAGATTACATAATTCAGTACTGCAAGGAAAATAATTTAAAATATTCAATATTGAGATATGGTTCTATATATGGTCCAGATAGCCCAAAATCTAATGGATTAAGAAAAATAATAGAAAAAGCTATCAGTAAAAAAAAAGTAGTTTATTACGGAAGTAACAAAAATAAGAGAAAATACATATATATAGATGATGCAACATCTTGCACAATTAAAGTACTTAGATCAAATTATAAAAATAAGATAGTAAATCTTACAGGGAAAAAAAAAGTAAGTGTCTCACAGGTTCTAAGAATTACTGCCAAAATGCTTAAAATTAATAAAAAAATTAAATATTTAAATAAAAAAATTATTGGACATTATATTTCTGAACCCAAAAGACTTAAAATAAGATATGGAAGTAATATGTATTTGAATAAATCAACTAATTTAAAGATAGGAATTAGAAAAACTATAAATTATCATAAGTAGTTTTATTAATTTATTTAAAAAATATAATTGTAAAAAAGTAATAAGTTTGATGAAAAAAAAAATATTTGCTATAATGATTGGAAGAGCTGGAAGCACAGGTTTTCCTGGCAAGAACATATTGAAAATTAATGGTAAACATTTATTTGAATATCCTCTTATAGAAGTTTTAAAAGTAAAAAAAATCGCAAAACTATTTATATCATCTGATTGTCCTGTAATCTTGAAGAAATCAAAACGCTATAAAGTTGGTTATATAAAGAGGCCTAAATATCTTGCAAATAAAAAGGCTTTAGGTGATGATGTTTTTCAACACGCTTATTTTAATATTTTAAAAAAAGAAAAAATCACATCAGACCAGATAGAATCTATTGTTTTGTTATTTGCCAATGGTGCAACAGTAAATAAAAATTTGATTAATAAAGGAATAGACATATTACTCAAAAATAAAAAGTTTGATTCAGCTGTATCTGTATCTAAATATAATATGTGGAGCCCACTTAGGGCTAGAAAAATTAGTAAAGATGGTTCTCTAATTCCATTTGTGCCATTCGAGACTTTTGGAAATCCAAAGACTTTAAACTGTGATCGAGACTCTCAAGGAGATGTTTTGTTTGCTGATATGGGGGTTTCAGTAGTAAGACCTAAATGCCTTGAAGATATGAAAAATAATCTACTACCTCAGAAGTGGATGGGTAAAAAAATTGCACCAATTTATTCTGATGCTGGATTTGATATAGATTATGAATGGCAGTTGCCATTATTAAAATATTGGATAAAAAAATATATATGAAATTAAATTTTTATAAAAAACATAATAGTTTTGTTAATTTTTCAGTAAAAGAAAAGGATAAAAAAGATAAAATTACAAAAAGAATTATCTCTTTAATACAAAATAGCGACTTAGAAAATTTTTCTTTAGAACATAAAAAAATATTAAGCAATGTAAAAAATGATTTATTAAATAAAAACAATGAGATAAGTAATGAAATTTTTGATTTAAAAGATAATGTAATTGATGAACTATTAACTTTTGAAGAAAAAGATATTCTAAAATATTTAGTTCACCGATATAGGTATGAGATATTCCCAATTAAAAAAATTATAGATGATTATCCTCCATATTTACAAATAGAACCATCATCAATATGTAATTACAGATGTACCTTTTGTTTTATGACAGATAAATCACTTACAAATAAAAAAAATGGTCATATGGGACAGATGAATTTGGAATTATTTAAAAAAATTATTGATGCAGCTGAGAATAGAGTTGAATTTATATCATTGGCTTCAAGAGGAGAGCCAATGGCATGTGAGGAAATTGGCGAAATGTTAGAATATACTGTCGGTAAGTTTTTGAACTTAAAAATTAATACAAATGCCTCACTATTAAATGAACAAAAGATTCATGCTATATTATCAGGTGGTGTAAAAACTTTAGTAATAAGTGCTGATGCCGCTGATGCTGAATCATACAAACGCTTACGAGTGAATGGAAATTTGAAAAAAGTTTTAAAAAATCTTGAATTATTTAACAATATAAAAGAAAAAAATTATTCCTCTTCTAAAATAATAACCCGTGTCTCAGGGGTAAAAGTATCTGATGAACAAAAATTTAATGATATGGAGAAGTTGTGGGGAGGTTTAGTAGACCAAGTGGCATTTGTAAATTATAATCCTTGGGAAAATTCTTATGAAAAAGAATCAAATAACATAATACAACCATGCTCAGATTTGTGGAGAAGAATGTTTATATGGTGGGATGGTAAGGTAAACCCTTGTGATGTAGACTATAAATCTAAACTATCTGTATCTTTTTTTAATGACGATATAAAATCTTTATGGAATTCAAATGGTTATGAAAATCTTAGAGCAATTCATATCGATAAAAAAAGAAGTCATTTAAAACCTTGTAATGCATGTATAGTGGTCTAAAAAAAAAAATTTTAATTTTAGGGGGAAGTTCAGAAGTTGGCAAAACTCTAATAGACTTAATTGATGAAAAAAATTATAAGATTTATCTTCACTATAAAAGTAAAAAACCAAATACATCAAAAAAAAATGTTACATTGTTAAAAAAAGACTTCTCAAAGATAACATTCAAAAATTGTGCTACATTTTTGAATCCCTTTAAGAATTTTGACATAATTGTAAACTTAATTGGATATCTAGATAATAAATCTTTCTTAAAAACGAATTACAAGGATATTATTAAATCTTTAAACTCAAATTTTTTATCCCAATTACTTATTTATAAATATTCAATTAACCATATGAAAAAAAAAAAATATGGAAGAATCATTAACTGTTCAAGTATTGGTGTTAAATATGGTGGAGGAATAAATAACTTTAATTACTCATTGTCAAAACATTGTTCGGAATTTGTGCCTTCAGAAGTGAGGCAATTAGCAAAATATAATATACTTTTTAACAATATAAGGCTTGGTGTTGTAGACACAAAAATTCACTCAAAAATTTTAAAAAAAAATATGAAGGATAGAGTAAAGAAAATTCCAATAAAAAGGTTAGCAAATAAAAAAGAAATTGCAGACTATATATTTTATTTAATAGACAAGAATACATTTATTAGTTCTGAAACTTTGAGTATTTCTGGCGGAGAATAAATTGTCTATTTTTTTTTAATTTAGAGAAAAAATATGATTTCGAAAAAAATTATTTAAATATTTAAAATAAAATTGATAAAAAAAAAATTAAAACAAATACCAGTTTCTATTGTAATCCCAACATTAGGATACGATCATTTACAAACATGTATTAATAAAATTAATGTTAGTAGTTTTTTGCCAAAGGAAGTTTTAATTATAGTTCCAAAAGACAACTTTAATAAAATAAAAACTTATTCAGCTAAATATAAAAATTTAAAAATTAGAGTACTATTAAGTAAAAAAAAAAATCAAATTTATCAAAGAATACTTGGCTTTAAAAGAAGTAAAACAAAGTTTGTAATGCAACTTGATGATGATGTTCAGATAGAAAAAAATTGTTTATATAAATTATATCAGTTTGTAAAAAAAAAAAAAAATATCTGCGTAGCGCCGAGATATACTGACAGACCTAATGTATCAAAAATATACAGGAAGCCAACTACAATACTTATGAAAATTTACCATTGGCTTATAAATTCTGATGAAGGTTTTTCTCCAGGTAAAATATCCCAAAGTGGTTTTAATTATAGTGAGGAAAATAGAACCAAAGGTTTTAAAGAGCATGAATGGTTATCTGGTGGAATTATTATTCATTATAAAAAAAATCTTATTTTAAAAAATTATTACCCATATAAATTTCATAGATCTTATTGTGAGGATGTCTTACACTCGTTAATCCTAAGAAAAAAGGGTATAAAATTACTGAAGTATTTTGAGGCATCAGCATCTACTGAAATGTCAGGTAGCATAGTAATAAAATCTGAATTAATAAAAACTGTTAAGCATTTCTACTCAGAATTTTTAATCAGGCAATACATAGTTAGAAAATTTAAGTTTAGTAAAGTTAGACTAATAATATATTATTTAATTTTATTTCTAAGAATTTTGATCAAATTAATTAAATGAAAGAATACACAATTATTATCGGTAAAAGAAGTAATTTAAGTAATAGATTAAATATTAAAATAAAAGGAAGTATTGTTTTTTCTTCAAATAGTTTTCTAAAAAGTGACTTCTTAGAAATCAAAAATCAAAATAAAAAAGTAAATTTAATTATTAATAATTTTTATCCAGCATCAAAACTTAATAAAGATCTTGATTTCAACTTATTTTTAAAAAATAGTTTTTTGACTTTAAAAAAAATTATATCTACATTTCCACCAAAAAAAATTAATAAACTAATATACACTTCAAGTTCCTCAGTTTATGGATTAACAAATATCGATTTATCAAATGACAATTTTTCTAAAAAAGAAATTTATTCTCTTACGAAATTATTGTGTGAAAAAATTTTGATAGAATTTGCTAAAAAAAATAAAGTAAATTTTACAATTGCTAGAGTATTTAATATATATGGAGGTAGTGATAAATTCTCAATTATAGAAAAAATCATTAAATCTTGTTTAAAGAAAAATATCTTAAATTTAAATAATAATGGTGAATCTATTAGAGATTTTATACATGTGGATGAAGTTTGTGAAATATATAAGTTTTTGATTAAATCTAGATCAGAAAAAATATGCGATGTTGGAAACGGGTATGGATATAAAATAATAGACATAATATCCTCATTAAATAGTAAAAAAATTAGAATTCGGAATAGAAGAGTTAAAGAACAAGATTTATCAATTGCAAATACAAACTTTATTATAAAAAAAAAAATTAATCTAATTCAATACATACACTCAAAAGTTGGAATAAAAACTAAATATAATATAAAAAAAATACACCCTGATAAATATTTATCACTAATTAATAAAAAAATCACAGGTAGTGTTATTTATGGTGCAGGAAATGCAGGTAAACAAGTTTGTGATTTAATATTAAAAAATAACTCTGATGGAGTATTTTGTTTTATTGATGATGATCAAAAAAAAATTGGAAAATCTTACAATGGAAAAATTATTTTATCTATTGAAGACCTTAAATTTTTATCTGCCAAACAAAAAGTTCCAAATATAATTCTAGCAATACCCTCACTCGATACTAAAAAATTAAAAAAATTATATAATTCTCTAAACAAAATATCTTCAAGTGTTAGCAATTTACCTCTAAAATCTGAGTTAAACTCAGATATTATAAGTCTTAACGATTTACAAAATTCAGAATTTATAAATATTTTTGAAAAAAGAAATTTAGCAATAGCCAAAAACTACAGTGAAAATTTTAAAAATAAAAAAATATTAATTACAGGAGCTGGTGGATCAATTGGTTCTGAATTGGTGTTACAACTTTCTAAAATAGTTAAAAAAAAGATAATTTGTCTAGATTTTTCCGAATTTTTTCTATTCCACCTTAAAAATAATCAAGATTTAAATCAAACAAAATTAGATTTAGTTTTAGGTGACATAAATGATGGGCATTTAATTGAAGAAATTATAAAGAAGAATAAAGTTGATTTGGTTTTTCACGCTGCAGCTTATAAACACCTGAATTTGTTAGAGGAAAATCCTTTACAAGCTATAAAAAATAACATCTTAGGCACATATAATTTAATTAATTCTATTGAAACTGCTACATCAAAAAAAATCAAATTTATCAATATTTCTACAGACAAAGCAGTCCGTGCAACAAGTATTTTGGGATTATCAAAAAGAATTTCAGAAATAATTTGTGAAAGTTATAAGTTGCACAAAAAAACAAAAATAATGATTTCAAATGTAAGATTTGGAAATGTTTTTGGCAGTAGAGGGTCAGTTATTAATTTATTTTTAGAAAAATTAAATAAAGGTGAAAATATAAATTTAACAAATAAAAATGTAAAAAGATTCTTTATGTCAATAAATGAGGCTTGCAATTTAGTGATCGCTGCAAGTCAATTAAATAAAAACTTTAAAACACTTATACTAGACATGGGTAATCCAATTAAAATAGTAAGTTTATTAAATAAAATGATTAATTTAAAAAAGAGTTTGAATAAAAATTTTAAAATAAAAATTAATGAGGTTGGATTGAACAAAGGTGAAAAAATGGTAGAAGAATTATCAATCAATAATCAAATAAAAGAAACTAATATAAGTAGAGTATTTGAGGTTAGTGATCCAAAGTATTCAAGAAAAGATATTGATAAATTACTGTTGAATATTAAAAAAATTGTAGACACTAATTCAGTTAATAAGATTATTCCTTTGCTTAAAAACTTTTTAAAAAATGAATTATAAAGAAAAATTAATTATATAAATATTGATAAAGAGGAAGATTTTCTGAAAAAATACTGCATATTAAAACAGTAAGATTTATACTAAAGTTCAAAAGTTTTAAAAAAATAGAAATAACTTAAATTTTAAAAAAGTTTCGACAATATTAGTAGCTATAATAAAATTAAATTAAATCTCTTTTAAAATTTTTAATATATGTGGGTAGCAGTTTTTATTTAATAAATTTTTATTTATAAAACTTTTTGCAGCTCTTTTTTTTGATAAATATCTTTCTCTATTTAAGAAATCTTTTAATATTGATCTAGAAACATTTAAATATGAATATTTTAAATTATTTAATTTAATTATATATCCCCTTTTTTTATTGACTAACAGTTTATTCTCTTTGATATCTGAACAAATAACTGGAACTCCGCAACTTAAAGATTCCATAATTGAAAATGACATTCCTTCTTGACTACTTAAATTAATAAAAAAATTAATTTTTTTTTCTTGTATAAAATCTGTTAGATTATTAACTCTTTTAATTAATTTAAAATTAAAGAAACTTTTGCAATCAATCAATTTATTTTTAACATTGTTGTACTCTTCTCCATTACCAATAATATAATAATTTACTTTAAAATTTGTATTCTTTGAAAAAAATTTTACAAAATTTATCATTTCAAAGTTATTTTTTATTTTTATTAAATTATTGCAACTAAGAAAATTGATTTCGTTAACTTTAGCTTTAGAAATATTTTTCGTATTTTTATAAACACCCAATGCAGCAATTTTTATTTTATTTTTGTTTATAAGTTTTTTTTTTAATACTTTTGATTTTTGTATATTTGACAAAAGTAATAATTTATTCAATGAGTAGAATTTATAATCAATAAAAGGAACGTATTCATCTCCCTTTATGTGACCATTTAAATCACTTCCTAATATCCTTGATATTGTTTTAATATTAAATTCTTTTTTTAATCTTTCAAAAGTCAGTAATAAATAATTTGACCAAAATGAATAAAATATAATATTATTTTTGCTCAAATCGATAGTTTTACTTATCCAATTGTGTGCAATTTGTGATCTAGTCAGTTCGATTGATACCATTTTGAATTTTGTAAAAAAATTTTTTTTAAAGAAAATCTTAGTTACTTCTTTGTAATAAATTTTAGAAAATAGAGTAAATGAAATATAGTTTATTATAAAATTAAAAATATTAAAATTATTTGATAATTCGAAATTAACTTTAAGTTTATTTACACCTATTTTTTTTTTAATATTTTTTTTAAATTTTTTTTGTGGGATTATTACAACATTTTTAAAGTCTGATATTAATTTGTTTAACTCATATTTTATAAATGTGTCTTCAGAATTGCCAGAGGGAAAACCATAAGTAAAAAGAAATATTTTTTTGTTTATTTTCATAATTAAGATATAGGTATAAAACATAACTATATTAAATTTAATTATAAAATTGATCTTAAATCCTTATTATGACGAAAAAAAAGTTATTTTTAATACATAATCATAAAAATTTTTCTGGTGCTGCGCGAAGTATTGGTGAAACCATTATAAGTTTAAGAGGTGAAATTGAATTTATAATTATATGTCCTAAGGGTTCATCTTCAAAGTTTTTTAAATCATTAAATGTTAAAGTATTTGAAACTAAATATATTCCTAGATTTAATCATTTTGAGATAGGATATTATAGAGGTTTGAGGTGGCTCATGTTGCTAAGAGAATTATATGCTTTTTTTCATTTTATTATTTTTTTTATTAAATTAAAAAAAAAGTACAAAAATATAAAAAGATTTCATTTAAATGAATTAGAATTAATTATCATCTCGCCATTAATAAAATACTTTTTTAATTCAACGATTACATCGCATTTAAGAAGTCCACTAGAGAATAGTAGAGGAAAAATTAGATTTAAATTTTTAAAATATTTATGCAAAATTCACCTGAAAAAAATTATTTCAATTGATTATGATTGTTATAAAACCTCACCTTTAAAAAAAATCACAACTATTATTTATAATGGTATTAATTCAAAAAATATTGTTATTAAAAAAAAAAATAACAAAATATTGACATTTGGTTACATTGGAAATTTTATAAAGAGAAAGGGAATATATGAAACTTTAAAAGTTTTCAAAAAAATAAATACAAAATACAATGTAAAGTTAATTTGTGTTGGTCAAACACAAAAAACAAACTTTATTTTAAATTTATTAGGTTATGAATTAAATTTCAAAACTTATTTAAAAAAAAATTTTTTTCATAATGAAAAAAACATAAAGATATTACCAATGACTTTTAATCTTAAAAATTTTTATTCAAATATAGATATAATTTTATTTCCAGGCTACATGAATGCTGTGGGAAGACCCGTGATAGAAGCATCATGCTTAAAAAAACCGTCAATTATTGCCTTGAATAAATTTAATAATGATACTGCAATGAAAAATAATTGTTTAATTTTTAAACCTGGAGATTTAAAAGCTTATGAAAAAAAAATTTTATATTTTATTAATAATAAGGATATAATTAAATCTATGGGTATTTCAGCATATAAGAACGCTAAAAATAAATTTGATATAACTAAAAATAGCAAAAAATTTTTTGATTTAGTTTAAAATTAATGACAAAAAACATAGCAATTATTGGATGTGGTAAAATATTCGCAAAACATTATGAAGCAATAAAATTACAAGAAAAAAAAAAAAAAATTAAAACTCATTGCAGTTTGTGACAAAGATAAAAAGATACTAAATAAAATTAACTTAAAAAATGTTAACAAATATAATAATATAAGACAGCTCTTTAAAAATGAAAAAATAGATATAATTTCTATACTAACACCGAGTGGTTTCCATTACCAAGATGCATTAAAATGTTTGGGTAAAGTAAAATCAATTATAATTGAAAAACCTGTGACACTAAAATATTCACATGCACAAAAACTATTAAAATTAAGTAAAAAAAAAGGAACTAATATTCATGTAGTTCTTCAAAATAGATTTAACGATCCTATAATTGAACTAAAAAAAGCAATAGAAAATAATTTATTTGGCAAACTATTTTTAGCAACGGTACGCCTTAGATGGTCCAGAGGATTAAATTACTATACACAATCTAAATGGAGAGGGACATGGGAATTAGACGGGGGCGTTGTAGCAAATCAATCATCACATTTTATAGACTTATTCCAATGGTTATTTGGTATGCCAACTAAGGTATTTTCTAGAATTAGACAGATGCACAAAATTAAGAAAGAAGTTGAAGATACCTCTTTATCTATATTTGAGTACAAAGAAAATAAAAAATTAGGACTAATAGAAGCAACAAATGCAATACGACCCCATAATTTAGAAGGATCTATTTCAATTGTAGGTGAAAAAGGAACTGTAATAGTTGGTGGCATGTCAGGAGAAAAATTAGATAAATGGACTTTAAAGAAAAATAATAAAATTACCAAACTCTTAAAAGATAAATTTAAAAAAAAAAATGGTCATATCAAATTTTATGAATATATGATTAATAATCTAAATAATGAAAGTAAATTTTTAAGTCTAGAAGAAGGTATGAAAAGTTTAAAAATAATTAATTCAATATATAAATCATCCTTAAAAAATATGCCAATTGATGTTAAAAATGTTAAAGATAGTTTTTTAGGAAATAATAAAAAAAAAAATGAAAGTTGAATTTAACAATATTTATCGTCAAGACAAAGTTTTATTCTCTAAGATAATTAGAGATATAAAAAAAACTATTGTAAAAAGTAATTTTATACTTGGAGACCCAGTAAAAAAGTTTGAAAATAATTTTACAAAATTTACAAAAACTAAATATTGCATAGGATGCGCTAATGGATCAGATGCTCTTTTTTTAGCAATCAAATCTTTAAACTTAAAAAATACTGATGAAGTTATAATCCCTGATTTGACATATGTAGCTACAGCAAGTGCAGTTATAAACAATAGTTGTAAATTAAGAATTGCAGATGTTAATTTAGATAATGCAAGTATAAATCAAGATGAAGTAATAAAAAAAATAAATAAAAATACCAAAGCTATTATTATTGTTAATCTTTGGGGATATTCTGGAAATTATAAAAAATTAAAAAAAATATGTAGAAAAAAAAATATTTATCTAATTGAAGACGCTGCACAGTCTATTGGTTCATACAATGATGAAGGAATTAACAGTGGAAATATTGGAGATATTGCATGTTTCAGCTTTTTTCCTGGAAAAAATTTAGGAGCTTATGGAGACGGAGGTGCAGTAGTTACAAACATAAAAAAAATTTATGAGAGAATTTTAAAGCTACGAACCCATGGTGCAAAAAAAAAATTTAAACATGAATTAGTTGGAGTAAATAGCAGACTTCATACAATGCAAGCTGTAGTTCTAAACCACAAAATAAGTAGAATAAATTTGATTAACAATAAAAAGAGGAACATAGCGAAATATTATTTTAAACATTTGAATAATAAAAAAATTAAATTATTTAAAATATCTAACAATTCATGTTTTCACCAATTTGTAGTACTTGTCAAAAATAAACAAAAATTTTTAAATCATTTAAATAAATTTAAGATTCCATATGGATTTCACTATCCGTATACAATACATGGTTTAAAGGCTTACAAAAAATATTGTGTTGATAAAAACTTTAAAAATTCTACAATTATTGCAAATAAAGGTGTTAGTATACCAATAGACCCTTATTTAAATAAAAAACAATTAAACTTCATAACAAAAAAAATTAATTCTTTTTAATTCTATTATTTAATTTTTCATAAATTAAATTTGAAAATATTTTATGACCAATCTTGTTTAAATGAATAGTGTCATGATAGTGTTTTTTATGAAGTTCTAAACTCGTATCAATTATATCAATATCTTTTTTTAAATTTTTAAAAATATAGTTGCTTATTTTTGTTTTTTTTTTTTGGATGAATATAAAATGTTAAATATTTCTCTTCTTTTTCATCATAACTTGAAAATTCTGATTTTATAAACTTAATAGTCTCATTTATTAAATCAATTTTATTATCATCTATTCTCGTATCGTCTAGTTTCGATATATAATTATTTAAGTCATATTTAGTTGCAATGAAATTCACTGCTTCAAATATAGCAGGTAAAATAAATTTTTTTTCATTTAAGTAAAAATGTGCTGTTTGAGAATTTTGTAGACCTCTATAAAAATCATCAGGAACGACAATAAATACTTTAAAATCTGGGTCTTTAATCCTTTTATCATATTTTGCTCTGTAAATTATGTTGTGAATACCATAAGAGTTAACACCAGCATTTCCACATAGAAAATTTGTATTTTTAAATTTATTACAGGCAAAATATACAAATGTTTCTTTATCATCTATATAGCTCCCGCCATATGTTACACTATCACCATAAAAAATAATTTTTTTATAATTCTTTTTATCTTTCCAATTTTCAATTGACCTAAGACCAACATCATTTATTGAAACAATAGATTCATTTAATCTTTTTTTTTTTTGATTTATTTTAGGTGCATATCCATAAACATAATTTCTATCATAAACAATAGGATCGCCTAATCCAACATATCGTAAGTAGATTTCAGCAAATCCAATAATAGTAGCAAACGAAAGTAAGATTATTATAAGTAGATATATTCGCTTTTTCATTTCAGATAAATTTATCTCCAAACATTTAATTTACATAAAAATTTGTAATATATTATGTTATCATATTTATTTATCATTTAGCCGAAACAGCATTATTATGCTAAACAATTATTTTGATTAAATTATGCAATATAAATTAATAATTTTTCCAATATTTCTTTATCTTTTAAATATATTTTTAGTAAAATATAAATTTTTAATAGATGATCCGACTGGCAGCTTTCATAAAATTGAAAAACAAACAAATATACCCTTATCTGGAGGTATATATATTTTAGTTTGCCTTAGTTTATTAATAATTACAGATTCAACTCTATTCATTGATTTTATCTTTATATTATTTTTAATATTAATTTTAATTCTTGGAATATTTTCTGATATAAAAAAGAATTTTTCTCCAAAATTAAGAATAGTATTTCAACTATTAATCATAATCTCACTTGTTTTCTATAATCAAGAATTATTAATTGAAAAAACCAATATTGATTTTTTAGATAAATTGACATCTAATAATAATGCAAAATTTATATTTACAATTTTTTGTATAATAACTTTGCTAAATGGTTTTAACTTTATGGACGGAGTAAATGGACTTGTATCAGGATACGTACTATCAATTTTAGTAGTATTAAGTTTTATATCTTATAAAATTTCAGGAATATTTGATTACTATGAAATATTATTAGTATTTTTAATTTTTTTTATATTTAATATTTTTGGTAAATCTTTTTTAGGAGATAATGGTGTGTATATAGCTTCAATATTATTATCTTATATTGTTATTAATTTTGTTAATATTAAAACTACAGTCTCTCCTATAATAGCAGTATCATTATTTTGGTATCCTGCCATTGAAAATTTATTTACAATATTAAGGAGACTATTTAAAAAAAAAGTAACCTATCTTCCAGACAAGTTGCACTTACATTCTTTAATTTATAAACGATTAAATTTTACTAATTTAATAAATAAAAATAGTTTTACGGGTTTAATTATAAATATTGCACTAATTCCTAACTTTATTGCTGCATACTTATTTTTTGATAGTAGTTTTTACCTTGCCGTATCAGTTTTGATTTATGTTATTATTTACATTATATCCTATTTTGTATTAATAAAAAAATGAATTGAAACAGAATGATTTTGATAAAATCATTATTTATAAATTATATAGCTCTCTTTATATTCTTTGAGGTTGGAAATATTTTTTCAACAAAATTTGGTATAAAAAAAATTTATGAAAAAATTTTATTTGGTTTTTCAATCTTTGTAATCTCGAACTTTTTTTTTTATTTTATTTTTTTTTTATCAATTAAATTTATAATTTATTTATGGATAGTTACTATTTTTCTAATTTTTTTTATAAATATTATTAATAACAAAAAAATATTTTTAGGAGAATTTGTAATTAATATTTCTAAATTTATTATTCCAATAACAGTTATTTATTGTTTAATTCCTATTTTCTATAACGAACAATTTTATGTTTTCAGAGGAAATCATTGGGATTTATTTTCATACTTATCAGTAGCGTCTCTTTTCAATGATGTAGAGTTTAATGATCTATCAAACGGATATTTACCTTCGTTCTACTATCATTTTGAAAATATAGAAAATATTGCATTCTCAAGGCCAATAACCAGTTATCTCTTGGGCATATTCTTAAATCTTAAATCAATTAATATTTATTTACTGGTATATTTATTTAAACTGATATTTGTAATATTATCATCTATTTCTATTTATAATTTTCTTTACAAATTAAAAATCAATAAATTATCATCATATTTTTTATCAATTATTTTTTCTCTATCTTTTTGGTTAATATATGTATTTGAAATCGATGCACTATCTCATTTAGTCTCTATACCATTATTTATTCTTATAATTTCTGAAGTGTTAAATTTTGATGATAAACTTAGATTAAAAAATTATTTTTATATAATTTATTTTGCCATTATTAACTCTGCATTATTTATTATTTATCCAGAAATTTTTGTTATATGTTTACTTATTATTACGAGTTGCTTAATTTCAGAAATTTTTAAAAATAAGATAATTACAAAAAATTATATTTATTTTGTAGTAAAGTGCTCCGCTATTTTTTTTGTTATTACATTATTTGCATATAAAACAAATTATCAATTTATTTATCAACAAACATTATCAGTTATTTCACAAAGTAAAGACTGGTGGGGTTATTTTGGATCTTTTATTCTAGGAAAAGAAAATTTAGTTCTTGAAGATATCTTTGTTAATGAATTAAAATTGCTTTTATCAAAACGTAATTTTTTTGAAACTATTGCTTTTATACATCAATCTCACATTCAAAATAATTATAATTTCTATTATTTAAATATTTTACCATCATTGTTTGGTCTTTACTATATCACAATAGGAAAAATACTAGATTTATATAATTACATTGAAGTAATAATTGTTTTATCTTTGCAAGTATATTTAATTCACAAAATAATTAAAAATTCATTTGTAATTTTAAAAGAAAAAAAAATTTTCTACCCATTTATGAGTTTAATTGTGTTAAGTATTTTATTACTAATTAATAATAAAATATGGACTTTAATAAAAATTTATTTCTATGTCTCTCCATTTATTTTCTTGTTTATCGCTAGTAATTTTGCTTTAAGTAAATCAAAAATATCTCTAAAAATTAATAAATTTATAGTTTTATTAATTTTAATTTTTCCAATATATAAGTACAGTTATTACAATGATGGAATAGGAAAATTAGATTCTTTCCCATCAATTATGCATCCTGAAATGAAAACTAATTTTGATTGGGAATTGAAAAAAGAAAGTTTAAAACAGTGTTCATACATATATGTTGATGTTAACGATTATTTTAAAAAGTCTTATTTAATTTTAAAACTATTGAATTATAATATTAAGAACAGCTTTACAGACAATATTAATAAAGATTTAAGTGACAAATGTTATTTAGTAGACAATAAAAAATATTTTGAAATATTTTAAATTTTATGAGAATAGGAATTTTAACTTACAACAAGCCACATAAGAAAACGCAAGATGTTATAAAAGGTTTACATGATTTAGGTTATAGAAAAGTTAAATTAATAATTTCGAAATTTAAAAAATTTAAAAAAAAACAAAAAAGTTGTTTATTTAATCACAGACCATTCCAATTTGTTGGCTTAAATTATGATGAACTCTCGAAATATTATGGTTATAAATACTGTGATTTTAATAGTAAAGGTGTCTTTAGAAACTTAGATGTTGCATTAATTTGCGGTTCAACAATCATTAATGAAAAAATGATTAAAAAAAAATTTATAATAAATTGTCATTCGGGATTAATTCCATTAGTCAGAGGCTTAGACGCTTTTAAATGGGCTATACTTCAAAATCAACCTTTGGGTAATACTCTACATTATATTGATGAAGGAGTTGATTTGGGAAAAATCATAAGTCATAAAATTACACCAATATATAAATCTGATAACTTGAACAATTTATCAAAAAGGCATTATAATAATGAGATTAAGATGTTAATTAATTTTGAAAAATATAAAAAAAAATCAAAAATTTTAGATTTAAACTTGTTGAAACCAAATATGAGAATGCCATCTAACTTAGAAAAAAAAATGATTAATAAGTTTAATAACTATAAAATGAGATTTATTAAATGAGCAAAATATCTGTAATAGTTCCAGTTTATAATGAAGAAAAAAATATTAATCAATTCATAGACAGATCAGTAACATCATTAAATAAAACTAAATTAGATTACGAGATATTATTTCTTTTAGATCCCTCTACTGATAATAGTGAACAAATAATACTAAATGAAATTGAAAAAAACAAAAAAATAAAATTAATAGTTTTTTCAAGAAGATTTGGTCAACCTTCAGCTACGATGGCTGGTATAAATTTCGTAACGGGCTCTAGATGTATTATTATTGACTGTGATCTACAAGATCCACCTGAATTAATTTTCGATTTAAATAAGAAAATGGATGAAGGATATGATGTTGTTTTAGCTACAAGAAAATTGAGGAAAGGGGAGACAATAATAAAAAAACTCGTAACAAAGTTTGGGTATGCTTTTATTGAAAAAATTACTGACATAAATATCCCAAAGAATACTGGGGACTTTCGAATAATTTCAAGAAGAGTAATTGATAATCTAAAACAATTTAAAGAACCTAATGCATTTCTAAGAGGTCTTGTTGCATATATTGGATTCAAACAAACTTTCATAGAATACGATCGTGACAAAAGATTTAAAGGTGAATCAAAGTATAATAAGTATTTGGGATCACTGAAAATAGCCTTTGACGGTGTTTTTGGTTTTAGTTCAAGACCATTATTTATGATGTCAGTGATTGGTTTTATATTTGCGTTAGTGAGCTTTATTATTGGTTTTTACTATATTATTGTCAAAATAATTGATCCAACAATTACACCTGGGCTTTCTTCAACAATTTTATTTATTACTTTTTTTTCAGGGCTTAATCTTGTTGGACTAGGATTACTTGGAGAATATGTTGGTAGAATCTACGATGAAGTTAAAAATAGACCAAATTTCATAATTGATAAAAAGTATAATTTTGATGAATGATATTAATAAACAAAATATAAATAAAAAAAATATAGATTATTTTTCAAAAAACTCAAATTACCAAGACAATATAAATCAAATTGATACTTATAAAATACTTTATAATGAAATTACTAAAATGGTTAAAGATTCAAATTTACTTTTAGATGTTGGTCATGGTGGTAGTTTTGATTATGATACAACAAAAGTTAGCAAAATTGTAGGATTAGATTTAGATGAAATGATTGAAAAAAAGTCTATTCCAAAAAATGTTAAGTTAGAAGTTGGTAGTGCATTACAAATACCGAAGCAACTTATTAATTTTGATGTTGTTTTATTTGTTATGTTAATCCATCATTTAGTTGGAAAAAATGTTAACGAAAACTTAGAAAATTTAAATAAATGTATTGAGGAAAGTAAAAAAGCCTTATCAAAGAATGGCAATCTTGTAATTGTAGAGTCGTGTGTACCAAAATGGTTTTATAATATTGAAAAATTAGTTTTCAAGCCCACAAGTTATTTTATAAATAGATTTATGAAACATCCGCCAGCATTTCAATTTACTAAAGAAATTATATCTGAAACGTTAATCAAACATGGTTTCAAAGATATTAAATTAAAGAATGTTAGGCAGGGAAAATTTATTCTTCAATATGGTATAAAATTCCCTACAGTTCTAACTCCTGTTCAAACAATTATTTTTTCTGCAAAAATTTGACATGAAAACTTATTTAATAACAGGTTGTGCAGGTTTTATAGGCAGCAATTTAGTAGATTTTCTTTTAAACAAAAAATGTAAAATTATTGGTCTAGATAATTTATCTACGGGTAATAAATTCTTTTTAAAAAAAGCATTAAAAAATAAAAATTTTAAATTTGTCAAAATTGATTTATTTAAAAATAATATTGAAAAGTATTTTAAAAACGTGGATAGAGTATACCATCTAGCTGCAAATGCTGATGTGAGATTTGGACTAAATCATCGAAAAAAAGACATAAATCAAAACATTATTGTTACGTATAAAGTATTGGAGTCTATAAAAAAAAACAAAGTTAAAAAAATAATTTTTTCTTCTACAGGCTCCGTTTATGGTGAAACTAAACAAATTCCTACAGCTGAAATTGCAAGTTTTCCAATACAAACGTCTTTATATGCTGCTTCTAAAGTGTCAGCTGAAGCAATTATAAGTGCTTACTGTGAAGCATATAATATCAAATCATATATTTTTAGATTTGTATCTATTTTAGGGGAAAGATATACCCATGGTCATGTATTTGATTTTGTAAAAAAATTAAAAAAAAATAAAAATTTCATAAAAGTCTTGGGGGATGGAAATCAGAAAAAATCTTATCTTCATGTTTCAGATTGTTTGAAAGCTATTGATAAATCAATAAAAAATTGTAATCAAAAAATAAATATTATAAATTTAGGAACGCAAGAATATCTAAAAGTAAAAGACTCTGTTTCAATCATTAGCAAATGTTTAAAACTGAAACCTAAAGTTATTTATTTAGGTGGTAAGAGAGGCTGGATAGGAGATAATCCTTTTATTTATCTAGACACAAAAAAAATAAGATCTACAGGATGGAAGCCTAAATTTAATATAACTGAGTCAATTAAAATCACTACTAATTATCTAATGAAAAATTCATGGTTACTAAACAGAAAAAATTAAATATCGTTATATTAGGAACTGGGAGTGCAATAGGAGATTATTTAATAAACAGGTTTTATGTTGAGAAACACAATCTATTACTCGTTGGGCAAAATAAAAGTAAATTTGAAGTATTAAAAAAAAAGCTGATAAAGCAAAAATATCAAATAATTAATTTTGATAGATTTGATATAACAAATAAAAATAAAGTTTTAAATTTTATAAAAAAAAATAAAAATTTTATTAAAAAGGCAGATTTGATTATTAATACAATTGGTGAACAAGGCGAAATAAATAATTTTTTTAATTTAAATATAGGTAAATTTAGGAAAACATTAAATATAAACTTCTTTTCATATGTATTTTTAATAAAATCGTTATACAAATTAATTAAAAATAGTAAAAATTCTCTTATAATAGTTTTTTCTGGTGGAGGAGTTACTGATAGAAGAGATAACTTTAGTCCATATTGTATATCAAAAGTAGCATTAGTAAAACTTGTAGAAATATTGTCGTATGAGTTTAAAAATAAAAATATTAGAATAAATGCGATAGCACCAGGTATAATTAAATCACGAATGACACAAAATTTGTTAAAAAGTAAAAAAAAAATTGAGTAAAGAAGAAATCAAAAAAATCAATAAAGAGTTAATAAATTCTCAATATTCTTTGAATAACATCTATTTGTTGATTAATTTTCTCCTTTCTAAAAATGCAAGAAACATTTCTGGTAAACTTATAAGTTCTAGATGGGATAAATTTAAAAATTGGAATAAAAGTAAAATAAATAAAATAATATTCTCTGACATTTTTACAATAAGGAGGAAAATAAGTTTTAATGAATAATAAGATAAAAATAGCATTAATAGGATGTGGTGTTGTAGGAATTAGAAGAGTTTCAATTTTACCAAAAGAATTTGAGCTTATTGGTTGTTCTGATCCAATAATAAATTTAAAAAATATAAATTTTAAAAATAAAAAACTTTACTTAACTAGTGATTGGACGAAACTTATAAATTACAAGTCATTAGATGCTGTTATAATTTCTACAACACATAACTTACACTCAAAAATTATTGAAGAATGTTTAAAAAAAAATCTACATATTTTCGTAGAAAAACCTGCGAGTATTAACAATAAAGAAAGTTATAAAATCTTGAAAATATTAAAGAAAAAAAAAAATTAAAATTACGTGTTGGATTTAATCATAGATATCACCCAGCTTTTTTATTGGCTAAAAAAATAATAAATCAAAAAAAAATTGGTAAGATATTTTGTATACGAGCAGTATATGGCCACGGTGGCAGGCTGGGTTATGAAAAAGAATGGAGATTTAACAAGAAGTATTCTGGCGGAGGAGAGTTAATTGATAAAGGTTCTCACTTAATAGATTTATCAAGATTATTTTTAGGTAATTTGAAGGTTGATACATTTAGTCTTAACAACTTTTTTTGGAGAACAAACTTGGAGGATAATTGTTTCTTAAATTTAAAAAATGAGAAAGGTGCGGTTGCTATTTTACATGCTTCGTCGACTGAATGGAAAAATAAATTTATTTTCGAAATATTTGGAAAGTATGGAAAAATTGAAATTAACGGACTTGGCAGAAGTTATGGAAAAGAAAGTTTAACTCTTTTTAAAATGTCAAAGAAAATGGGAGTGCCTCAATCAAAACGTATCTTATTTAAACGAGATTATCTTTATTCATGGAAAGAGGAGTTTAAAGAGTTTTATAAGGACATTATAAAAGATAAAAATCCTATCCCCGGCATGCAAGACGCACATGAAAATCTTAAAATAATAAGTAAAGTTTATCAAAATAAAAAATGATTATTATTAGAAGCCCTTTGAGAATAAGTATTGGTGGTGGTGGAACAGATATACCATCTTATTATGAAAAAAAAGGAAGTTTTTTTATTTCAGCAGCAATTAATAAGTATGTATATGTGACAATAACTAAACCATTTGAGAAAGGTATTTATTTAAAATACTCAGAAATTGAAAAAGTAAATAGTGTAAATAAAATTAGTCATAAGATTATAAAAGAAGTTTTAAAAAAAGAATTGATTGAAAATAAAATAGAAATTACCACATTAACGGATATTCCATCAAAAACTGGGCTTGGTTCATCTGGAAGTTTCTCAACAGCATTATTAAAAGCTATCTATTCTTTCAATAACAAATTTATTGGAAAAATGGATCTTGCCGAAAAAGCATGTGATATTGAAATAAATCAATTAAAACAACCAAGTGGAAAACAAGATCAGTATATTTCAGTATATGGGGGAATTTCTGAATTTAGAATAAATAAAAGTGGAAAGGTAAAAGTTAAAAATTTAAATATTTCAAGCAATATAATTACTAAGTTAGAAAGAAATTTGTTGCTTTTTTTTACAGGATTTTCAAGAAATTCATCTTTAATTTTAAATGAACAAAATGAAAAAACAAAAAAAAAGGAAAGTGAAATAATTAAAAATTTAGATTTTGTAAAATCTCTAGGTATCGAGATAAAAAAAGAGTTAGAAAATGGTAATTGCGAAAATTTTGCAAAACTTATGAACACGCATTGGAATTATAAATTAAAAAGATCAAAAAATATGTCAAATAGTTCAATTGATAATCTTTATAGTTACGCATTAAAAAATGGTGCATTAGGTGGAAAATTAATAGGAGCTGGAGGAGGTGGTTTTTTATTGTTTTATACCAATAATCCAAAAAAATTAAGAAATGCATTAAAGATAAAAAAATTAGAAGAGGTAAGTTTTAAATTTGATTATCAAGGAGTTAAGCAAATATTTTGAAAAAATATGATGTTATAATATTGTCAGGTGGAAAAGGTACTAGAGTAAGTAATTATACAAATAAATTACCCAAATGTCTTATTCAAGTGAAAGGTAAACCATTTTTATTTTATCAATTAAAATATCTAAATAAATATAAGTTTAAAAATGTAATAGTCTCAACATGTTACATGAGTTATAAAATAAAAGATTATGTTAAAAATAACATAAATTTTTTAAATGTAAAAATAGTAGATGACATAAAACCCTTGGGAACCGGTGGAGCAATTGTAAAGTCTTTAAAATACATGAAAAAAAATTTTTTTATAATTTATGGTGATAGTTATCTTAACTTTAATTTAAATAAAATGATTAATAAAAAAAGTACAGCTATTATGGCAATTTATAAAAATAATAACAAATATGATAAAAGTAACGTTAAATTTAATGATAAGGATATTATTTATGATAAGAATAATAGTTCAAACAAAAAATTTGACTATATAGATTATGGGGTATCATACGTGAACAGGAAAATTTTTGAAAATTTACCAAAAAACAAAAAATTTGATTTATCAATAATTTTTCAAAATATCTCTAAAAAAAAAAAAATTATATGGTTATGCTGTTGCTAAAAGATTTTATGAAATTGGATCATATAAAGGAATAAAGGATTTTAAAAAATATTTAAGTAAATGAAACATACTAAATTATATTTTGAAAATATTTTAAAATCTATTCAATCGGTAGATAGTTTTATTATTGAAAAATCTGTTTTATTGCTAAAAAATTTAAGAAAAAAAAACGGGAGACTATTTATAATCGGAGTTGGAGGTAGTGCTGGTAATGCCTCTCATGCGGTTAATGATTTTAGAAAACTGTGTAATATAGATGCTTATACTCCAGTTGATAATATATCTGAAATTACATCTAAAACGAACGATGAAGGTTTTGAGACAATATTTGATAGTTATCTTAAACTCTGCAAACTCAGTAAAAATGATATTTTGATGGTTTTTTCTGTAGGTGGTGGAAATCAAAAGAAAAATGTATCTGTCAATATAATAAAAGCAATAAAATTTGCAAAAACAAAAAAAAGTAAAATAATTAGCATTGTTGGAAAATCAGATGGCTATGCTTTCAATAACTCTGACCTAAAGATTTTAATTAATGTTGAGGATAAAAAACTAGTGACGCCTATTTCTGAAACCTTTCAGTGTCTACTTTGGCATTTGTTTGTATCACACCCTGATTTACAGGTTAACAAAACTAAGTGGTAAAAAAAAATAAAGCTATATTTTTTGATAGAGATGGAACGCTAATAAAAACCTTAGTTTCTAAAAATAATACACCAATAGCAATAAAAAATTACAAACAATTGAGGTTTGAAAATAATTCAAAATTAGTCGTAGAGCGATTTCAAAAAAAATATTTAATATTCATTATAACTAATCAGCCAGATGTTTCGAGAGGTAAAAATTTGAAAAAAAATGTAATTTTAATTAATGATATTATTAAGAAAAAACTTAAAATTGATCAGGTATATACTTGTTATTCTGATAAAGAGAAAAATTATATGAGAAAGCCAAATCCTGGTATGATTTATAAGGCTCAAAAAAAATATAAATTAAATTTAAGTCAATCATACGTTGTAGGTGATAGAAATAAAGATATTCTAGCTGGAAAAAAAGCAAAGTGTAAAACAGTTTTAATAAATAAAAAATATAATATTTTATCAGAAATTTATCCTGATTTTAAAATAGATAACTTAAAAGAACTCTTAGAAATTATTAAAGTTTAAAATTTGACTTCTTTCCGTCTTCAAAGAATTGTTTTACAGTTTTTTTGGAGTAATCTTTAAGACTAATTTTTTTACTCTTAATTTTTTTTATTAAGGATGGTGGAACAGTAATAATATCGCTTTTTGACCTTTTTGCTTGATAAAAATTAAATACCTCTCGAACACTAGCCCAAAGTATTTTCACATTTTTGTGATTTTTAAATATTTTTTTTGCTTTTATAACAAAAGGTTCTGGATCTATACCACTATCTGCAATTCTTCCACAAAACAATGATACTATTATTGGAGTTTTTTTATTGATAATTTTTTTTATTTTGAAAAGTTGATCTGAAGTAAATATAGCTGTAATATTAAGTTTTATTCCTTTTGTATTAAGTTCATAAATAACTTTTTCTAAAAATTTTCCTTCTGTATTAATAACTGGAACTTTTACATATATACTATTGCTCCATTTTGAAATTTCTAAAGCTTGCAGAATTATTTCATCGTCATTATCTGCAAAAACTTCCACAGATAATGGTTTTTTTTTAGTAACCTGAAGAATATTTTTACAATGAAGCTTATAATTTTTTACACCCTCACTTCTCATTATAGATGGATTGGTCGTTACTCCACTTATATTAAATTTTTTCAAGCAACTTTTAATTTCTTTAATATTTGAGGTATCACAATAAAGTTTAATCATTTTACTAAAAATTGTTATATATATTGTTAAGATTAATTCAATGCTAAAAAAAATATCGATTTACCAAATAGGTCTATTACCCATAGCCTTGGTTGCAGGACCTCTTATAGCAGAAATTTTGTTGTTACTAACTTTTATAAATTTTATCTATTTTTTTTATAGAGAAAAAAAAAGTTACATCTTCAATGAAAAAATTTTAAAAATTTTTTTAATTTTTTGGATATATATTGTTGTCATTTCTTTTTTTTCAGTTGAAAAATTTATTTCTCTCAAGTCTTCTTTCTTTTATATAAGATTTGGTCTTTATACATTATCAATTGTATATTTTTTGAATTCGATATCTGATTCAATTGAAACAATCTATAAAATTTATAAGTATACTCTAATTTTTGTTATATTAGATAGTTTTTATCAAATATTCACAGGCCAAGATATTTTTGGACTTAAACCAAATAATGATGACCTAATGAGAATAAGTGGTCCTTTTGGTGATAAATTTATTCTTGGAAGTTTTTTACAAAAAATATTACCTGTTTTTATATATTTAATATTAAAAATTAAAAAAAATAATGACAAAATAAAAATATCTGATTTTTTAATTTTAATATTATCAATTGTTCTAATTTATAGATCTGGAGATAGATCAGCATTAGGTCTAATATTGTTATTTAGTTTTATTTTTTTTCTTATCAATAAATCATTAAGAAAAAATATAATAAAAATTTTTGTACTTTTTTTAATTTTTTCAATTCTTTTAACTATTCAAAATCCAAGGATATTTGAAAGAACTTTCCTAGATACTATTGGTCAAATTAAAGGCAAATATTATGAAAATTTTTTGGAAAAGGATATAAGTGAAACAAAATTTAATTTTATGATTTTCAGTTTTCATCATCAATCTCATTATAGTACAGCGGTGCGTATGTTTTTAAATAAACCTATTTTTGGACACGGACCAAAATCATTTAGAATTATGTGTAAAGATTTTGAATTTAAACCCAAAAAAAATATTAAAAACAGTTTTGGTGAAATTAAAAAAGGTTATGGATGTTCAACCCATCCACATAATACTTATTTACAACTTTTGGCAGAAACTGGAATTATTGGTTTTAGTTTTATCTTTTGTTTTTTTATTTATCTGACCTATAAAATACTAAACTTAATCAAAAATAATGACAAAAAATATATCTATAATTCCCTTATGATTGGTATTTTCATTAATTTGTGGCCAATAATTCCAACTGGAAATTTTTTCAATAATTGGCTTAGTATGGTATATTTTATTCCAATATCCTTTTATCTTTATGAAATTAAGAAAATAAAATAATTTGCTTAAAATTTTAAATAAAAAAAGTTTCAAAATCAATTTATCTTGGATTACTTTTGATAAATTATTTAGAGGATCGTTAAATATATTTTTGTTAATATTATTGGCAAGGTATCTAGGACCAGAAGAATTTGGTATTTTAAACTACCTTTTAGCATTACTTTTTTTATTTAATGTATTTGCATCATTTGGAATTAACCCAGTTTTAGTAAATCAAATTATAAGGAGCAAAAAACATGATCATGAATTAATTATGAATGCATATTATTTCAGAATAATTGTTAGTTTAATAAATTATTTTATATTTTTATTTATTATCTATTTATTCAATAAAAATGACATATATTTTACTTATACATTAATTTTAGGTTTTGCTTTAATATTTAAAAGTTATGAAATTATTTTTAGTTTTTTTGAGGCAAAGTTATTATTAAAATATATAGTAATTTCGCAATTAATTGGTCTTATATTTTCATTTCTAATTGTAATCTATTCCATGATAAACAAATTAGATAATAGCTATTTATATTTCGCTTTAGTTTTTGATTTTGTTATTGTATTTTCACTTATTAATATATTTTATTTTTTAAGACAAAAAAAAATATTTGTAAAAATTAATTTTTTTAAAATTAATAAGTTATTAGTCAAAAGCTTTCCAATTTTAATTACGTCTCTAAGCATTTATCTATACATGCGAATAGATCAAATCATGATAAATCAGTTGTTGGATGAATATAATTTAGGTATATACTCAGTTTCAGTTAGATACATAGAAATATTTCATTTTATACCTAAAGTTTTATTAATTTCATATTTACCAATAATTTTAAAAAGTAAGAAATATAATTTAGATTTAACAAACTTAAATTCTTTTTTATTAAAAATTTCATTATTTATAGTACTAATTATATTAATAAGCACAAAAACCATAATACCTTATATATTTGGTCAATTTTATATTGAGAGTATTTATACAACTTTCATATTGTCATTTTCTTTAATTTTTGTTTTTTTTGGAGTTGCAAACGAGCACTGGTACATTGATAATAATTTTCAAAAATATTATGCAATTAATGTTTTTTTGGGTGCATTAATAAATATTTTTTTAAATTTTTTATTAATACCTAAAATTGGTATTTCTGGCGCAGCATATTCAACCTTGCTAACTTATTTTTTAATAATCTTTTTGTTTGATTTTATTAATAAGAAAACTAGAAAATTATTTAAGATTAAGCTTAAATCTTTAAAGATATTATGATTATTGGAATAATTTCGAGATCTAATCTAGATGATAAGATATTTTGGTCAGGGACAGCAAATACAATTTATTCAAATTTAAAATCAAAAAATAATATTAAAACCGTAAAAATAGATAATTTAAATAATTTACTAAGAAAAGTTTATGCTATCAGAAGAGAGTATCTTAAGTTTATAAAAAATATTAAATATGATGAAGCTTATAATGAAACAATATCAAAAAATTTCTCAAGACAAATTGAAAATAGACTAAAAGATATTGAAGTAGACTATTTATTGACATTTGATATTTCATTAATTTCTCATTTAAAAACAAAAATACCAATATTACTTTGGACAGATACTCTGTATACCGATTACTATGAACATTATTTTAAAGAAAAAAATATTTCTAAAGAAACTAACAAAAACATAAAAATTCTTGAAAAAAAGACAATCAAGAAATGTTATAAGGTTTTTCTCTCTAGTATATGGGCAATAAATAAAGCAAAAAAAAAATATAAAAAATTTTCAGAAAAATTTCATCACTTAAATTTAGGGCCTAATTTTAATGTAAAAATTACAGATAAAACGATAAGTCGTAAATTAAAAATAAGGCCTAAATGCAGAATTAACTTAATAACCTTGAGTGTTAAGTGGAAAAGGAAAGGCTTGGATAAGGTTTTAAAACTTAATGAAACTATTAATAGGAAAGGCATAAAATCTTATTTAACAGTAATAGGTTTAAAAAATAAAAAATTTAATGATAAAAGAGTAAAATTTGTTGGGTTTATAAATAAAAACGACCCTAGTGGAGAAAAGATTATATCTAATCATCTTTTAAAAAATCATTTCCATATATTATTTTCGGAATCAGAAGCATATGGTTTAGCTCTTATAGAAGCTAATTCAAGAGCCGTACCCAATATTACTTTTAATGTTGGAGGAATTTCTCATATAATAAAAGATAATTTAAATGGTAAGGCTTTTAATCAAAATGAGGATATAAATAATATAGCAAACTATATTATAGAAACTTTTAAAAATAAAAAAAAATATGAAAAATTAGCTTTATCTTCTCGTAGAGAATATTTATTAAAATATGATTACGATAAAATAATTAGTAAATTTATTTATTTAATTAAAAAATAATTCCATCACAAAAATGTTTCTAGCTCATAGTTATATGGTTTAAATTGTTTTTGATTTTTTTGACTAATTTGAAATTTTAATTTATGATTAAATATAACTTTTACACCCGTCATTAAGCATTCCAAATTAAATAATGATAATAAATTATCATCACCAGAGAGACAAAATTTTGTTCTTTTTAAAATTGTTAATAATTTAATTTTATTAACTGTACCCAAATATATGCAACCTTTCACATTGAGTTTATCACCGACAATTATAATTTTTTTTTTATTATTAATCTGATTTTTTAAATAAGTTATGTGGTGATCAAAAAATTTATTTTTATGTTTCCTATAATAAACTATAAGGTCAAATATTCTTTTTGTTTTTTTTTTATTGATTTTAATATAATAATTATTTGGTATGAAATTAAATACTGATTTTTTTTTTATTTCTTTGTTTACAAATTTTTTTAAAATATTTGTAGCAAAAAGTATCCTTTTTTGTCTGTAGTTTAAAATAATCAAACTTAAGTGGTAAAAAATTGGTAAAATTTTTGCTCTAATTAATGAATTAATATTTTTTATTTTATTTATTTGAATACTTCCAGTTATTGGTCCAAATATAGTTTTTGGGGGACATAATAAAAAAATAAGACAATTCCAGAGAGGCAAATAATTTACATATATTGTTTTTTTTCCTAAAAAATAATAATACCATAAGACTAATATTCCTAAAATCTGATAGATATATTCACTTAAATAAAACTTATATTTTGGATTAATAACTTTGATATCTTTAATCTTTAAAGAATTAAGATAAATTCTTGCTAAATTACCCTCCCCACTATTTTTGTTATAATCGCAAATCCAAGAGGTATGTTTGTTCATTAAAAAATATCAATTTTACCTGTAAATTTTAATTTTGAATATAACAATCCACTTTCTATTAATCTTTTGAACCTTCTAGTTGTATCAAAACGTAGTCTCCATAGCCATTCTAAATTTAAAATATAAAATATTGATGGTGCCTCCTTTTCAAAACCACTAAGAATATTTAAGCTACCACCAATACATAGAATATTAATATTAGGAAACTTTTTTATCAAATAATTTGCTACTAATTCTTGTTTAGGAGTCGGTAGTGTCAAAATAATTAAATTTTTTTTTCCTAAATTTAAGTTTTTAATTGATTTGATTATTTTTTTTTCATTTCCATAAGGTAGCTTAAAATAATTATATTTGACTTTTAATTTATCTTTTAACCACAACTGTGTAATCATTGGTAAATCACCTAATATAGAAATTCTTATACTTTTTTTATGTGAATTTATTACAGGTAGTAATCTTGAAAAGAATATTCTTCCTGGTTTTTTTACTTTATGAGTTGAAAAAGTTGAAAAAAGTCCATCTGACCAATAAAAATGTTTATGGTTCCTCAAATTATACTTATGATTGAAGCCGATATAAGCTAAATTCAATGCAGATGTAATTGTTCCTTTTCCTTGAACAATATTTTTCTCATTTATAAATTTTATTTTTGAATGATTATTTATTTTTTTTAAATAAGGTGAATTATTTATATTTTTTAAATTAAAAAATTGATTAGATTTAGACATTAATTTTTTTAAATAATCCAAAGTTGAAAAATCATTTTTTCTGTAGATTTTAATATCTTCAATAAGTTTCTTATAAAAATGTCTAAAATTGGTACTTAATCCACCATGACGCATTATACATATGAATTTATTTATATAAGATATTTTTATATTTGTTTTAAGTAATCTAATTAAAAATTCTGTATCTGATGATATAAAATAATTTTTATTATACTCAAATTTTTTATAAACTTTTTTTTTTATAAAAGTTCCTGTGTGTGGTGGTAAATCATATTTATTTTTCAATTTGATATTTTTCCAAGATCTATTGATTTCTAGTAGATTATTTTTTTTACTAAAAAGTATATTTCCATAAATTAAATCGGTTTTTTTATTCAGAAATTCTTTGTTTACATAACTGAGAGTTTTATTGCTAAAAAATACGTCATCTGAATGTAGTACACCTATTATATCTCCACTTGATTTAGAAATACCAAAATTTAAACATTCATAGATAGAGCTGTTATAATTAAATTTTTTTATATTTTTATCTTTTATACTTTTTAAATAATATTCAGTATTATCATTTGACTTTGAATAAATAATGATTAATTCTTTATCAACTTCTGTTTGCTCTCGAAAAGACTCTACGGATGACATTATATAAGGCATACTTTTAAAAGCGCACATTATTATAGAGATTTTCATATTTTTTTTACTAAGTATAAAGAGTTTATAATTAATAGGTAGTCAACACCAAACAACATTATTGAATTTTCAATTAAACACCTTAAAAATATTAACAAAATTAATACATGGCCTATCTTTGAATAATTATTTTCAATTATTTTTAGTTTAAAAATACTAAAAATTTCTTTTTTTATATTAAGCCAAAAATATAAAAACAGAAATAGAGATATAATACCACCTGATATCAATGAGTATAAATAAGCATTAGAGATTGGATTAATTATTTGATTATTTTTTTCTCTAGATTGATTAAGCAGTATTCTGTCGGACATTGATCCATACCCTATCAGAGGTTTTTTTTTTATGTATTCAAAAGAGTCTCTCCAAATGTTTAATCTCCCAGAAAACAACATATTTTCAATCTGAGCAGTTCCTTTTTTACTCAAATCTTTCATAATTCTAAAATGACTAATTTTATTATCTTTATTTTCGTTTATTATTTTGAGTTCTTTGTTTTGTTCAGCTTTAATATAATTATTAAAATATATTCTTGAGTTAGATATCAAAAATGAAAGTAAAATTTGTATTAAAAAAATAGATAAGATAAATTTTATAGACTTTATTTTATTAGAGGCGTTTAATAAAAAAATAATATTGATAATTAAATATGAAATAATTCCAAATCTTGATTGATATAAAAATAATAATGAACCTAATATAATAAGGATAATATTATTTACTAATTTAATTAAATTTTGAGAATTATTATTAAAAAAATAAATAATAATATATAAAAAAATTATTGATCTAGATATTCCTGTAACTCTAGGAATTTCATGATTAAAAAAATAAGCATTTTCTCTAAATATATTTAAAGAATATAAAGAACTTTTTGAATTTAGAAAAATAAAATCTGAAAGATTTTTATATGAAAAAAATATAACCATAAAAAATAGAAAGAATATAGAAATGAGAAATATATTTTTAAATTCAAAACTTTCGATTTTATCCATTAACATAAATAAAAATATTGAAGAAATTGAAGAAATAATCCAATGGTATCTTCCAATATGATTTATTCTATCTTCAAGACTTGAAATAACTGAATAATTTGAAGTATAAGTTGATATTAATTGAATTATTTGAATTATTAAAATTATAATTAAAAATTTGTTTTGTTCTTTGAATAACTTTTTTTTTATAATTAAATATAAACAGATTATTAAAACAATTATTGGAATTATGGCTCTTATTAAATTTACAAATTCATTAAAATTTAATAAAGAAATATTAATTTTATTTTCAAAAATAAACAAAAAATTATATGGATCAGATCCTATGGATACCCATAATCCAATAAATAGCACATACGCTAAATAGCTATAATTTCTATCTATTTTCATTTAAATAATTTGAAATAATTTTACCTACTAATTTTTTTCCAGAGTAATTTTGATGCATTGAGTCACAAAACAGATCTAATTTTTTGTCATTGATATCAAGCATTTTCTTTGTATCTATAAAATAGACGTTATTAAAATTTTTTAATAATCTTTCAACTTTTTCCAGATAATAGTAATAAAATCTGCTTTCACTACTCTCTAAGTTTGATTTATTAAACAATGAAACTATTATAAATTTTTCAACACCATTTAAGTTCGACAGCAAAATAGCTTCTTTTGTATTTTTAAAAAATTCATTTGATGAAAAAATTAAGTCCTTTTCTTGAATTAATTTTTTTTCATATCTCAAGTTAATACCTATTTTATCAAATAATCTTATCGATAATTCATCAAAAAAATAAAAAGTGACCATATAATTTTTAATAGATTTCCTAATAGAATGTAAGTTAATAATAATATTGTCATTTGTACTATTATTTCTTTTACTGTGTAAAATTTCATTTACTTTATTTGCCCAAATTATAGTTTTTGGTACCTGGGATTTTTCTAATTCAGATCTTAGTACATTTAAGGAAAAATCTGAGTTTACGCCATTCCTAGAAAAATTTTTTTTTTTCAAATTTGTTTCTAGATAGTCAACCCAAGATAAATTTTTGCTATCACAAAAACCTTTGTTAGAAGTTGACCCACCGAAGATCCATATTTGATCTTTAATATGTTCTTTCTCTCCCACTATTCTGTTTATTATTTTAGAAGCATCAGTAATATAAAACTCTCCTTTACTAATGCTATGTAATGTTAAAGTGATATTTTTATCAATCCCATAAACTAAAATTGTTAAATTAAATGTAAATAAAAATATTGTTACTCTTAATATTAATTCAAATATTAATAGATAAGATATTGGTAAAATAATAGAAAAATATATTATTTTTTTTGATTTATAATACATAAAATAATTCCAATAATATTTCCAAAAAATTTTGTTATAGAATTAGATCTTATAGAAAAAATTCTATTAAGGTTTAAAATACATTTTAAAAATGCAGCAATGTAAAATTTTTTTATACTCAACTTGTTTTTTTTTACAAATTTAAATCTATTTGTCATTTCTTTTACCCCAAATTTAAAATTTGATCTTATAATTTCATTTGGGTGAGTATAAGTCGCATTAGCACACACAGTTAATTTACCTTGCTTACTTAGTTCAAAACTGAAAAATAAATCCTCAAGATAACTATAAATTCCAAGGCTTATATCAAAGTAAATTTTTTCCTTGATAAAATTTGATCTATATACACAAGCTTGTGTGCTTAGCCATGTTGTTTCAATATTTTTATTTATATTTGAAATTTTAGTATGCCAGCCGCTTTGAGCAACTTTACCTGCTTGACTATTATAAATTCCATTTTGAGTAAAAATTTTTTTTTTTTTTAGAGTATCTAAAAAAATTGAATGGTTTTTTTCAATTAAGTTGAAGCCATATCCTATATAATCTGGAAAGTTTTTAATATATTGATCCATTACGTTTATAGAATTTTCACTAAAAATTATATCGTCATCACAAAACATAATAAATTTATTTCTTTTGTTATATTCTTTGATGCCAATATTTCTCTGAATTGAGGTTGAAGGATCTGATTTTATTACTCTTATATTTTTGTGAGTCTTGGTCTTATTTATTATCTTTTTATGAATATTTTCACTTGAACTATCAACAATTAAAATTTCATCAAAATAATTTATATTTGATCCCAATGTTTTAAAAAGTTTTTTTATAAATTCAAATCTATCTTTTGTAGGTATTATTAGGGATGTAGAATTAATAAACATACTAATTAAATTGATTCATTTCATTATAATTAAATTAATAATATAAGAATTTATATAACATTATTTAATAAATGCGTTT
>PAGZ01000008.1 GCA_002704625.1 Candidatus Pelagibacter sp.
ACAACCAAATTTTCTTAAATATGGTGCTAGAAGAGTCGATACTAATACGTATCCACCAGTCCATCCAACTAAGAATGCCATGTAAGTATAGCCACCAAAATAAATACCGCCGGCCATTGCAACGAACGATGCACCTGACATCCAGTCAGCTGCTGTCGCCATTCCATTAAATACCGTTGGTACTTGCCTTCCTGCTACGTAGTAAGCGTCAACTTGAATAGTTCTAGATAAGTAACCTATCAGCGCATATATGCAAACTGTAAAGGCTACGAATAGAATTCCTATCGTTGCCGCATCCATACCACCAGCTTCTAGTGCTGCCATCAATAAGATGAACACTAAAAAACCACCGGTATACAAACCGTAGATTTTTGGAAGGTTTTGTATAAAACCACCTTTAAACATTAGTCATCCTCCTTTTCGCCACCGTATCCGTGTTCGTCATCGATTTTCTCCTGCTTATTAGCAAACCAAAAGATTAAAACTACGAAAGCAGCAAGTGAACCTTGTGCTGACATATAATAAGCTAATGGGTAACCAAGAAACGATCCCTGATTAACCGACTCGCCGAACATAAATATTACTATTGAGAAAAAGAACCAAATAGCCAATGTTACAAACATATGGTTTTTGGTCTTTTGCCAATGTGCGTCTTTGTTTGACATGTCTTTCCTCCCTTTAATTATTAAGAGTATTTTGCGGAAGCATACCTAAAACAGCGTTAATTAAAAGTTAAAAAACCCATTTAAACCCTAATATGATAGTGTTTTAATGAGAAAAATACTTTGATATTTAAAGGAATACAACGTGAAATTGAATCTTAAAGACATACAAAAATACCTTTTCCCCATAAAGAGAATTTTTTCCAAATATCGTCAAATTAGATCTTTGGATCAGGTTAAGAATTTCATTCAAGAACAATCAGCTCAAGTAAGTCAAATGACATTATATGGATACCTTAAAACACGTATGGGAGCAAAGCACGTAATAATGTTCGAAAATAAAAATTTTTTGAATTCTATTAATATTGCTAAATGGAATATTTATTCAGCTTCATTAATAGATTGTACTTTTTTTTGTTTTTCTTTTTTATACAAACACAGGAATTTTAAAAAAACTGAAGAAGCAAATAGAGTTTTCTTTGAAATCTTAAATACTGAAAAAGTTAACGGAATGGACCCGGATGCTTTTGAAAATGCTACCAAGGAATTCAACAAAAGGTATCAACAAGTAAATTGGGAAAATCATTTTAATTCAAATCCTTTTGAATTTAGTAGCAACGAGCTCTATGTTTGGTCGCCAATTGCTGATGAATTAAAAAAATTAGATAAAAAAATTGTAATAAATTCAATGGTTCTCAAATGGAACAATGTACAAAACGATTTCAAAAAACTGACAAGCAAATTTAATTTGGAATAAAAAATCACTTATTCTTTCTATTATCTACTAAAGACTCGACCACTGATGGATCTGCCAAGGTAGTAGTATCACCAAGATCATGATGTTCATTTGCAGCAATTTTTCTAAGTATACGTCTCATAATCTTTCCAGACCTTGTTTTGGGTAATCCAGGCGCAAATTGAATTTGATCAGGTGTAGCAATCGGTCCAATTTGTTTTCTAACCCAAAGTTTTAATTCTCTTTCCAAATCCCCACTTGAATTTTCTCCAGCATTTAAAGTTACATAACAATACAACCCGTTACCTTTAATTTCATGTGGGTAGCCTACTACTGCAGCTTCTGCTACTTTGTTGTGTGCAACAAATGCGCTTTCAATTTCAGCAGTACCTAAATTATGTCCTGATACTATTATAACATCATCAACTCTTCCTGTAATCCAATAGTAACCATCTTTATCTCTTCTACATCCATCTCCAGAAAAATATTTTCCATCAAATTGCGAAAAATACGTATCTATAAATCTTTGATGATCACCATATACTGTTCTCATTTGTCCTGGCCAAGATTGTGCCATACACAGTCTTCCTTTACAGGCACCTTTTAATACTTTTCCGCTTTCATCAACTATAACAGGCTTAATTCCATAAAATGGTTTTGTGGCAGATCCAGGTTTTAAATTTATTGCACCAGGCTGAGGGGAAATTAAAATTCCACCTGTTTCTGTTTGCCACCAAGTATCAACAACTGGACATCTTTTTCCTCCTACTACATTGTAGTACCACATCCATGCTTCTGGATTTATAGGTTCCCCTACAGTACCCAAAAGTTTTAATGATTTTCTACTAGTTTTTTTAACTGGATCATCCCCTTCTCGCATTAAAGCTCTTATTGCAGTTGGAGCGGTATAAAAAATATTTACTTTGTATTTATCTACTATCTGCCACCATCTTGAACTATCTGGATAATTTGGAATTCCTTCAAACATTATAGTTGTGGCTCCATTAGATAATGGTCCATAAATTATATAACTATGCCCTGTTACCCATCCGATATCAGCAGTGCACCAGTAAACGTCTCTATTTTTATAATCAAATATATATTGATGTGTCATTGAGGCATAAACCATATAACCACCAGTAGTGTGCAGCACACCTTTTGGTTTTCCGGTTGATCCAGATGTATACAGAATAAAAAGAGGATCTTCTGCATTCATTTCTTCCGGGACACACTTGTCAGATACACCTGATAACATTTCATCGTAGGAAATATCTCTTTCATTATCCCAATCAACTTGATTTCCAGTTCTTTTAACTACAATACATTTTTTTACATTAGGACATTGCATCATTGCTTCGTCAGCTATTTTTTTAAGAGGAATAATTTTTCCACCCCTTACTCCTTCGTCTGCAGTAATTACATAGTCAGATTCACAGTCATTTATTCTTGTAGCAATAGAGTCTGGTGAAAACCCACCAAATATTATTGAGTGGATTGCTCCAATTCTAGCACAAGCCAGCATCGTATATGCTAACTCTGGTATCATGGTTAAATAAATTGTTACCCTATCACCTTTTTGAATTCCGATACTTTTTAAACCATTAGCAACTTTACAAACATTTTTATGTAATTCTTTATAGCTTATTTTTTTGTGATTACTTGGATCATCTCCAACCCAAATTATTGCTGTTTTATTTCCCTTTTTATCTAAGTGTCTGTCAATGCAATTTGCCGAAGCATTTAATGTACCATCGTAATACCATTTAATATTTACTTCTTTTTTACTGTACTTAATATCTTTTATTTTAGAGTATGGTTTGATCCAACTAATTCTCTTTCCTTCTTTTCTCCAAAAATTCTCGTTATCTTTAATTGATAATTTGTATTTTTTTTCATATTGAGATCTATTTACATAAGCTTGCTTAGACCAATTATCAGGAACTTTAAATACTGTGTTACCATCAGAATCTTTTGATTGTTTTGTTAATTTTCTTTTTGAAATTTTCTTTAAAGATTTAACTTTTCTTCTTTTTTTTATTATTTTCTTTTTTTTCTTTTTTTTTCTTCTTTTAGCCATTTTTAACCCACTAATTATATTTATACTTTACCCATCTTGCATATAATTTTCCAGCTTTTTGAATCTACACTCATAACCGATAATCTTGATTGTCTGACCAACTGAAGATGTTTTAAAAGTCTATGTTTTTTAATGTGTTTTAAGGAAACAGGCAATTTAAATTTTTTAAAAGAGCGAACCATTATGGACCCAAACTTTCCACTGGGATCGTTTGTATCGATAAAAAATTCTTTTATTACTTTGACTATGCCAACTATTCTTTTTTCTTTTCCTGTATGATAAAAAAAACATTGATCATTCAATTTCATGGACTTCAAATTATTTCTTGCTTGAAAATTTCTTACACCATCCCAAACAGATCCTTTTTTATCACAGCTAATCTGTTCTTCCCAAGACCATTCCTCCGGTTCAGTTTTGATAAGCCAAAATTTCATTAAATTTTTAGTCCTGGACCTTTTAAAAAAGGAGCATTTTTATCTAAAGGCCATCTTGATCTAACAAAATATTTTTTGTTATCAAATAATTTTTTTTTATATCTCTGAATTCCTGCCCAGGCAATCATAGCAGCATTATCGCCACAAAACTGTTTAGACGGAAAAATAGTTTTGAAGTTCATTTTTTTTGATAATTGTTTTAAATTATTCCTTATACTATCGTTTGCCGCAACACCTCCAGCTACCACAAATAATCTTAATGAATTTTTCGATATTTCTTTTTGAAAAATTTTCATAGCAACTTCAGTTTTTTTTCTTAAAATTTTATTAATTGCTTCTTGAAATGAAGCGGCCATATCATATCTATCTTTAGTTGATTTTATATTTTTAGATTTTCTTAGAACATCAGTTTTAAGTCCAGAAAGAGACAAATTACATCCGGCTCTATTTATTATTGGCAGGGGCAAATTGTAACTTTCTTTATTTCCTAGTTTTGCAAATTTCTCTATACTAGGTCCACCTGGGTAACCTAAATTTAAAATTTTTGAAGTTTTATCAAAAGCTTCCCCCACAGCATCATCAATTGTTGTTCCTATCTGTTTATAATTATTTAAACCTTTTACAATTATGTATTGTGAATGCCCTCCTGAAACTAATAATAATAAATAAGGAAATGATATTTTGCTTTCAATACCAGGACTTAACGCGTGTCCTTCAAGATGATTTATAGGTATGAATGGTTTATTCGCAAAAATTGCTAAACTTTTTCCAATGTTGTAACCAACATTAAGGCAGACAACCAGACCAGGCCCGGCAGTTGCAGCAACTCCATCAATATCATTTATATTTTTTTTACTTTTTTTAAGAGCCTCTTGAATTATAAAATCGATATTTTCAATATGAGCTCTTGCTGCAATCTCTGGAACAATTCCGCCAAATTTTTTATGTTCTTTAATTTGACTTGAAATTATATTTGATAAAACTTTTGCTTTACCATTGTAATTTTCTTGTATTACAGCCGCTGCTGTTTCGTCACAGCTTGTTTCAATACCTAAAAAAGTAAGTTTTTTTTTCATTAGATTAGATATTATAAAATATATATCTTTTTATATAAATGAGTAAAAAAATAATCATAGGCACAAGAGGAAGCCAACTATCACTAGCATACGCTAATAGAGTTAAAAACCTTATTTTAAAATCTAGTAAACTAAAAGACGAAAAAGTAATAATAAAAACAATTAAAACATCAGGGGATATATTTGAGAATAAAAAGATATCTGAAATTGGGGGCAAAAACTTATTTTGCAAAGAAATTGAGGAAAATTTGGTTGGCAAGGCAATAGACATTGCAGTTCATTCTTTAAAAGATTTAGACTCAGTTGAGACGAATGGACTTATAATTCAGGCTTACATTAAAAGAAATGACCCCAGAGAGTCTTTTGTTTCAAAAAAATTTAATAAATTATCAGAACTAAATAATGGTAAAATTGGTTCGAGTTCTAGAAGAAGAGAACTTCAATTAAAGTTATTAAATAGAAATATTAAAGTAGAAAATATTAGAGGAAATGTTGACACTAGAATTAAAAAAGTCGAAAGCGGCGAATATGACGGAGCGGTATTAGCAATTGCTGGGTTGAAAGTTTTAAATTTAGAACATTACGTTCAGGAAATATTTTCAATAAAAGACTTTATTCCAACAGCAGGACAGGGAATCATTGCAGCCCAGTGCAGAGAAAATGATGAGCATATTAAAAAAATATTAAAAAAAATTAATCATAATGAAACTGAAATATGTGCCCTTGCTGAAAGAAATTTTTTAAAAACCCTAGGAGGAGATTGTGATACTGCAGTAGGTTGTTCAGCAATTTTGAAAAATGACAAAATAGAATTAAGCGCACAACTTTTTTCTGATGATGGAAAAAAAGTTTTTAATGTTTTTAAATTAGGAAAATCAAATCAACCACAGTTACTAGGCAAGTTAGCTGGTGAAGAAATTTTAAAAAAATCAGGAAATAGTTTTGTTAAAAAAAGATGAACATTATATTTACTAGGCCGCTTATAGACTCCGAAGACCTCATGATGAATTTCTTTTCATCAGGACATAAAGTAATACACATGCCAACTTTAAGTATTACTTCAGCTAATATGGAACCCTTAATCACAAAAGATTATGATGGTTTAATATTCACAAGTGCAAATGCTGTAAGGTTTTTAAATTTAAAAAATGGTGACAAACAAATCAAATGCTTTTGTGTTGGTAGTCTTACAGAAAAATCTTTAAGGATGAAAGGTTTTAATAATACTGTATCAGCATCTGGCACTGTCAACGCATTAAAAAATTTAATTATAAATTCAGAAAAAAATATTAAAAATTTAGCTTATTTATGTGGAGATATTGTTTCATACGAATTAGACAAAGAGCTCTCACAAGAAGGTTTTAAAGTGAGAAAAATTATAAATTACACTTCTGCTAAGATTGTAGATCTTAATAAAGAAAGTATGGAGTTAATCAAAAAATATCCGGCAAATATTGCTCTTATTTACTCCAAAAGAAGTGCTGAAAGTTTTGATGAGATAGTGAGAAAATACTCTCTTTCTGAATTGATGACACACTGCAAAGTTATGTGTATAAGTAAAAAAATTGAAGAATTTTTAAAATCAAAAGGTTGGAAAAAAACTGAAATTTTTAATCCTGGCGAGGAATTGATAAAAATAGATCAAATTAAAAATGGATAGATTAGAACAATTTATAAGCTTGTTTATTGATGTTTGGAATAATGGAATATCTGGAATAAATATTTCAGAAATTATAATAGCACTTTTTATTTTTCTAATATTTCTTTTCCTAAGAGGCTTGTTTGCAAAATTCGTAATTAAAAGATTAGAAAAATATGTATCAAAAACAACAAATCGTTTTGATAATTCCTTAGTCGAATCTCTAAAAGGCCCTACAAAGTTTTTTCCAATAGTAATAGGGTTTTTTATAGCAACAAGCTATGTATCCTTTGGCGAAGGTACTGAAAGTTTTATTGATAATGCCAATAGAACTTTAATAACAATTCTAATATTTTGGTCTCTACATCAATTAATCGGTCCTATTTCTGTTCTAATAAAAACAGTAGAGGATTTATTATCAAGAGATTTGCTCAATTGGATAATTAAAGCTTTTAAAATTCTAATATTAATTCTTGGTGCAGCAGCAGTTTTAGAACTCTGGGGAATTAAAATTGGACCAATAATTGCAGGTTTAGGTTTATTCGGTGTAGCAGTGGCTTTAGGGGCTCAAGATTTGTTCAAGAATTTAATATCAGGAATTTTGGTTTTAGTTGAAAAAAGATTTAAAGTTGGAGACTGGATTCTCGTTGAAGATATTATTGAAGGTATTGTCGAGCGTATAGGTTTTAGATCAACTGTTGTAAGAAAATTTGATAAATCAGTTGCAATAATACCAAATTTTCAGTTTGCAGAAAATGCTGTAATTAATATTAGCGAAACTACAAACTGGAGGATAAGTTGGATCATAACTTTGCAGTATGATACCACCGTCGATCAGCTTAAAAAAATTCGAGATGAAATAGACAATTATATTGTATCGTCCAAAGATTATAAAAAAAGTGATAATACAATGCATGCTGTCAGAATCGATAAATTCTCAGATAGCTCTATAGACATGTATGTAAGATGTTTTACAAATACTGATAAATGGTCAGAGTGGTTAAAAGTTAAAGAGAGATTAGCAATCGCAATAAAAGAAATAGTTGAAAAAAACAAAGCCTCTTTTGCTTTTCCTAGCCAATCTATTTATGTGGAGAAAAAATAATGAAATCTATTTTAATATTAATAGATAGCGTGTTTAGCATTTATATTTGGATACTGATAATTAATGCCATTCTAAGCTGGCTGATTGCTTTTAATGTTTTAAATACCTCAAATAGACTGGTTTACTCTGTATTGGATATTAGTTACAAAATGACTGATCCACTATTAAGACCTATAAGAAATTTTTTACCAAACTTGGGAAGTATAGATATTTCTCCGGTAGTTCTGATTTTGCTTTTGATGTTTGCCAGAAATTTAATATTTGAGTTTTTTGCTCCTTCGATGTTTTAAATATGATTATTGATGGAAAAAAAATAGCAGCAAAATTAAGAGAAAATTTAAAAAAAAATATTATAAATCTGAAATCAACTTTTAAATCTATACCTGGTTTGACCGTAATTTTAATTGGGGAGGACCCTGCAAGTAAAATTTATGTGAAAAATAAAGAAAAATTTTCTAAAGAAGTTGGCATGAATTCAGAAGTTATAAGATACCCTGAAAATATAGAAGAAAAAGTTGTTTTAGATAAGATTAAAGAGCTAAATAAAAATAAAAAAGTCTCAGGAATTCTCGTTCAACTTCCTTTGCCTAAACATATTAATAAAAAAAGAGTTATTGATACTATTCTTCCAAATAAAGATGTTGATGGTTTCCACCCAATAAATGTTGGAAATTTATCATCTGGTTATGAAAGTAATATTCCCTGTACACCTTTGGGCTGTTATTTACTGATTAAAGAAGTAGAAAAAAATTTAAGTGGTAAACACGCTGTAATTATTGGTAGATCAAATTTAAATGGCAAACCCATGGCTCAGCTTTTGCTTAAAGAAAATTGTACAGTAACAATTACGCATTCCAAAACTAAAGATCTAAAAGCTGTATGCAATAAGGCTGATATTATTGTTGCTGCTGTGGGCAAACCTAAACTTGTAAAAGGAGATTGGGTAAAAAAAAATGCCGTAATAATTGATGTTGGTATTAATAAAACTGAATCGGGAATAGTAGGAGATGTAGATTTCGATGAGGTTTCAAAAATAGCCCGAGCAATAACTCCAGTTCCGGGCGGTGTAGGTCCCATGACTATTGCCTGTCTACTTAATAATACAGTTGAGTGCTTCAAAAGAGCTAATTCTTAAAAAGAAATAAATTATATATTTTGATTCCAATGAAGTTATTTTTAATTCTTGGCAATCAGTTGTTCAATCCAAAGTATCTTGAAAAATTTTCTGATCATATTTTTTATATGTCAGAGGATCTCGGTTTATGTACGTTTCAAAAACATCACAAACTCAAAATTTTGCTTTTTCTTTCATCAATGCGTTCATATAGAGATGAATTAAAAACAAAAAAATTTAAAGTCATTTATAATGATTGTCACAAAGATTTTAAACTTTCATATGAAAAAAAACTTGAAAAAATAATCAAAAATAAAAAAATTAAAGAAGTCAGTTTTTTTGAGATAGAGGATATTTTTTTTGAAAAAAGACTAAAGTCTTTTTTAAAGAAAAAAAATTTAAATTTTAAAGAAATTAAATCTCCAATGTTTCTTACATCCAGAGAGGAATTTAAAAAATATCTTAAAAGTACAAAAAAGCCATTTATGGCAAATTTTTATAAAATAAATAGATCAAAATTTAATATTTTAATGAATAAGGATGGAACACCCAAAGGTGGCAAATGGAGCTTTGATGAAGAGAATAGAAAGAAATTACCAGATACAGTTAAAATACCTAAAAAACTAAATTTAAAATTTACATCTCATACTGATGAACTTAAAAAATTTGTTGAATTAAATTTTAAAAATCATCCTGGATCAACAAATAATTTTTGGTTTCCAACTACAAGAGATCAAGGCCAAAAACTTTTAGATCAATTTCTTAAAGAAAAAATTGATCTCTTTGGTGATTATGAAGATGCAGTGAGTAAAAAATCGAATGTTTTATTTCATAGTGCTTTAAGCCCCATAATCAATCTGGGGTTAATAACGCCAAGTGAAATTTTAGAAAAAGTAAAAAAAATTGAAAAAAAAGTAAGAATAAATTCTTTAGAAGGTTATGTTAGACAAATTATTGGTTGGAGAGAATTTATGAGGGGAATTTATCAAAACTATGATAATCGTCTTGAAAATACAAATTTTTTTAATCACAAAAATAAAATGAAATTGTCTTGGTATAATGGCACCACTGGTTTAGATCCATTGGATCACTCAATTAAAAATGCTTTAAATTATGGTTGGTCACATCATATTGAAAGACTAATGATATTAGCAAATATAATGAATCTATGTCAGATACATCCTAAACAAGTTTATAAATGGTTTATGGAAATGTTTGTCGATTCTTCCGATTGGGTAATGGCGCCAAACGTTTATGGTATGGGCCTTTTTAGTGACGGCGGAATATTTGCAACTAAACCTTACATTTGTGGATCTAGTTATTTTCTCAAAATGATGGATTTTAAAAGAGGAGAATGGTGTAACACAATGGACGGTCTCTATTGGAACTTTATTAATAAAAATAGAAAGTTTTTTTCAAAAAACCCTAGGCTTTCAATGATGGTAAGGGTTTTCGACAAAATGAAAAGCGATAGAAAAACACTAATCTTAAAAGCAGCCCAACAATTTATTAAACAAAATACGATTTAAGTGGTGAAAAAACAAAATCTACCTTCAAAGATCTGCATAGTCTGTAAAAGGCCTTTTGTATGGAGAAAAAAATGGAAGCTTAACTGGGAAAGGGTAAAATACTGTTCTAAAAAATGTTCAAGATTGTAAAAATAATTATTTTTTTTCTTTATATTACCTCATATTTTTCAAATTCCTATTCTAATGAAAAATTAATACACGAATTAAAAGAGGGCGAAAAAATTGTTCTTATTAGACATGCTTTGGCCCCCGGAAGTGGAGATCCTGTAAACTTTAATTTAAATGATTGCAGCACTCAAAGGAACTTGAATATGAAAGGTATAGAACAATCTAAAAAAATTGGAAGTTTTTTTACTAAAAATAATATTCCAATTGATCAAGTATTATCTAGCGAATGGTGCAGATGTAAAGATACTGCAAAATATGCTTTTAAAAAATATAATACATTCAATGCTTTAAACTCTTTTTTTTCACAAAGATTTCAAAAGAACAGAGCAGGTCAGATGTTAGATTTATCAAATTTTTTAAAAAAATGGGATAATAAAAAAAATTTAATTTTAGTTACTCACTATGTAGTCATCCTAGATATTACTAATCAACCTGTTTCATCTGGTGAAATCGTTATCTTGGATAAAAATTTAAATTTAATTGGAACTATGTTATTATAAATTATGTGCCCAATTTGTTGGATATCAGGCTTTATAGCAGCTATTTTTGGTGGATCACTTTTAGCAGTGGTTAATCATCCAATATCTTGGGCTCTAAGTGGATTATTAATTATTTACGCCGTTTATAAATTTTATGAGGCAAAAAAAAGAGGAAAAAAAATGACTGAAGAAACAAAGTATAGAAATAGACGTACAATTTTTAGATTTGTGCAAGGTGTTGTTGTAGGATCTATTGTGACTATAATAATTTTTTACAGTTTAACCTATAAAGAACATGAAAGAATGCATGACTTATTAGAGAAGCATGGAATTGAAAAACACGAACATTAAAAACTTTCAGCCAACGTTTGATCTGCCACCATCTACACCAATAATCTGGCCTGTAATCCAAGAACTTTCTTCAGAGAGTAAGAATTTAGCCAAAGCAGCGCTATCCTGACCTTCTCCCACTCTTTTAAGTGGATGTTGTTTTGCGATACCCTCTGCAATCTTCGGGTTACCAAGAATTCGTCCAGCCATTTTAGAATTACTTAGGCTTGGAGCTATACAATTAATTCTCACACTTGGGGCAAGTTCAGCAGCTAGTGAAACAGTCAATCCTTCCAAAGATGCTTTAACTGGAGAAATGATACTATGATTCGGAAATCCTTGCTTAACAGCTATAGTTGAAAAAACAACAACAGATGATTTATTCTTTTTTAAATTGTCTTTATATTTTTTTATAATTTCTACAATAGGAAATAAATTTAAATCAAGACTTTTTAAGTAATCCTTTTTTGAGACAAGGTTTATCGGTTTAAGGTCAATGGAACCAACACAATATGCTATTCCTGCAATATCTGTATTTTGTATGTCTGTCTCAATCTTTTCAATGAAATCTGTATCGGTTACATCAACTACACTAAACGATCCACCTGTTTGTTCCGAGAGTTTAGATACTTCTCCCTCATTTTTTCCAATCAAATGTATTTCTTTGGAGCTATCACTTAATAATTTAGCTAATGAACTTCCAACTGCTCCTGTTGCACCAAATATTAAAATTTTACCTGCCATAATTTAAATACCTTTTGATATTTGTAATTTTTTTGCAACAGAGAAGCTCAAAAAGGTTAAGTATGTTCCTGTAATAAATAAGGCATTGGCAATAATCATTGTGACCTGGCTAATTTCGAAATAAGAGAATAGCAAAAATGCAAATCCAATCATTAAATCCCAAACTCCAAATAGCAATAGATAAAGAGGCCATCTTGTACTTGCTTTCAAGGATTTAAAATCTGCAATACGATTTTTTATATAATCATTTCCTAAAGCAATAAGCATCAAAGGAATTATAAAAAAGAAAATCCAAACGTATATTGCAATGCTAAAATTTTCTTCAACCCATATTTTTGGAAATACACTCGTTTCATGAAGCAGTGTCCAGAAAATTAAGTAACCAAACATATAGTATGCAACTATTGCAACTAGCTGTTTCATCTCTAAGCTTCTTCCCCTGGGTTTTGTTTATCCATGCCTAATTTTTTACTGTATCTTAATGTTAAGAAAAATACTGATAAAGCCAATAAGAGTATTGCACCACCTTGATAAATCAGATTTATCGAAGCACTGTCTTTATCTTGCAAAATAATTAATCTAGCCAATGCAGTGATAGCAATTAATACAGGATATGTAATTCTGATTGTCTTGCTAGCCCAAAAAACTCCGATCATTCCTATGACCTCAATATAAATGAACATTAAAAGTAGATCAGCTAGTGTAACTCTTCCCGCTTTATACATTTCATTAAGTTCGAAACCAAAAGCTAGAACAGTACCAAATAAAATAAATATTACAGCTACTAGCTGAATATTTCTTATAACTGAATTCATAGTCATACCCAGAGATATATATCATAAAACATAATATCTCTGGGCTTTTCTTGACGCAGTTTTAAAGGGCTATTTCCTTAACTGATTTTACACCGGCATTGAAATCGTTAGTGTTTTTAACAAATTGACAATGCGTGCAATTAGAACCAGCAGCTGGCACTTTATCATTTGATAAAAGTGACATTACCTCTCTTAGAAAATCAAAAAACTTTTCATCGTTTCTTTCGATTTCTTGCCAATTAACAATATTTTTAAAGATGTACTCATTATTATCATCTTTTAAAAATTTACTTGGCTCAACTACAAAAAGTCCAATTTTTGATATTGGGCTTAATGATGGTTTACCTTCAGCAGCATTTTCCAATGCAAGTGTATATGCATGAAGTTGTCTTGAGTATTTTTCAACGTTAGAACCTTTAACTGAAGATGTTTTAAAATCTACAATTCCATAGCTCATATCATCGAAACCTAAGACTGTATCAGTTTTACCTTTTATAAAACATTTATTACCAGTTTTTTTGTCTGTAAAAGGTTTTGACTGAATCCAACGATCACCAAATTCTACTCTACCGTTTGGTAGATCATCTGTTATATCCTTTGGACTTTTACCTTCGAAGTGGTCCTTCATGATACCATCTATTTTTGTAAATATTGAAGGCATGATTCCTCTCGGTCTGTTAAGGCCGTGCTTTACTTTATGGTAAAAGCATTTTTTGCACTCATCATAGAGAAATCCAAAGTCTGATGGGCTTAGTTTATATATTTCACTCATATTTTTCCTATATCTTATATTTTTATGAAGCCCCAGTTAAGGGGCTTCATATTTTAGATAACTCGGATCACCCCCGTTTCTTTGTTAGTAGCAGCACCAGATACTTCATTGTATCTTGGTAATCTGTTGTTATCTGCTTTGAAGTCATTGAGAAATTTATCTTCCCAAAATATTTGAGACTGTTCTGCCTCTATATGGGCGTATTCAATTTTATCATACGTCCAACTTCTTCTTTCAGTAGATTTGCATCTTTTCCTAATGCGACCTCTACCGATGTATACGATCTCACCAGCATGAAGGTATCTGTATATACCTTTAACATCTGAGGGTATGTCATCAGCTTTTTCAACTGAAAGTTCGAAGCAAGGATTTAGATCTACGTAAAACGAATTAACATCTCTGTTATATTGTTTTGCATAAAGCCTTTTTCCAGATCGAGTCCTTTGACTTATTGCATTCAAGCGAGGCTGACTTCTGATCAGATCTCTACAAGATACAAAAAAGCGATGTCTTATAGTTCTACCTCTCGTCAACTTAAAGTTTTGATCAGATTCCTCTTCATTGTTCAGAACAAATCTAACTTTGTCAGCTTTACTAATGTCTGGATGGTTATATTCCAAACTGACATTTCTAAACTGAGTTACGTTAACAATATTCGATAATGCAGCATTCAAATGAATACCATTATCATCAACTGTTATACTTGGCTCAGCTAACTTGAAGTGAGATTCCCTTTTCCAAGGATGCCATTCGTTTATTCGAGTCATAGGCCCTCCTTTACAAAAACGGGACTTACATCTACAGCAACAACAGTTACTGTAAAGTCCTCACAATCGATGTCGCTTGTTTTGGGTCTAATGATTGGACCTGTTAAAGCGATCGCCTCCATCTTGGTGATAAAACTATTTTCAACTTTTCTGAATAGCTTCTTTATCCACCTTTGAGGCTGGTTAAGATCATTTTTCTTTAGATTAAGACGTTTGATCTCAACGTTCAGCGTTCCTTTTTCTATTTTTTCTTCATTAATCCTTACCGCTGTAGGAACAACAACTGGCGGATTAGTTATATTATTTGACATAAATACCTCCTTTTTTTGATTTAATGTCATGATGTCTGATAGCACAGAAGGTATTGACAGTAACGGACAGGGGTTTATTTAAAATGACTGTTTTATTTTTTTTCTGACAGGAGATAAAGATCAATAAAATTTTGAAAGATTTCACTCTCTTCGTAAAGATTATTTATTTCGACTTTAACAGGATCTCCAAATTTTAGAATCCATATAAATTTGGTCTTTAAGTAGATTTCACCATCTTTAAGTTTAATCGGTTGAGGACATAACTTGTTACCAATAGAAATTTTGACTTTCTCATTTAATAAGTATTTAATTTTATCTTTTATATTTCTCTCTAAAAAAGCTCTACCAGCCAAACTCCAAGACGAATTCATATATCTAAACCCAGCAGATACTTGAAGACAAATATCTTCTATTACTTTTTTGTATTCATCATTTCTTTGATATTTTTCTTCACACTTGGGCAGAAGAGAAACCTCGTAAGTCTCATTCACAAAATATTTTTTTTTAAAATTTTCAATTTTATTTAGAAATCTATTTTTGTAATCAAAATTATCATTTTCTTGGTCCTGCTCCCAACCATGATCAATGTAATTTATAAAATCTTGTGCATCTTTAAATTCAAATGTGATTATTTCATTTCTATTTAATCGTTGCGTAATTTCAAATTTTCTAAGAATTTCAGAGGAAAGTTTAGCATTGCTTTTCTTTTCAGATCTCTTTTTAAGAATATCTACCAAACTTAGGTAATTGTTATAATTAACATTCCCATCTTCTTTAAGCCTTAAGAAACTTTTATATTTTTTTCCAAGGTCTTGCTCTGGAATTACTATGTCGTTGGATTTCAGATATTTAGAAAAATCTAATCTTTTTCTCTCAAATTCTTGTTGTATTTTTTCTTGTGCTATCATTTCCTTAAAGCATATTTGTGTATCTTTAAGAATTTTTCAATAGCCCCTTTTCTAAAAAAGGTATTATCTTCAAATGAAACTTTCTTCATAGAATAAGCCTTGCTTGAAGATGTTCTACTCATGATTGTAATATTGCCTTTATAAAGTTTTAACTTAACTTTTCCGTTAACCTTATGTTTATTTTTATCTACGATTTTTTGCATTTTGAATCTTGCTTTTGAAAACCAAAAACCGTTATAAATCAGTTCAGCATACTTCGGCATAATTTCATCCTTCTCATGCATAGTTTTCTTATCTAAAGTTACGGACTCTATCGCTCTGTGTGCTATCATCAAAAGAGTTCCTCCTGGAGTTTCGTATACCCCTCTTGATTTGATACCAATAAATCTATTTTCAACTAGATCAACTCTTCCAATTCCATTTTTACCAGCAACTAAATTTAATTTTTGTAAAAGTTTAGCAGGTGCTAATTTTTTATTATTTACTGATACTGGATCACCTTTTTTAAATCCTATGGTTACATAAGAGGGTTTCTTGGGTGCTTTTTCAGGAGAAACAGTTCTTTGAAAAATATATTCAGGAGCTTGTTTTTTTGGATCTTCCAAAACCTTTCCTTCAGTTGAAGTGTGATAAAGATTGTCATCCACTGAAAAAGGAGGCGCTCCTTTTTTATCTTTAGGTATTGGTATGTTATGTTTTTTTGCGTATCTAATTAAATCTGTTCTAGATTTTAATTTCCAAATTCTCCATGGGGCTATGACTTTTATTTTTGGTCCAAAATAATAATATCCTAATTCAAATCTAACTTGATCATTTCCTTTTCCAGTAGCACCATGTGATACAGCAAATGCTTTAAATTTTTTTGCAATTGCAACTTGTCTTTTTGCAATTAAAGGTCTTGCTATTGAGGTTCCTAATAAATATGTACCTTCATATAAAGCGTGCCCTCTAACCATTGGAAAAACATAATCTTTTACAAAATTATTTTTTAAATCTTCAATAATAATATTTTTAACACCTAATCTTTTTGCATTTTTAATTATTTTTTTTTTATCAATTTCTTGTCCAATATCGGCGGTATAGGCTATTACTTCAGAATTGTAATTCTCTTGAAGCCATTTAAGAATTATGGAGGTGTCTAGCCCTCCAGAATAAGCCAAGACAATTTTACTTTTATTTTTAGGCACAACTTTTTCTTGCAGCGTTATATGATTTTGTAAAGCCCATCATTGAATAAGTATCTTTAGTCTGATTTCCTTTTTTATTAGTTGCGGAAACAGAAAGTTTTGAGGCTTTTTTCATTACTTTAATTAAACTAAATTCTTCCTCACCATCAAGTAACCATGCAAATTTACCTTGGGAAAACATACTAAATTCATTTCTACCACTTTTTGCTACGACACTAGAAACTTTATACTCATGGCCACTTGTTATACTAATTTCATTTTTAATTTTTCCAGATTTTCTGAAAGTTACGAATAATCTAGAAGGATCTCTTTTCAAATTTTTTGGAGCTCTTTCTAAAGGAATAGTCTGTGCAAAACAAATCTTACCACTTGCATCATTGTAGGTAAAAGTTTCCCAATTTTTAAATTTCCCAATACTCTTTGGTTGGGCTGCTAATACAGAATTTGTAGCAAAGAACGCAATAATAGAAATTGTTGTAATAATTTTTTTAATCATTTTAAGCAGATATTAATAACTTATACAAAATTTATCTCTTTTCAACAGTTCTGTTTATTAAGGTGCAGGATTAGGATTGTTTTCATGTACTGTATTTATATCATTTATGATATTTTCATTCAGAGATAAATTTATACTATCTATATTTTCTTTTAGCTGATCCATTTTAGTTGCTCCAATAATGTTACTAGTAACAAAATTTCTGGAGTTTACAAATGCTAGAGATAATTTAGTAAAAGAAATATTATATTTTTTAGCAATTTTAAAATAGTTATCAACTGCATCATAAGTTCTTTGATTATGATATCTTGGATAATTTTCATAAAATAAATCTAATCTAGAATTTTTTGGCACCTTTTTATTTCTATATTTTCCTGTCAGATAGCCAATTCCAAGAGGTGAATAGGCAAGCAATCCAGCTTTTTCCCTAATAGAAATTTCTGACATTCCTATTTCATAGGTTCTATTTATTAAACTATAAGGATTTTGTACCGATACCACTTTTGGTAGATTTTGTTTGTCTGCAATTTCTAAAAATTTAGAAAATCCCCAGGGAGTTTCGTTTGATAGACCAATATATCTTATTTTTCCTTGATCAACGAATTTCCTTAAACTTTTTAATATACTCTCAAAACTATTCCAAATTTTTTCTTTTTCATCATGCTTGTAATCTAAATCTCCAAAGTAATTAGTATTTCTTTCGGGCCAATGAAGTTGATATAAATCAATATAATCGGTATTCAATCTTTTTAGACTATTATTCAAAGCTGTCTCAATACTTCTCTCCGAATATTGTTCGCCACCTCCTCTAATCCACTTTAAACCTGGTCCAGCTATTTTCGAAGCTAATATAATTTTTTTTCTATTTTTTTTTAGTTTAAACCAATTACCTATAATCTCTTCAGTTTTTCCATAAGTTTTTTCTTTTGGTGGTATTGCATAAAGTTCAGCAGTATCAAAAAAATTTATTCCATTTTCTAATGCATAGTCCATTTGCTCAAAACCCTCTTCTTGAGTATTTTGTTCTCCATAGGTCATTGTGCCTAGACAAATAAGGCTTACATTCAATTCCGTGTTACCTAATTTCCTATATTTCATAAAAATGTAATATTTTTAGGTGATATATGTGGGATTGAAAACAAAAAAAAAATGATTATATTTTAAATATGGAGTTTAATAGACAAAATACCAAAATTAAATCATCTATAGCTGACGAACACATAATCGATCAGGGCTTAAGAAGCTATATGCTTAAGGTTTATAACTATATGGCCTCAGGTGTTTTTTTAACTGGAATAGTTTCTTTAATATTATTTAGGTTATCCGGAGGTTACGATATTCAAATAACTCCAAGTGGCATCTCAGGACTAACTGGAATTGGACAAGCATTATTTGCTTCTCCTTTAATGTGGGTAGTTATGCTGGCACCACTGGGAATAGTTCTTTACATGAGTTTCGGTATTAGAAAAATGAGCGCTGCAAAAGCTCAAACTACTTTTTGGATTTTTGCTGCTTTAATGGGAGCTTCACTTGCTTCAATATTTTTAGTTTATACTGGAGCAAGTATTACTCGTGTATTTTTTATAACAGCAGGCACATTCGGAGCTATGAGCATTTATGGCTATACTACTAAAAGAGATTTAACTAAGTTTGGATCATTTTTAATGATGGGCTTAATTGGGATAATAATTGCATCAATAGTTAATATATTTATGAAATCAACTATGATGTATTTTGTAATTTCAATTCTAGGAGTATTAATTTTTGTTGGTCTTACAGCATATGATACTCAAAAAATTAAAAACATGTATCTCGAGTCTGATGATAGCGAAATATCTGGTAAGAAAGCAGTTATGGGCGCTTTAACATTATATCTAGATTTCATTAACTTATTTATAATGCTTTTGAGACTTTTTGGGCAAAGAAGATAATACTTATTTTACTAATTTTAATTCCTTTAACTCAATTTTTTTAATTAATACTTCTAAATTTTCTGATTTTTTTATTATTCTTCCGTTTCTATCCAAAATATAATATTTTTCTGTTTTATTTTTTGGGTTTAAGTTCTTAGATATCCTGTAAATTGGTTTCTCCGACGCCCTCTGATACACGTCAAAAGAAATTTCTTTTTTATTTATTGAAAGTCCATAGTCTTTCCAGTCTCCCGATGAAACTTTTTTTGCATAAAGGTTAAGAATAGTTTTTAACTCTTTTTTAATAAAAAAGTTTTCCTTATAAAAAAACCTATTATTAACAACTAGTTTTAGTTTATTCATTTTTTTTATATTTTTGTATTAAAGGTATCTGAAATGCCGTGAATAACAGTGTTATAGGTAATATTCCCCATACTTTAAAATTAATCCAAAATTCCTCACTTTGAGTTCTCCACACAATTTCGTTAATAATAGCTAAAAAAATAAAAAAAACTATCCATCTGTAAAGAAGCTTGTCCCAGCCGAATTCTTCTAACTTGATAGAACTTTTAAAAAAAAATTTTAAAAAATTCTTTCTGTACCAAATCTTTCCAATCCATAATGTGATTGCAAAGACAATGTTAATTATTGTAGGTTTTAAATAAATAAATATTGGATTTTTAAAAAAAATAGTTAATCCTCCGAACAAAGATACTAAGAACGCTCCTATTAAAGGAATATAAGGTATTTTTTTTTCTACAAAATACACTATTGCGACAGCTACTATTGTTGTTAAGATTAGAGGCGGAATAGCTATAATTAAGTTTTTATTGCTTTTGTAATATACTATTAGGAAAATCAAAAGAGGACCAAAGTCTGTTAAGATTTTAATAAAAGATTTATTCACAGATTAAAGTTACCATAAATTTTTTTTATTTACATTTTTTTTATTGATTTTACGATAAATGTTATTATCTTAAATAAAATATGAATGCTAAAAAAGCAAAATTTTCAATAGGTGAAATAGTTAAACATAAGCACTTTAATTTCAGAGGCGTTATATACGATGTAGATTTTGAATTTAATAATTCAGAAGAATGGTATGAATCAATCCCAAAGGATGTTCGTCCTAAAAAAGCCCAGCCATTTTATCATTTACTTGCTGAAAACAACGAGATCACATATGAAGCATATGTTTCTGAACAAAATTTAATTATAGATAGCTCGGGAGACCCAATCAGACATCCTTTAGTAAATGAAGTATTTTCTGAAAAAAGGGGATCAGGTTATTATAAACCTTCAAATTAGTGTTTCTGCCACAAATTTAACAAATTTAATACAAATCTCCGGCTAAAAGTAAATATACCATTTGAATGTTAGAGCCTAGTTGGGAATTAACTTATACTTCCTTATCTCCCTCATAATTTTCAATTAGGCTAACAAAATATACCATTCAAAATTCATCTAAAATCAGTTAAAGAAAGTTATGATAAAATTTTTAAATCCTAGCTATCTATTTCACTTATCTGGGAAGATACTAAAATTTATAAAAACTTTTGTTATACCAGTTACATTAATTGGTGTTACGTTTGCACTTTTTGTTTCACCACAAGATTATATCCAAGGTAATTCTGTAAGAATTATGTATGTTCACGTACCATCTGCATGGATATCTTTACTTTGTTTTGGAGCAATATGTTTGTTATCTGTTATTAACTTTCTCTTTAAAATTAAAAGTTTAAGCTTGATATATAAAAGTATAGCCCCAATTGGACTAACATTTAATTTTGTAGCTATTATCACAGGGTCACTTTGGGGACAACCAACTTGGGGTACATGGTGGGCATGGGACGCCAGGTTGACCTCAATGCTTATATTGTTATTTTTTTATATAATTTTCATTTTATCTTATAAGTTTATCAAAGATCCTCATAAGTCTTCCAAAACATGTACTATCATCTCTCTATTAGGAATTGTTAATGTCATAGTTATAAAGTACTCAGTTGTTTGGTGGTCTACACTTCATCAACCATCAAGCATTAAAATTTTTGAGGAAACTACTGTTCATTTTTCAATGTTAGTCCCACTTGTGGTCATGTTATTAGCTTTTTTATTGTATTCTGCGCTAATTTTTCTAATGAAATATAGAATAGAAACAATTAGAGTCAAAAAAAAGGGTTTAAAAAAATTATGAATTTAAATGTATTTATTATGAATGGTCACGGTATATACGTTTGGTCAGCCTTTTTAATAACTTTTTTAGCTTGTCTCTATGTTTTTTTAAAAACCAGGAAGACTCTTAAAAAGCTTGAAAAAGACTTTGTTAAAGAAACTGAAAATTTCTCACAAGAGCAGCTTGAGGTTCTTAAAAAACAAAAAATTGCTAAAGAAATTTTAATTTCGAATTCAAAAAACTAGTTGGGCATTTTTGAAATGCTTAATAAAAAGACGAAAAATAGATTATCAATCTTCATAGCGGTATTATCAGTGTCTATAATACTAATAGTATTTATTTTTAAAACACTAGAAGATAATATTCTATATTTTTATTCCCCTTCTGAAATACAAGAAAGCAATGAGGCAATTCTAAATAATGAAATCAGAATAGGCGGGATGGTAAAAGATGGATCATTAAAAACTGATAATAATGAAATTAAATTTATTGTTACAGATTTTAAAAAGGAAATAATAGTGAGCTACAAAGGTACAGTTCCTGCGCTTTTCGCTGAAGGAAAAGGGGTAGTTGCAGAAGGAAAACTAAAAGATAAAAAATTTTTTTTAGCTAAGAGAATTTTAGCGAAACACGATGAAAATTATATGCCGCCAGAAGTAAGAGAAAATTTAAAACAAAATGTTAAGTAATCTAGGCACTTTTTCCTCTTTAATTGCATTAGCTATATCTTTTGCTCTTATCATTTTTTCATATTTCGAAATTAAGATTTCAGATAATAAAGTTCCAAAGAGAATTTATCTTTTATCATTTTATCAATTAGCTTTTTCTGTTTTAAGTTTTTTGATCTTACTAGTTGGTTATATATTTTCTGATTTTTCAATGATTAATGTTTATGAGAATTCACACACAACTAAACCATTATTTTATAAAATTTCAGGTGTGTGGGGCAATCATGAAGGCAGTCTCTTATTATGGATAAACATACTTGTTTTATTTTCATTTCTATTTTTATTTTTAAATAATAATAAAAACAAAAAATTTCGAATTTTAACTTTAATTATTCAAAATTTGTTAATTTCAATTTTTTTTATTTTTTTATTAACAAATTCAAATCCATTTTCTAAAATATTTCCAATACCTAATGAGGGAATGGGTTTAAACCCAATTTTACAAGACCCAATTCTGGCAATTCATCCTCCATTACTTTATTTAGGATTTGTTGGATCTTCAATTTATTTTTCCGCAGCACTGGCTGCTCTGCTTTCACAAGTTGAAGCTAGATCATTTGCAATTTCAATTAAACCTTGGGTTTCTATTTCATGGTTCTTTCAAACCGTTGGTATATTAGCCGGATCCATCTGGGCATACTACGAGTTGGGCTGGGGTGGATTTTGGTTTTGGGATCCAGTAGAAAATTCCTCTTTGATGCCATGGTTTTTAATGACTGCACTACTTCACTCAGTTTTAGTTTTAGAGAGAAGAATAGGACTTTATTCGTGGGTTATTATATTAAGTATTTTAACTTTTACGATGAGCGTAGTTGGAACTTTTTTAGTTAGATCTGGAATCTTGAATTCTGTCCATACATTTGCAAATGATCCATCAAGAGGTTTATTCATACTTACGTTTTTGATTTTAATGGTTTTTTCATCAATTTTTATTTTTTTTAAATATGCTCCGGTTGAAAAAAAAAATTATAAAATTTTTACCAAAGAATTTTTTATATTAATCAATAACTGGTTTATGATATTTTTCTTAACAGTCGTTTTGATAGGGACGTTATATCCAGTTTTTCTTGATACTCTCTTTGGAACAAAAATATCAGTTGGCCCTCCTTATTATAACTTTATTTTAGCTCCTTTTTTGATTCCTTTATTGTTTTTGATGACTTCTGGACCCAAACACAAATGGATAACACCAGAAGTAAAGAAAATATTTAATTTTGCTCTGTTTATATCGTTTGTTTTATTTTTAATAATTTTTCTTTTTATAAAAAATGAAAGTAATTTTTTATTAAATATTATATTGCTGTTTTCACTATATTTAATAGCTCAGACTATTCTAGATTTATATCAAGACTTAAAAAATGGAAATTTTAATTTATCTAGGTTCGCATCCCATTTTGGTTTTGGATTATTAATTTTTTTTATTTCTATAAATTATATATTTTCTATCGAAAATAATTTTAATGTAAAAGTAGGAGAAAAAAAAATTGTGAAGGATTATGTAATAAAATTTAAAAATTTGGAGACTTTATCAAAAAATAATTACCAATCAGTTATTGGTTATTTCGAAATTCAAAATAAAAATCAATTAGTGTTAGAAAATTTAACTCCTGAAATTAGAATTTATAATAAACCAGAAATCATAACTTATGAAGCATCAATAAAATCAAAATTCTTTTCGGACACATATTTAACCATGAGTAATATTTCAAATACAGACATATTTAATATAAAATTTCAAAAAAAACCTTTTATGAATTTTATTTGGCTTTCTGTTTTGTTAATTTCAGTCGGAGGAGTTTTGAATTTTTTTTCAAGAAAAAAAATATAAAATGAAAAGACTATATTTAATTTTATTTTGCTTTTTTTTTATTTTTATTTTTACGACTTTTTACTTAAGTCTTAAAAATAATAAAATATATGATACCGAAAACTTAATCGGAAAAGAAATCAAATATATTGAATTGCAGTTTTTCAACGATGAAAAAAAATTTAGTACGACTGATGCAAAAAATTTTAATTTTACCCTATTTAATTTTTGGGCTTCTTGGTGTGGACCATGCAGGAAAGAACACAAACATTTAATTTCTCTAAGTAAAATTAATAATTTAAAAATTATTGGTGTAAATTTTAAGGATGACAAAAATAATGCCAAAAATTTTTTGAAAGAGATGGGAAATCCTTTCTTCATTTTAACCCAGGATCCAGATGGAAAAAAATCTGTAGATTTTGGAGTATATGGTATTCCTGAAACGATACTTGTAGATGAAAATTTAATAATCTTAAAAAAATATATAGGACCATTAAAACCAAAAGATGTTAAAGAGATTAAAAAAATTGTTAATTAAATGAAAAAGTATTTTTTTATAATGATAATATTTTTGATAAATTCAAATCTTTTATCAAACGAAAACCTTAATTCAAATATTTTAAAAAACCTTAGATGTTTAGTTTGCCAAGGACAAACAATACTAGATTCAAATGCTGATTTTGCATTGATTATAAAAGAAGTTGTAAACGATAAAATTGAGGAAGGCTTGTCAGAAAATGAAATATATAATTTTTTATCCGAAAAGTATGGAGATTGGATTTTACTTAATCCACCACTCAAAAAAGATAGTTATGTCTTATGGTTATTGCCATATTTATTATTTATACTTGGTGGTATATTTATTTACCTAATTACAAAAAAAAGGTTAATTGGAAAGAAATAATTGGCTATGTACATTTAAAAATTAAAATTGTATTTTTTTGATAAAATGAAAATTAAATTAAAATTAATATTGGTTTTACTTAGTACTATAATTATCAGTACTACAGCAACATCTAACGAAAATAGCAAAGGTTTGAACTTTTATACCGGAATGTTTGATTTCAGTGACGATGGAAAGAGAGCTGCTCTTTATGGAGTTGAACATCAAAATGAGAATTTATATAGAGACACTTTTTTTGGAAGAATTTCTCCTATTACAGGTCTCATGATAACTCAAGATAAAGCAACATATTTATATACCGGTATTGAGGCGAACTATTCTTTAGGAATATTAAATATTACCCCAAGTTTTACACCTGGATATTATAGGCAAGGAGACGGCAAAGATCTGGGACACCCATTAGAGTTTAAAAGCGAAGTACAGGTATCATTCGATCTTTCAGAGGGAACTAATTTAGGAATGTCCTATAACCATGTATCCAATGCTAGTCTTGGAGATAAAAATCCTGGAGCAAATAGCTATATGTTTAATTTCTTAAAAAGATTTTAAATTTATAAAATTCCAATGAACTTAAATGATTGTTATAATTTTGATGATTTTAGAAAACTTGCCAAAAAAAAATTACCTGCACCAATTTTTCATTATATAGACGGGGGCTCAGACGATGAAGTGACTCTTAAAAGAAATACAGAGTCTTTTTCAAAATGCGATCTTGTTCCAAATATTTTAGCTGGCGTTGGTGAACCAGACATGAATACAGAAGTTTTCGGTAAAAAAATAAAAATGCCAATATTTTTGTCACCAACAGCAATGCAAAAGCTTTATCATCATGATGGTGACAAAGCAAGCGCTCGAGCAGCAGAAAAATTTGGAACATTTTATAGTATGTCAACTATGGGTACTTCATCAATTGAGGAAATCTCAAATATTTCAGGTGGACCAAAGCTATTTCAATTATATATTCATAAAGATCAGAGCCTAACTGATAATTTAATTGACCGATGTAAAAGATCTGGTTTCAATGCTATGTGTCTAACTGTTGATACAGTTGTAGCAGGTAATCGTGAAAGAGATCATAAGTGGGGTTTTACCACACCACCAAAATTAACACTTAAAAGTCTATTGAGTTTTGCTTTTCATCCAAAGTGGTCTATAAATTATTTAACTCATGAAAAATTCCAATTGGCAAATGTTTCTCATTTTACTAAGAAAGGAAGTAGTATTGCTAAGGGTGTAATGGAATACATAAATGAGCAATACGATCCAGCAATGAGTTGGAAAGATGCTGAGTACTGTATAAAAAAATGGGGAGGCCCATTTGCAATTAAAGGAATTATGTCAGTTGAAGATGCAAAACGAGCAGTTGGAATTGGTGCTTCTGCAATTATGCTTTCAAATCATGGAGGCAGACAATTAGATGGTTCACGTGCACCATTTGATCAACTTCCAGATATAGCGGATGCTGTCGGTGGGAAAGCAGAGATAATTTTGGATGGCGGAATAAGAAGAGGAACACATGTGTTAAAAGCTTTATCACTGGGAGCAACAGCTTGTAGTTTTGGAAAAGGCTATTTATTTGGTTTAGGAGCAGGTGGACAACAAGGAGTGGAGGCTGTCTTGCAAAAAATGCACGACGAGATTAGAAGAGATATGATACTTTTAGGAT
>PAGZ01000009.1 GCA_002704625.1 Candidatus Pelagibacter sp.
GCTAAAATTATTGATTGATAGCACATTTGTATAGCTTCTTTGATATAAGTTGCTCTATCGAAACTCACAGATAATTTGAGACCTTCAGGTAATGTTTTTCTTACCTCTAAAATTTTTTTTCTTATATTATTTGATAGCGTTACAGTGCTTTCATTTGTTCGAGCATAAATTCCAATGCCAACTGTATTTTCATTCAATACATCGGGACTTTGAGCCTTGAAAAGAGTCTTTTCAGATATGGGACCATATTTTACTTCACCCAAATCGGCTAAAGTTATTGTCTTTCCCTTTATTTTTTTTATTGGAAGTTTTTTGATTGATTTAATATTCGTATATGTTTTTCCTAAATCAAGTGTTAAATCAACGTTATTAGCTTCAATAGTTCCTGCTGGCACTGCTATATTATTTTTTCTAATAGAGGCCTCAACTTCTCTAACATCTAAGTCATTTGCTATTAGTTTGACAGGGTTTAAATAAACTCTTACAGCTTTTTCATTTATTCCTCCAACAATTACTCTTCCTGTACCTGGAACCGAACTGAACGCATCTACTAAATTACGTTTAACGTAGTCTCCTATATCTAAAGAGTTCCAAGAAGTACTACTAACCGAAAGCCACATGCTGGTTGAAAATCCTGCTGAAGCCTTTCTTACTTCTGGAGCTTTACTATCTTCAGGTAAATTATCTATGATCCTAGCAATTCTCTCTCTTATATCGTTAGCCGCATCATCAATATCTATACTTGTAAAAAATTCTATTTTAATTGTACTTCTGCCAATTTCAGATATCGTATCAATTGATCTAATACCTTCCGCTCCACCAACCGCCAATTCGATTGGCTCAGATATTTCAGAGGCAATTATCGATGGGCTTGCACCCGTATATTTTGTGGATATAACAACTTCAGGAGGCTGAAGATTTTTTGGCAGCTCTCTAGTGCTTATTTCAAAAAAAGTGTAGAGACCAAAAACAACTAATAAAAGAGAGAATACTGAACTTAAAACTGGTCTTTTAATATTAAGCAAACAAAAATTGTGCATATTATTTTACTATAGGTCTCACAATCATCCCGTCAGCTAATCTCGCCAGACCCTCTTTTACAATTTTATCGTCTGTATTTAGACCTTCGATAATTTCGAGATTCCCGTCTTTTCTAATCCCTGTAGTTACTTCTGTTTTTTGAATTTTATTGTTTTCTAAAATTTTATAAACGAATTTTTTTTCATCTTCAAAAATAATACTAGTATCAACCACTGAAATTGCTTCTTTTTCATCATAAAGAAGTTCAATATCAAGCAAAGATCCAGGTAAAATTTCAAGGTTTTTATTATTAATCTGTGCTCTAGCTAATATACTTCTAGTTTGTGCATCAACTCTTGAAGTACGAGAAATAATAACACCATTATATATTTTATCTTTATATGCTAAAAATTTTGCGTTAACTCTTAATCCTTTTTTCAATTTGGCAGCAAAAATCTCTGGAATTTGTAAATCGCATAATATTTTTTTTGAGTCATCTATTGTTAATATTATCGAATCCGTCCCTAATATTGACGAACTTATTCCTCGTGTCCCAACAGTACCCGAAAAAGGCGCAACAATATTTTTATCTTGCAGTTTTGCAATTATTTCACCTTTTTTTGCGGCTTTAAATTTTAACGGTTCGAGTAGTTCACTTTTCTTGATTTTGAAAGATTTTGTCTTGCTACTCAAAGCTGTACAATAACTCTCTATAGTTTTATTAAAACGTTTTTCAGATACTATTTCGACTACGACACCTGGAGGAGGTCGTTTTCCAAATTTTTTTTTGAAATAAAGACCCATTGCTGTTCTACCGCCTATAACAGTAGCAATAATTATAAAAAATATTATAATTCCAATAGTTACTTTTTTAGATCTTTTCATTTTTTTCCGTATTCTGACCAAGAGCCATCATAAATCACAGCATTCTTACCACTTATCAGAGAATATGCCAGACCTAAAACACATGCTGTCATTCCAGATCCGCAGGTAAAAACAATAGGTCGAGTTGGATCTACCTTATTTTTATTAAAAATCTTAGTTAATTCATCTTTGGTCTTAAAAGTATTTGTTTCATAATTAATACAATCTTTAAAAGGAATATTTTTTGAACCAATTATGCACCCTCTTTTTAATCCAGAACGAGGTTCATCAACTTTACCTTCAAAACGTTCGCGACTTCTAGCATCAACAGTTTGAAAGGAAACATTTTTAATATTTTCATCTATTTGCTTTTTATTTTTTATCCACTCAGTATTTTCATTAACATCATATTTATCTGCTGGATTTAATTTTTCTATATTATTAAACTTTTCAATTTCATGATTTATTTCTTTATTCAAAGGTCTATTTTCTTTTAACCACTTTTTCATACCACCATCCAAGACTGAAACTTTTTGGTGACCAAAATATCTTAGAGCAAACCACAATCTACACGAACTATATGTATCGCTATAATCATAAACAACAATATGATCATTATTTTTAATTCTAAAAGACTGCAGCATTCGAGCCCAATAATCTGAGTTGCTCATCATATGAGGATAAGGAGAATCCTTGTCACTGTGCACATCTACATCCCAAAAAATAGCACCTTTAATATGTTTTTCCCCGTACTCTTTTTTTGCATTCCTTTTCGAGGATGGCATATGCCAACTAGCATCAAATATTTTTACTTTATCTAAATTTTTTTCAAGCCAATGAGTATTCACTAAATTCATATAATAGTCTTTTTGTCGTAATATTTTTGGTGATATTCTTCTGCTTTTTTGTAATTTAGTACCTTTGAAATTTTAGTAACAACTTTACCATTAAGTTTTTTATTTATCTCTCCTCTGATTTTTTCAGCACTTTTTCTTTGTGCTTCATCAGAATAGAAAATTTCACTTCTATATTGTCTTCCTATATCAACCCCCTGTGAGTCAAGCGTTGTAGGATCATGTATTGAAAAAACAAATCTTAGTAAGTCTTCGTAGCTAATTTTTTTCTCATCAAAATTAATTTTTACAACCTCAGCGGAATCGCAAACCCCATTACATACTTTCTCATAGTTTGTCTCACTGGTTTTTCCACCGCAATAGCCCACTTCTGTTGACATTACACCATCTAAATTTTTAAATTTGTTTTCAATCCAGAAGCACCCTATTCCGCAAATTAAAGTTTTCATATTAATTTAAATTTTATTATGATAATTGATTAATTTAAAGGTGGTAATTTTGCTCACAAAATCTCAATTGGCTATTCTTTATATGATCGCAAGTGTAGCTTGCTTCAGTATTATGGATATAATCGTAAAGTATTTGAAAGACGCCCCTTTCGGCCAAGTTCTTTTCATGCGTTTCTTCTTCGGAATGATACCTATCTTTTTATTAATTCCTAAAGAAAAAATTTTTACTTTTTATAAAACAAAAAGACCCGGCCTACATGCCTGGAGAGCATTATGGGGAGCAATAGCAATTATTGCACTGTTTATTGGTTTAAGAAATGTTGAGTTAGCCGATTGTATTTCTTTAACTTTTCTTGGTCCTGTCTTTGTAACTATTTTATCTGCACTTTTTCTAGGAGAAAAAATAAGACTAACAAGAATTTCTGCAATTATTCTTGGGATAATTGGGGGTTTAATTATTATTAAACCGACTTTTGTGGAGTTTAATTATTTTTATTTTATGCCTTTAGTTTTTGCATTTGGTTTTGCACAAGTTGCGTTATCTATAAAATCTTTATCAAAAACAGAACCAAATTATTTAATAGCTTTTTATTTCTCTCTTTTGTCAATGTTAATTGGTTTAGTGACAATTATTAACGGTTGGATTTGGCCAACATTATTTGAGGCTTTTTTATTTATAATATTAGGATTAGCAGGAGGATATGCCAACATACTGCTTACCCAATCATTGCGGATGGCAGATACAGGATTAGTAACTCCTATAAAATATTTATCACTAGTTTTTGCGGCGACCGCAGGATACTTCTTATTTGACGAATCATTAAAACTAACAACATTGATTGGTGCTCTTTTTATAGTTGCTGGTACCTACATAATATTTAGAAGAGAAAAGACTTTAAAAAAACAAGTGCTTCCCCCAAGATATGAAACCTAAGTGGTGGAACAAAGGCAAGAGGTATCTCTCAAAGCGCGATAAAGTAATGCGCAAACTTCTTTCAGAATACAAAGGCCACTTAACTACAAGAAAGAATTTTTTTTACTCGCTAAGTAGATCAATAATTTCACAACAAATATCTGTTTCTGCTGCAGACTCAGTTTTTTCTAAATTCGAAAAAAAATGTAAGGGTAAAATTAAACCAAAAATTGTTTCAAAGTTAACTATATCAGATTTAAGAAAATGTGGCCTAAGCAGAATGAAAGCTAAAGGAATTAAAAGTCTAGCAAAAAAAATTTTAGACAAATCATTTGATCCTAAATTGATAAAACAAATGTCAGATGAAGATGCAATAAATTATCTGTCTTCTCTTAGACAAATAGGAAGATGGTCGAGTGAAATGGTTTTAATATTCTTTTACAATAGGCCAAATGTTTGGCCTGTACAGGATATAGGTTTGTTAAGAGCTATTTCAAATAATTATAAAAAGAAATATTTACCACCAAATTTTTTTGTTAAAAAACTACAAAAAAAGTTTTCACCATTCTGTACTTTAGCTGTAATGGCTTTGTGGTATTCAGTAGATAATGAACCAGTACAATATTAAATTTATTTACATCTACTTTAAAATGATTTAATTTTTTCTATGGCTGAAAAACTTTTTATCAACTGGGATGAATACAACGCAACAGTTGAAAAACTTGCAGTTCAAATTCATGAAAATTACAAGCCTGATCTTCTTATTGGCATAATGCGAGGCGGGGCACCAATCATAGATGTTTTGAGTCGAGTTTTTAAATTAAAATGTGCTTATTTGGCCGTAGAATCTTATTCAGGAAAAGGAATAGAGGATCAACAAGGAGAATTGATCTTCTCAAGAGAGATGAGTTCTACAGTCCAAAATCTGGGAGGAAATTTACTTTTGTGTGACGATCTCTCAGATACCGGGGTTACTTTAAATAGAAGTATAGAATGGTTAAAAAAATATCCTCCACTCAAAGGAAAAATAAAATCAATTAAAACTGCAGTTCTATGGAAAAAAGCGAAGTCAACCTTTAATCCTGATTTTTGTGCAATTACTCTTAAAAATAATCCTTGGATAGTTCAGCCTTTTGAACGCTATGAGGAGATACGAATAGAGGAACTAAATAAAAAGCATAAAAAATAAAGGCCAGACAAAATATCCGGCCTTTATTAATAATTGTTATTTTTTAAAGAGTAAAACTTAATACACTTAATACTGCTACAACCCATATTGCTGGTGAAGTTTTTGCAGATTTACCACTTAAAATTTTGATTAATGCATAAGCTATAAACGCCATAGCAATACCGTTACTAATGCTATATGTCAGAGGCATTACTATCATTGCTATTACTGCCGGAGCAGATTCAGCAATATCATTCCAGTCAATATCTACAATATTTCTTACGAATAAAACCGATACATATACAAGTGCTGCACCATCGATTTCTTTTGGAAGACTAGTTGCTAGAGGCGCAAAGCCCAAACATAAAAGAAAAAGAACTCCTATAACTATTGAAGTCATTCCTGTTCGACCTCCAGCTTTTACTCCAGCTCCAGACTCAACATAACTTGTTACAGTAGTCGTTCCCATAAGTCCGCCAGCCACAGTTCCAATACTATCTGCAAGCATAGCTTTTTCAATATCTTGTACTTTTCCTTTGCTATCAACTTTTCCCGCAACATTTGCTACTGCAGTTAAAGTTCCAGCAGTATCAAAGAAATCTACAAAGAATAATGTAAAAATAACTGTTAGGCCGCTAGCAGTAAAAACTTTTCCAGTGCTAAAGCCATCAAAAGCATCAAACAAATAACTCATTGAAGGAGGCGCTGAAAAGATACCATTAAATTTTGCTAGCGATGCTCCATCTTTAATTGTTGAACCGGTCCATTCCCACATAGGTAACCAGGCCAAAATACTAAAGAACAAAATTCCAATTATAATATTTCCTTTGACTTTAAGTTTTTCTAAAGCAATCATTACAACCAAAGCTAGGCAACCTAACAAAACAAGTGGATTCTTTATATCTCCTAAAGTGACCAGGGTAACTGGATGGTCTCCAACTACTCCCATAATTTCCAAACCAATAATTGCAAGAAACAAACCTATTCCAGCACCAATACCGAGTTTTAAACTTTTTGGAATAGAATTAATTATCCAAGCTCTTATAGGCGTAAGAGAAACTAGTAAGAAAAGAACACCGGCAATTAATACTGCGGCTAATGCTTCAGCAGGTGTGAAACCCATACCAGCAACTATACCGAAAGCTACCAGGGCATTTAATCCCATGCCACTTGCAAGACCGACTGGCCATGTACGTCCAACAAACCCCATTATAAAACATGATAAAGCTGCAGCGACAATTGTTGCGGTAAAGACGCCCCCAAAATCAAAAAAACCTTTTTCTGTTCCAGCAAATTCTCCTGAAAGAATAAATGGATTTAAGAACATAATATAAGCCATCGTTAGAAATGTTGTAACTCCAGCTATAACTTCTGTTCTAAAACTAGTTTTATGTTTCTTGTACTCAAAATATTTGTTCATCATAATTTTTCTCCTATGTTCAATTCGAGGAGACTTTAACTGTAGTTAAAAAAATTTGAAAGTTCAAAACGGGTTAAATTTAAATTTAAAGTTGTATATTGTTTATAACTTAGTTCGTTATAATTATTAAATTCGAAAATTGTTCATTTAATATGGAATTATGAAAAAAATTTTAATTTTATCAGTTTTAATAATTATAATCACAGGTTGCAAAACTGTTTCAAAAAAAGTTGATGAGGCTTCGATCAAAGAAACTGAAAAATTAAATAAATTTTTAAATAAAACCGAATCGGATTTAAAAATAGAATTTGGTAAGCCTGATTTTATTGAAACTGGAGTTAATGAGAACAAAATATTTGTTTATTACGACGCTAAATTTAAAATAAAATGTGAGAGAAGATTTGAGATTAATTCTAAAAATATAGTTGTTGCTTTTAGCAGTAAAAATTGTTTTTAAGATACTTTTCCAGCAATTTTTAGAGCAAAAGCATAATCGAAAGCGATGTCTTCAATTATATTTTTTCTTCCAGACCTTGATCCGTGACCAGCGTCCATTTCGCATTTTAAAAGCAATAAATTATTATCAGTTTTATTATCTCTTAATTTTGCACAATACTTTGTTGGCTCATCAAAAAGAACTCTGGAATCTGATAAGGAGGTAGTAAGTAGAATATGAGGATAATTTTTTTTATCAATATTATCGTATGGAGCATATGAACGTATATATTCGAAGTGATCTTTATTATTTTTGGCATCACCAAACTCTCTTAGTTCACCTTTTGTAAGCGGGAGAGTATGATCCATATTAGTTTGAAGGCAATCCAAAAATCCCACTGCATTAATTGCTCCCAAAAATAAATCTGGTTCTTCGTTTAAGACTGCACCAACCAAAAGTCCTCCGGCACTTCCGCCATAAGCTATAATCTTTTTTTCTGTTGTATATTTTTTTTTTATCAAAAATTTTGCACAACTTATAAAATCTGAAAAAGTATTTTTCTTATTAAGCATTTTACCTTCACGCCACCATGCCATACCTTTTTCAAGTCCACCCCTTATGTGACAAGTTACCCAAATTATATTTCTATCTATCAAAGAAAATTTAGATATTGAAAACGCTGGCCACATGGAACTTCCATAACTTCCATACCCATACAATAATAAGTGAGCACTTCCATCTATTTTAGTTTTTTTGTGGTAGGTAACAGTCATAGGAATTTTTTGACCATCATGACTTTCACATGTAAGTCTTTCTACAACATAATCATCTCTATTGTGTCCAGAAGGTACTATCTGTTCTTTAACAATTTTTTTTTCTTTTGTTTGAATATTATATTCAAAAATTCTATTTGGAGTTTTGGGAGACTCATAACCTACTCTTATCAAATCAGTATTTTTATCCTTTCTAATAAGAGAAACTCCTGGTGATATTACTTTTTCATCAGTAAAAATTAATTCTTCTTCATTTCCTGTCTCAACACTTCTGACCAAAATTTTAGAAAGAGCATTTGATATTTCTGATCGAATTATCCATTTTTTTAAAAAGGTTAGACCACCTATTAAAGTTCCACTTTTAGCAGGTACAAAATCTTTCCAATCATTTATTTTATCGTTCGAACATTTTAATATTTTAAAATCTTCAGCATCTTTATTGGTATGCATGTACCAATAACCATCGAAACTATCCATACTATAAAGAATTCCATCCTCTCTTTTTAAAAATAATTTTGGTTCAAACTTTTTTTCATCTTTATGAAAATAGTATGTCTCACTTGTGGTATGTTCGCTAGTTTCAATCATATAAAATTTTTCACAAGAAGTGGTATCAATGGAACAAGTAAAACGTTCATCTTGTTCTTCGAAAATTAAAATATCTTCTTTAATTGGAGAACCCAATTTATGCTGTAAAATTTGTCTTGGTCTTTTCTGGCTATCATGCTTTCTATAAAAAAATGATTTATCATCATAAGACCAAACTATCCCACCAGCTGTGTCCTCGATTTTTTCAATTATTTTATTATCCGCTATTCTTCTTACGAATATTGTAAAATATTCGCCACCTTTATCATCAATAGAATAAGCTAAAAATTCATCGTTGTTTGATACAACTAAATCGCCAGTGCTAAAAAATTTTTTCCCTTTTGCTTCGATGTCACCATCAAAATAACATTCAACTTTATCACTACCAATTTTTTTTCTTAACTTTTTTGAATAGTTTCCCTCTTTAGTGGTTTTGGTCCAGTATTCATAATTTTTATCAATAAATGGAAGGCTTTCATCATCTAACTTTATTCTTCCCTCTATTTCTTTGAAAATTTTTTTTTGTAGATTTTCAGTATCTTTCATATTTTCTTTTGTATATGCGTTCTCTTCCTCAAGATATTTTCTAACTTCGGGGTTTAATTTTTTTGTATCTCTTAAGATTTCAAGGCAATTATCTTGATGTATCCAGGAATAATCGTCCTCCCATGAATATCCATGACAATTTTTCTTTTCAGTTTGCTTCCTTAATTGTGGTATTTTCATATATAAAATTATGAATTATTTTTTACTCATTGGAATAGCTTTAGTTTCTTTATACCTTTTATTGAATTTTTTTGCTAAAGCAAGTAGCAAAAAAATCGCAAAAGGTATTCGATTTGTTATTTTCACAATAGGAATTATTTTCGCTATCGCCCTATTTTTTGTTGGAAGGTACGCATTTAGTATTCCCATTTTGTTACTTTTGGTTCCTCTAATTAAATTAAAGGGTATAGGGGGACTTTTTCAATTATTTCAATTGTGGAGATTAATAAATTATCTTCGACAAACAGGAAGGTATTCTTTTTCATCTGGTGCTAATTACTCAAAAGCTTCTTCAAGTATTTCTTTGGACGATGCATACAATATACTTGGGTGCAAAAAAGGATGTTCAAAAGACGAAGTACTATCTAAATACAAAAAAATAATGTCAAAACTTCATCCTGATCGTAACGATACTGATACAACTAAATTAGCTCAGATGGTTTCAGAGGCAAAAGAAACTATTTTAAAAAATGATTTTAGTTAAACTAAGATTTCTTTTGCTTTGAGGAGAGTTTTTTCAAATGATATTCGTTCAGATCCCAAGGTATCATGTGAAGTAGTATTTTTTTCGCCTTCTGGCTCTATTACAGACATTCTTCCAGAATATTTCCCATAAGCCATAACCGGCGAGTCCATAAATAAAGTCAAAGCTTTTACTCCTAGGGCGACAGATAAATGAGCGAAGCCTGTATCACTTCCTATATAACAATCACAATTCTTAATAATTGGTAAAGTTTCTTTAATACTCAGGTTTTCAAATGA
>PAGZ01000010.1 GCA_002704625.1 Candidatus Pelagibacter sp.
ATGGTCCAAGCATATAATGAACGCCGTCTTGTTTAATTAGTCTTTCAGCTAACTGAGCAGCTCTTTTAGGATTTGATTCATCATCGTAATAAATGATTTCAAATTTATAACTTTTTCCTCCAACTTTTACGCCACCCATTTTGTTAATTCTATCAACAGCCATGTTATAGCCGTTTTGAGTGTGTACTCCATTAGAAGAGTATTTTCCTGTAAGAGATATCGCAGAACCTAACACGATCATACCATCTTCAACTTTTGCGAAAGAAGAAGTGATACTTGCTAATGCTAGAGTAATAGCTGAAATAAATGTAATAAATAGTTTTACTATTTTATTCATTATTTCCTCCTTTAATTAATTAATTAATTTAAATTATTAAAACAATTTTTGTCTTTTTAGACAACATGTTAAAATGAAAAAATTAAGTTCTGATCGCAACAAATATCGCAATGATAATTAATACACACGCTGAGATTGTATTTAATAACCTTGGATTACCTTTAAGCCATATCGCAATTTTTCTAGCTGCAAGTCCATACATCATTAAACTTAAAAAATCTAAAGACATCCAAGTAATAATTAAAATTAAGAATTGAGAGATTACATTTCCATCAAAATTAATGAACGTTATAAATATTGTACCAAAAAAAACTAAAGCTTTGGGGCTGAGTCCTGCAACTAAAAATCCATCCCTATACATTGCAAAATTACTTTTGGTTGGTTTTGTGTTTTTATCTGCTTGTTTTATTTTTAAGGAAAAAGTTTCGTAAGCAAGATACAAAATGTATGAAATTCCAGCCCATTTGAAATAAACATAAATATCAGGATTGTCTATTAGTAAACTACCTATAACAAAAGTAGTTAATGATGCTTGAACAAAATTTGCAGATATATCGCCAAGAGCTGTCCATACAGATTTTTTTAAACCATAATTAATTGTATTTGTGACAATAATAACTCTGGGAGGTCCTGGTGTGATAAAATAAAACAGTAACAGCTGAATATAAATAAAGTAGTTTTCAGGAAACATAAAAAGACTATATATTTTTTGATGAAGAAGAGAAGCTTAATTCCAGAAACGAGAGTTAAAAATCCTGAACCAAAAAAATATAATGATGATTGGATTATTTGGGCAGCATGGGCTGATCGTATAACTTTTGAAGAAATAGAAAAAAAAACGGGAAAAAATGAGTCTCAAGTAATTAAAATAATGAGAAGAAACCTTAAACCTGGATCTTTCAAATTATGGAGAAAAAGAGTTCACAACACTAGCATTAAACATAGAAAAAAATTCAAACTCTCTAGAAAAAAAATGAGAGAAAAAATTAGAATAAGTGATATATATTAATTATGAAAAAAGTTGTGATGTATACTGGTAATCCCTGCCCATATTGTGTGTATGCAAGGGCATTGCTTGATTCAAAAAAAGTTCCCTACCAAGAAATAAATGTTTGGGAAGATGAAAGTAAAAGAGCAGAAATGTTAAAAAAAAGCGGAGGAAGAACCTCTGTACCTCAAATTTTTATAGGTGATCACCATGTGGGTGGAAATGACGAATTACAAGCCGCAAACAAAAGTGGTGAATTAGATAAACTGCTAGCCTAAATTTCCTAAGAAAGGTAAATACTCAAGTATAAAAAAACCAAGAGTTTGTAATTGATTTGTAAGAATTAAAATTCCAGTAATTAATAAAATAATTCCTCCAGCTATTGAAACTATACGAATATTTTTTCTAAAATTTTTAGAAAATGCTAAAAACTTTGAAATTCCATATCCTGAAAGAACAAAAGGTATAGCCAAACCCAATGAGTAAAAGCTTAGCAGCAAAACTCCTTTACCAATACTGCTTTCTACTGCAGCTAAAGTTAGAATTGAGCCCAATACAGGGCCTATACATGGTGTCCAGCCAAAGCCAAATGCAGAGCCAACAACAACTGGAAAAAATAAATTATTAGAGTAATTTTTAGTTTGAAATCTTTTTTCTCTATTCATAAAATTAAGATTTAAAATTCCAATCAACTGTAAAGAAAAAATAATTATAATAATTCCAGCTATAATTCTTAGTGTATATGAATATTCTAATAATAAATTTCCAATTAAGGAAGCGGTAGCGCCAAAACCAATAAAAACTAATGAGAAGCCTACGGTAAATAGGATAGTTTTTAAAACAATCTTTTTTTGTTTTTCGATAATATCTCCAAGACTCTCGCCTGAAATATATGAAATATAACCGGGTATCAAAGGTAGAACACATGGTGAGAGGAAACTGATCAAACCAGCTCCGAATGCAATTGCTAAATTTAAAATCATTCTTTTGGTTTAAAGACTAAACAGAGGCCATTGTTACAAAATCTTTTTCCTGTTGGTTTGGGTCCGTCTTCGAATATGTGGCCATGATGGCCGCCACATTTTTTACAATGATACTCTGTTCTAGCGTAACCAATAAGCATATCTGTTTTAGTATCAAAAACATTAGGCAAAGATGAGAAAAAAGATGGCCATCCAGAACCGCTTTCGTATTTCATTGATGAACTAAAAAGTTTAGTTCCACATCCTGCACAAAGATAATCTCCCTCTCTTTTTTCCTGATTTAAAGGGCTTGAACCCGCAGGTTCTGTACCCTCTTCTCTCAGTATGTAATTTTGCTCAGTAGTTAAGTTTTTATTCCACTTATTCATTAATCTTATTTTATATCATTTTTAACGACTTAAAAATGAAGCAAATTGGTATTGACTTCTTTGTAATAAATCTAATATAATTCTTAAATAGCGCTGATTTAAAACAAATTGCGAGCGCTTTATAAAATCCGCTAAAGCGTTAAATCTTTCGAGACCATCGCTTTAGTCGGTGGTTTTTTTTTGAATTTAATCAAATTAAAACTGGGCATTTGAACTGTATTGTGCGCCCGACACTTTGTCGAAGCACTAAAAAAGGAGAAAAAAAATGGCTGATAAAATAAAAAACCCCGAGACGATAGGTCTTCATGGTGGTGAATATAGAAGCGATCCAACAACTACTGCTGTGGCTGTTCCAATTTATCAAACGACTTCTTACCAATTTAAGGATGCTAAAACAGCTGCAAACTTATTTGGTTTAAAAGAGTTTGGTAATATCTATACAAGAATTAACAATCCAACTTGCGACATACTAGAAAAAAGAGTTGCTGCTTTAGAAGGTGGGCTAGCTGCAGTAGCTGTAGGATCCGGACAAGCTGCTTCTGCATTCTGCGTACAAAATGTTTGTCAAGCGGGAGATAATATAGTTTCTTCAACTGACCTTTATGGGGGAACAGTAAATTTATTTAAAAATACTTTAAGTATGCAAGGTATTGAAGTTAGATTTGCTGATCCAAAAGATCCCAAGAACTTTGAAAAACTAACAGATGATAAGACAAGAGCTTATTATGGAGAGTCTTGTCCCAATCCATATCTTAGAGTCTTTCCAATAAAAGAAGTTGCTGACATTGGAAAAAAACATGGGATACCTTTAATAATCGACAATACTGCTGCTCCAGTAATTTGTAGACCATTAGAACATGGCGCTGCTATAGTTATGCATTCTCTGACAAAATATATCGGAGGGCACGGTACATCAATCGGAGGAATAATTGTTGATGGTGGAAACTTTGATTGGGTAAGGAACGCCAAGAGACAACCTTTGTTTAACACTCCTGATCCAAGTTATAATGGTGCAATTTGGGGAAGAGATGTTCCTAAGATGACAGGTGCAAATGTTGCTTTTGCTGTAAGAGCTCGAGTTGTTCTGTTGAGAGATCTCGGTGCTCCATTATCCCCATTCAACGCCTTTCAAATAATTCAGGGTTTAGAAACTGTTGCATTAAGAATGAAACAACACTGCGCAAACGCAGAGAAAGTTGTAAAATTCTTAGAGACCCAGAAGAAAGTAAAGAATGTTATCTATCCTACAAACCATCAAGGAGAAATTAGAGACAGAGCTAAGAGATATATGAAGGGTGGCTATGGATCTTTAGTTGGAATGGATTTAGGAAGTAAAGAGTTAGGGGCCAAATTTATTGACAACTTAAAACTTCTTTATCACGTAGCTAATATCGGTGATGCTAGAAGTTTAGCAATACATCCTGCATCTACAACTCATAGTCAATTAAATGAGAAACAGTTGGCAGAAGCTGGTGTAACGCCCGGTTATGTAAGGCTTTCTATTGGAATAGAACATCCAGACGATATTATATCTGATATCAAACAAGCTTTAGCTGCGTAAATAATTTTTTTGTTGATACGTCAAGTAGTCTACTTGACGTATCAATAGTTTAAATTAAAAATGTTTAATGTCTAAAATATTTAAGTTTTCTATTATATTTTTTTTAACAAACATAAGTTTTGCTTCATCAGAAATAATAAAACCAAATATTAATATAAAACCTGCTCAAGTAATTAAAATACAGTTAGAGGGTCTAAAGAAAAATGACATTCCTAGAAGAGATCGAGGTATAGAGCAAACCTGGGAATTTGCTCACCCGAATAACCAAAGATTTACTGGTCCGCTCAGTAGATTTAAAGAAATGATTAAAGGAGATTCTTATAACATGCTTATAAATCATCTCGGTCATGAAATTAAAGAAACATATAATGATGATAAGAAAGCAGTATATGAAGTGACTATTTTAGATTTAAATAAGAAATACTTCAAATTTAGATGGCAAGTGGAAAAGTTTTTAGATAAAGGGCCTTTGAAAAATTGTTGGCTTACTACAGTAGTTTCGCAGCCAATTCCTTTGGGATCATCGACTTAAATTTAGTAGATGAAATCATATTTTTTTGCTAATTTTGAGTTGTGAAAAAAAAATACTCCATTTTTAATATTATAAGAAACGCTTTTTCTAACAATAAAAATTGGAAAAAGATGTGGCGCAATCCTGAGCCGCGAAAATTTTATGATATTATAATTATTGGTGGTGGGGGTCACGGTCTTGGTACTGCTTACTACCTTGCTAAAGAGCATGGTTTGAAAAATATTGCCGTCATTGAAAAAGGATGGTTAGGTGGTGGTAACACTGGTCGTAATACAACAATAATAAGATCAAATTATCTATGGGATGAAAGTGCTCACCTTTACGAACATTCTTTAAAGCTTTGGGAAAATTTATCTTCAGAATTAAATTATAATGTTATGTTTAGTCAAAGAGGTGTATTGAACCTCGCGCACAATGAGCATGATGTAAAAGAGATTAAAAGAAGAGTGAGTGCGAACAAACTAAATGGAATTGATTCCCACTGGGCTGATCCAAAACAGATTAAAAAACTTGTACCAATTATGAATATTGAGAACTGTAGATACCCGGTGCTAGGTGCTTCTTATCAGCCTAGAGCTGGTACAGCTCGTCATGATGCTGTGGCCTGGGGTTATGCAATGAGAGCTGATGAATTAGGTGTTGATATCATACAGAATTGTGAAGTAAAAAAAATCAGAACGAAAAACGGTAAAGTTTATGGAATTGAGACGACTAAAGGAATAATAAGAGCTAAAAGAGTTGGTGTTGTAGCGTCAGGACATACTAGTGTTTTAGCTGATACAGCTGGAATTAAACTACCACTTCAAAGCAAACCGCTCCAAGCTTTGGTTTCAGAACCAATTAAACCAGTAATCAATACTGTCGTAATGTCTAACGCAGTTCATGCATATGTGAGTCAATCTGATAAAGGTGAACTTGTTATTGGTGCTGGAACAGATGGTTATAATTCTTTTACTCAAAGAGGAGGGTATAATATTGTCGAAGATACCTTGAGAGCTATAATAGAACTCTATCCAATATTTGGAAAAATGAAAATGCTTCGCCAGTGGGGAGGCATAGTAGATATTTGTCCAGATGCAAGTCCCATAATAAGCAAATGTGAAATAGAAGGATTATATTTTAATTGTGGATGGGGAACAGGAGGATTTAAAGCAACTCCAGGAAGTGCAAACCTATTTGCATACACTGTTGCTAAGGATAAACCTCACTCAATTAATGCTCCCTTTAGTTTAGAAAGATTTGTAAGTGGTAGATTAGTTGACGAACATGGAGCAGCAGCTGTAGCTCATTAAAATGCTTTTAATAAATTGCCCATACTGCGGTGAAAGAGATCAAATAGAATTTACAAATGGTGGAGAAGCTCACGTAGCCAGACCAAAAGATCCTAGCCTTGTAAGTGATAGAGAGTGGTCAGAGTATGTTTTTATAAGAGCTAATCCTAAGGGAATTTATTATGAACGTTGGGTACATACACATGGATGTAAAAAATGGTTTAATGCAGTAAGAAATACTTCAACAGATGAAATTTTAAAAGTTTATAAAATAGGTGATCCTCCTCCCCCAATAAAAGAATTTAAAAATACTCTTAAATCTCCATCAGGAGAGCCTGATGTTGGATCAGGAAATTTTGCGGTGAAAAAAATATGAAAAAAATTAAAATCCTTTTTTTAATCACATTTTTTTTCTCTTTATTCTCTGAAAATATAAACGCAGAAAAATCTAATAAAATAGGAACTAATAAAGTCATTAGTGATGAGGCTTCTGATCAATTAAAAAAGCTTATGGACCTCTATAAAGATGGCATAATCACTGGATATGAATATGAGAAGGCAAAAAAGAAAATACTCAAATAGTAAATATGATTGAAAATAAAATTTATTTTAAATTTGATGGTAAAACGTTTGAAGGTAACGAGGGTGATACTATAGCTGCTGCATTGCTAAGAAATAACGTAAAGTTGATTGGTAGAAGTTTTAAATATCATAGGCCTAGAGGAATTTATACTTGCGGAATAGAAGAACCAAATGCTCTTGTACAGATAGTTAATGAATATAATGAGCCAAATGTAAGAGCTACAGTTAAAAAAATTTATGAGGGAATGGTTATTAAAAGTCAAAACAGATGGCCCTCTTTAAAAAGAGATTTAGGTTCAATAAATAATCTTTTGTCACCAATATTCTCAGCAGGATTTTATTATAAAACATTTATGGGGCCTAAAGGCTTTTGGAAAAATGTTTACGAGCCTCTTATCAGAAAAACTGCTGGGTTAGGTAGACCCCCAAGGGAATTTAGATCAAAGAGTATACATCTACAACATAACGTGGATATTGTAATTGTGGGTGCTGGCTTGGCTGGTTTATTAGCTGCAAAAAAATTCGCTGGAACTAAATATGATGTTTTATTAATTGAAAGAGAAAGTTCTTTAGGTGGAATTTTAAAAAATTCCAAAAAAATTAAGTTTATAAATGATCAAATTCCAAACGATTGGGTTAAAAAAACACAAAGACTTATCGAAAATTCAAATAATATAAAAATTTTAAAAAATACATTGGTCAATACTTATAATTTTAAAGATCACTTAATTGCACTTGAAGATAAATCGGTAGGAAAGCTTCAAGATAATAATAAACCTGAGCTTGTTTTACATAAAATAAGAACTAAACAAACTATTCTAGCTAACGGACACATTGAAAGATTTATTTCATTTAGAAATAATGATTTGCCTGGTGTAATGCTTGCAGCATCTTTTGAAAAATATATTCATAGGTATGGGGTAGTCCCAGACGAAAGCCCTGTAATTTTCACAAATAATTCCTCAACTTTCAGCCTTGTAAAATCACTTATTGATCTTGGTCATAAACCTAAAGCTTATATAGATGTTAGAGATCAAAAAAAAATTGAAACAGAATTAGTAGAACTTTTAACTAAATATAATGTTCCTTTTTATGCAAAATCTGAAATTGAAGGTTGTGATGGAAAAAATGAAATAAAAAGAGTTACCATCAGTGTTAAAAAAAATGAAACTGTTAAAATTAAAACATCTATGCTTTGTGTCTCAGGAGGTTTTAATCCAGATATACATTTATTTACGCAATCTAAAGGTCTTCTAAAGTGGGACGAAAGTCTTCTGACATTTAAACCTGATAAAATTTTTCAAAATACTATTACCTTGGGATCAGTTAGCGGAAATTTTAGCTATCAAAAAGTTATTAAGGAAATAAACGAAAAACTTAATTTTCTAGATGGAGTGAATGATTTAGAAATAAAATTAGATATTGATGGGCCGATAAATTTTCATATCAAAGAGCTATGGGAAACTAAAAATGCAAAAAAATCTTTGTGGTCTAAATCATTTATAGATCTTCAAAATGATGTGACAACGAAAGATCTTAAACAAGCAGTTACTGAAGGTTTTAATCGTATAGAACACTTAAAGCGTTTCACAACTAATAGTATGGGAACTGATCAAGGAAAAATAAGTAGCATTAATGCGCTTGGAATTGTATCTAAAATACTTAAGAAAAATATTTCGGAAGTTGGAACAACAACTTATAGACCGCCATATGCTCCACTAAATTTTTCAGCAATCGCCGGAAGAAGTACATATGAATTTTACGATCCAATTAGAAAAACTCCCATTCATCCTTGGCATATAAAACATAATGCTGTCTTTGAAGATGTTGGACAGTGGAAGAGGCCTTGGTATTTTAAAAAATATGAAAATGAAACTATGTATGAAGCAGTTCAAAGAGAGTCAAAACAAGTTAGGGAGTCTGCAGGAATACTAGATGGTAGCACACTTGGAAAAATAGAGATCAAAGGTAAAGACGCTTTGGCATTTATAAATCTAATTTATACGAATAGCTTTACGAAAATGAAACCGATGACAGCAAGATATGCTCTTATGCTTGGTGAAGATGGTATGGTTAAGGACGATGGTATCGTTTGTAAAATAAATGACCAACACTTTATAACTACAACCACTACCGGAGGGGCTGCAAATGTTTTGGCGCATATGGAGGAATATGCTCAAACTGAATGGCCAGATATGAATGTTTATATGAATTCAATAACAGAACAGTTTGCTACATTTAATATCAGCGGACCAAAAGCCAAAACCATAATGGAAAGAGTTTTTAGCAATGTTGATTTCAGTAATGAGAAATTTCCTTATATGACTTTTAATAATTTCGATTATCTAAACACAAGCGTCAGAATACTTCGAGCAAGTTTTACTGGAGAACAAGGATATGAAATTTATATTTCGCCCAAGCGTGCTTTAACACTTTGGGAAAGAATTTTTCATTATAGTAGAGATGTTAATCTTGTTCCCTACGGAACTGAAACCATGCATTTATTAAGAGCTGAAAAAGGTTACATCATTGTTGGTCAAGAAACCGATGGAACAGTAACACCTGTTGACCTTAATCTTAATTGGATGATTGGTAAAAATAAAAAAGATTTCATCGGAAAAAGATCTTTAACTAGAAGTGATATAATTAGTTCTGAAAGAAAACAATTAGTGGGTTTGATCCCTTTAGATAAGTCGTATGGTATTGAAGAAGGACAACATATTATTGAAGAAGAGAATTTAGAAACTCCGATCAAAAAACCTGTAAAAATGCTTGGCCATGTTACTTCAAGTTATTTTAGCCCAACACTTAATCATTGTGTGGCAATGGCTTTGATAAAAGGTGGTAATAGAAAAATTGGAAGCCAACTTTATGTATCAACGTCTGATCTAAACGTAATTCCAGTAGAAGTGGTCAAACCTAATTTTATTGATCCTAAAAACGATAAGTTGGTATCATGACTAGAACATTTGTAGCAAAAGGTATGGAAATTGTTCAGCACGATAAGCAGCAAATCTTGTTGAGAGGAAAGGGAGATGGCAGCTTTGCTGATATAGTTAATAAAGAAATTTCTCTTCTACCTCCTACTGATAATCTCAGAATGATAAATAATGACGAGTTTCTTTTGACTAAGCAATCATTTGATCAATGGATTTTAATATGTTTAAAACCAAAAACAGAAAAGGAAATATTTAGGTTAGTATCAGCTTTTAATTCACATGAGGAAGTTTTAGCTTCTGATTATTCTAACACAACTTATTTTGAAATTACCGGGGAAAATAAAAACCATTATTTAAGTAAGCTTACTCACTTTGATTTACGAGCAAAAAAATTTCCGTTATCAACTATGGCGCAAACACTAATCGCCAGAATTGATTGTTGTTTATATCATTTTAAGGATAAATATATTTTAACTTGTCATAGCTCGTTTGAGGATTACTTTAAAGATCGTTTACAAGACACAATAGATTTATAATGAAAAAACAAAAAAACGTATTAGGAGAAACTTTAGAAAGCTGTTCAACCGATCCTATGACTGGTTGGTTCAGGGATGGTTGTTGTAATACAGATAAAAATGACCGAGGACTTCACACAGTCTGTGTAAAAGTAAGTGACGAATTTTTAGAATGGTGCAAAGAGTCCGGTAACGATTTAATAACGCCTAATCCTGAATTTGGTTTCCCTGGTCTTAAAGATGGAGACAAGTGGTGCGTTTGTGCAAGTTGGTATGCGAGAGCTCTTGATGCTGGAAAAGGTTGTGCAATATATTTAAAGGGAACTCACGAAAAAACTTTAGAATTGATTCCAATTGAAAAATTAAAAGAATTTGCAGTAGATCTTTCCTAGATATCTGTATTTAATTTATGAAAACCGCAATAATATTTGGATCGTCAGGATTAATTGGAAATGAACTGTTTAAAACTATTATTTTAAATAACTCTTACGAAAAAATTAAAGTATTTGTTCGTTCTATACCAGAAATAAATAACCCAAAAGTAGAGATTATAAAAACTGATTTTACTAATTTGAAACAGTATAAAGACAAAATTAAAGGCGACGAATGTTTTTTTTGTATTGGAACAACCAAAAAAGATACACCTAATAAAGATGAATACAGAAGAATTGAATATAATATTCCAATAGATGTTGCCAAAATAGCAAAAGAAAATTCTGTAAATACTTTTTTTTATATCTCTTCAATTGGAGCTAATCCTAATGCATCAAGTAACTATTTAAAAAATAAAGGACAAGTTGAAGAGGAGTTAAAAAATTTAAATTTTCCTCGACTTGCCATTATTAGACCTTCCTTGCTAGTTGGAAATAGAAAATCATTTAGACTGGGTGAGGTAATTTTTACTCCTATTATGAATACACTTACTTTTTTTGCTTTTGGAAGTTTAAAAAAATATAAACCTATAAAGATCAAAAATGTTGTGAAATCAATAATTTATATTTCTAAAAATGAATCAAATAAAACAGTCTTTGAGTCTGATGAGCTAGAAGAAATTGCTAAGTCTAATTAATATCTAAATCTATAGCGTCTAGCATTATAACCATAAAACATAATCGCAATAATTATAATTATTCCACCAATTAATGTGTTTACACTTGGAATTTCATTAATACCTAATAATGGGAGCCATACCCAAAAAATTCCACCTATAACTTCTGTTAGCGAAAGAAGAGTTAAATCAGCTGCTGGTAAATATTTTGCATTCGAAGAATATAAAATAAGAGCAGAGCAAACAAAAAATCCGTGTAACGCCGATAAAGAAGTATTTTTTAGTGATATTAAAATATCGCTGTCATAAAAAAATAAAACTAAAAGTGAAATACTGGCTGCAATAATTCCTCCTAAAGATACGGTTGTAAGTTTTGGAACTTTTTTTCTCCAACGTAGAGAAACAGTAAAGCCTGCAAAAGCTGATGAAGAAATTAGTCCATTAATCATGCCAAACAACGTTCCAGCTTCTTTACTGTCAAAAGAAATAAGGATAATTCCTGAAGCTGCAATAATCATAGCTACTAGGGTACTTTTTGAAATTTTTTCTTTTAAAAAAATATATGCTAGTAAAGCTGCGATAAAAGGCATGGCTCCTAACATCATCAAAGTAACAGCTGCTGTAGTTGTGGTTATTGAAAACACAAATGTTATATTAGCAATCCCAAGACATGTTCCACCAATTAATCCTGAGAAACCAATTCTATAATAATTATTTGTAAATTTTGTTCCCTCATTTAAAAATAAATATATATTCAAAATTAAAAAGATCGCTGAGCCTCTAATTAAAGAATACTGCCAAGGAATTAATTCTGCATTATTAATGTTTCTAACTATCAAGGGCCCGAAAGACCAGATTAACCCAGCTAATAAAACAAAAAACATAGCTGAGTTAACTTTATTTTTTGACATCACATATTACCGTACTTAGGACCACCGCCACCTTCTGGGGCTACCCAAGTGATATTCTGTGAAGGTTCTTTAATATCGCAAGTTTTACAGTGAATACAGTTCTGTGAATTAATAACAAACTGTTTTTGCTGGATTTCGTAAACACCAACTGGACAGTATCTTTGAGCAGGTTCGTCATATTCTTTAAGTGTATATTGAACTGGCAAATATTTATTCTTCAACTTTAGATGAACAGGTTGATTTTCCGTGTGATTAGTTCCCGTTAAATAAACTGAGCTAGTCTTATCAAAAGTGAGTTTACCATCAGGTTTTGGGTAATCTATTTTCGGCATTTTGTTTGCAGGTTTTAATGCTTCGTGATCTGCATGCTTATGTTTTAAAGTAAAAGGTAATTTTCCTCTAAACAAAATTTGATCTAAACCTGTAAAAATAATTCCTAAAATTAAACCCCAGCTAAAACTTGGTTTAACATTTCTGGCAGCATGAAGTTCTTCATAAACCCAACTTTTTTTAAATAATTCTTCATATAAAGAGAGTTTCCTTTTATTTTTTATATGTTCGTTAATAGTTTCTGCTGCAATCATTCCGCTTTTCATTGCAGTATGTGTTCCTTTAATCTTAGGCATATTTAAAGTTCCTGCATCACATCCAACTAATAATGCACCAGGCATATACATCTTTGGTAAACTTTGAAGACCGCCTTCAATTAAAGCTCTTGCACCAAATGAAATTCTTTTTCCACCCTCTAGCATTTTTCTTATTGCTTTATGAGTTTTAAACCTTTGAAACTCATCAAAAGGTGAAAGATGCGGGTTTTGATAATCAAGACCAATCACATAACCAATATAAATTTGTTTTTTTTCAGCGTGGTAAATAAAACTTCCACCATATGTTTTACTGTCCAAAGGCCAGCCAGCAGTGTGCATGACCAAACCTTCTTGATGCTGTTCGTCACTTACTTCCCAAATTTCTTTTAAACCAATACCGTATTGTTGAGGATTTTTTCCCTCATCAAGATTAAATTTTTTAATTAATTCTTTTCCTAAATGTCCTCTACAACCCTCAGAAAAAACAGTAACCTTTGCATGTAATTCC
>PAGZ01000011.1 GCA_002704625.1 Candidatus Pelagibacter sp.
ATAAATAGCAATAAAATCAATAGTTTATATGTATAATAATTATTTTTTTACAATATTATTTTCATATTATCTGGCATATAAATAAACAAAAGAAAATCACATGTATATAATTTAATATTTAACTAGATACATGTATTAGCAACGAAAAATATGCATATTTGTATTTGTATTATTATACTTAAATAATAAGTTCTAGATCTGAAACTCGCCAATATTCGCTACCACCATTTGGAATAGGCCGACGAATAATAAAAGGTATTTTTTTGGTAGCAAGCTCAAGAATTGCAATTGCGTAACCAGTAACTACATTTGGGGGGGTTTTAACAAAAGGCTTTGCACCCTCATTAAGTTGTTTTGATCTAATTCCTATAATTCTGGCTTTTTCAAACTTAGTAAGGAAGGGAAGCGTTCTATGAAGTTCATCCACTATAACACCATCTTTGTTGCGGGTTACTTTAGAAAGACTACGTACTTCATCATAATTATGCACTCGAGACTCCGGGTGATGATTGTCAATATAGTTTGACAATACTTCTTTATCAAGTTTTTGAAAATATCCCTCGTCTTCATCTTCAGATGTATCTTCATCACTAGATTCAACATCATTTTCATCAGAGTTAAGTTTTACCTGAGAATCAACTGCAATAATTTTGCCTACTTGTGTGGGTTCATCTTCATCTTCATCTTCATCTACTTGTGTGCGTTCATAATCCATTTCTTCATCATCAGGATTGCTCATAGTAGATTTGTTTAAATATTGTGGTGCTTTAAAATCTTCTTCATCTTCATATTCTTCTTCATCTGAACCCATGCCGCCGTATTCCATCTCATCTGAATCACCTATAATCTCTTTATCAATAAGAGCACCAATTTTTATTTTGGGTTTTACTGATTCTTCTTGGTAATCATAATCCTCCTTAAATTCTTCATCTTGATTATCACTATCATAGCTTTGAATGCTTTCTTGTTCTTCAGAGTCGCTCATGATTGGTATATAAAAAGAGAAATATTTAAATCGTTAATAATCAATTTTCTAAGTTATTGTTGATCATTTGTTCGCCATGTTGTATCACAATGAGCACACATATAAATATAGCGAATATTTGTATCATCATATCTAATATAAATTACTTCGTTTTCTGTATCACCCTTGGCGCTAGGGCATTCTTGGTTAGGACATTTAATTGTTTTAATTCTAGGTAATGTAGGATCTTGTTTAGTATATTCATTAACGACGTGCATATATTTTTCTTCATTTCTATTTACTTGTGTTTTTAACACACAAGTGTCCGTAGCATCAATATCATCTGATTCATGTCCACAATGTCGGCAATAATAAATAAGTTTATTTGCATCCGACTCTTTTACCTTAAGATAGTACATGTTCTCGCATTTAATACAGAAATGCATAGTGTGTTATATATATCATGGATCTTTTTATCTTGTTTCATTTTTTCAGATTATTTTGTAATTCAATTAATTTATATTCAAGTCCATCATAACTTATTTCACAATACATATTATACATACTTGTATAAACTTTACCATTTTCGACGATAACACTATCATGTTTTTTATTCCATGCTTCTATTGCCTTAAATAAAGCGCTAAGCTTATTTTCAAAATTATCAATAAAGTCTTTTTTAGCAATGGTCAATAATTCTGGGAAAACCTGCGCAAATGAAGAATTATTTAAAATATCATGAATGGATAATCCTATATTACGAAATCTGACGATTTCACTATATTTAAAATAATCTCTATGATTTTCACTACAACCAGGTTCATGCTGTAAAGGACCATTTGTCATTATACTTCTTATTGTTAAAAGTACACTAGATATTGTTTGACAACCAGTCCAAGCATCTGTTGTATCCTCACCCTGCCAACTATTTAATAATGACAAACATACCTTTCCATTTTTATACATATTTGGATGCATTCTTGTATAGCCATCATTTGTACAAAATGTTAATTTTGGTGGTGAATGTGGATAGTCTTCAGGAAATGAAAACTTAAATAAATAATAACCTCCATGATATGGTGTATCATCGGGTCCAATAATCATAGCTTGACCCTTGAGAATATTAGTTTCATTGTGAATGTAATGTATTCCAGTTAAGGGTTCTTTTTTTAGTTCTTTAATATCTTTAATTAACCGCTTTGCGGTTGCTTTGCTAATTATCACTTGTTTTTTATCAGAAGTCTTAGACATAATCTCTCTTGTTAAAGATTAATATCTTGTTGGGTTTATATCCCTGTCTTTAACATATCTTTGTTTTTGGCTATAAAACATATGTCAAAAAATTGAGATAAAATTATGTACTTCTTATATATCAATTAAAAATGTCAAACCAAGCAACTGCAGCATTCGATGAGTTTGTTCGTTCCAGAGCGGCAGGAAACAGTCGGTTAAGCACTAATACCAGAATAGGTGATAAAGGTTTGAAAATATATGGTGGATCATATCACATTGAGGAGACTGAGTGGGATGGATTTATTGAATTATATTATCAAAAAGTATTTGGTGATGGTGTATTGGAGTATCTTACTGAAAAGCAATTACAAGAAGGGGGACCAATGCTTGTAGACATAGATTTAAATTATGCTCCATCAATTAAAGATCGGCAGCATACAGACGATCATATTATTGATTTGATTGCCATGTATCTGGATAAACTAATATGTTATCTTGATGTAGAAGATGGAATGTCAATTAATATATTTGTACTTCAAAAGGCGAATGTGAATTGTCTTGATAATAAGACAAAGGATGGTGTTCACATTATCTTTGGTCTGCAAGTACCAAAGGGTGTTCAAAGTCTTGTTCGAGATGATATTGTCAAGGTAATCGGTGAAGTTTGGGAAGGACTTCCGACTAAGAATACATGGGATCAAGTTGTTGATGAAGGTGTTGCAAAAGGGCAAGTCAACTGGCAAATGTATGGTTCTAGAAAGCCCGGCAATGAAGCATATTTAATTCACAATCATTACATTGCGAAATTAAATAATAATGAATGGAGTCTTCCAGAAAAACAAACAGAAACATTTAATACACATAGATATATTCATCAATTACAGGCGGCTTATCGACAGCATCCTAAAACAACTATTAAGAGTGAGATGGAAGAAAAAATTGTAGAAGTCACGGCAAATCTTAATAGACGTGGAACAACTAAGAAGTCTGAGCCTACCTATAATGGTGGCGCAAAAATAATTATTGATAGTGGACGCTTCAACAAAATTAAAGATGAAAATATGTTAAATGATGTTATTGAATACATGGTAGATGCACTAAGTGCATTCGAATATCGTCTGCGTGAAACACATGAGTTTGCTATGGCTTTACCAGAAGACTATTATGGACCAGGTAGTTATAATAAGTGGATTAGAGTTGGATGGGCTCTGGCGAATACAAATCCACGAATGTTTCCTACTTGGTTGAAAATGTCTTGTCGCGATGTATGCCGTCAAACTTTGGCAGTGGGAGGCAAGTTTGATTGGAAAAACTCAGTACAAGAAATGTTTACTCTTTGGAAAAGTTTTGATTGTAACAATCCAGACGGATTAACTCATCGTTCTATTATGTATTGGTGTAAAAGGGATAATCCAATTGAATATCAAAAAATCAGAACGCAAACAGTTGACTTCTTTATCGATCAAACTGTACAAGATAAAACAGAGTTTGATTTAGCACAAGTTTTGTATAATATATTTAAAGATCGATTTGTTTGTGTAAGCATTAAAAATAATTGTTGGTATGAATATCAAAATCATCGATGGTATGAGATTGATTCAGGTAGTACTCTTAGGTTATGTATTTCAAGAGAAATGCATAGTGAATACTTTAATCGACTGCAAGAGCTAACTAAGAAGATGCAGACCGTAGATCCTGCTTGTGCAGATTATGAACCCATGCGAACTAAGACTAGTAAGCTTGCAGATATAGCAGTAGATCTTAAAAAGACTGTTTGGAAAAACAATATTATGCGTGAGGCACGAGAATTATTTTACGATAAAGACTTTATTAATAAACTAGATGAAAACCCATATCTCTTGTGTTTCAGTAATGGAGTAGTTGATTTCAAAGAAAAATGCATACGTCCTGGACAACCAGATGATTATATCTCGAAATGCACAAACATTGAATATAATCCAAACTTATTGAATCAAAATAAAATTGTTAGTAAAATTAATAAGTTTATTGAAGAATTATTTCCTAATCCAGAACTGAGAACATATATGTGGCAACATTTGGCTTCAGTTTTGATTGGTACTACAGAAAATCAAACATTCAACATATATACAGGCTCTGGTCGCAATGGTAAATCCTGTTTGGTTGATCTTATGAGCAAAACTCTTGGTGATTACAAGGGAACTGTTCCAATTACGCTTATCACTCAAAAGAGAAATAGTATTGGTAGTACATCTTCAGAGGTAGTAGCACTTATGGGCACAAGATATGCAGTTATGCAAGAACCTAGTAAAGGTGATAAAATTAATGAGGGTATTATGAAAGAAATTACTGGTGGTGATCCTATTCAGGGCAGAGCTTTGTTTAAAGATACTGTAACTTTCATTCCACAGTTCAAACTTGTTGTGTGTACGAATACATTGTTTGATATTAAAAGTAATGATGATGGTACTTGGCGTCGCATTCGTGTTTGTGATTTTGAATCAAAGTTTTTGGAAAAGCCATATGAAGATGAAGTTCACTTTCCACAAGAACAGTTTCCATATCAGTTTCAGCTTGATAAAAAGCTAGATGAACAATTTGAAGAATGGGCGCCTGTATTTGGTGCAATGCTAGTACAAAATGCATTCAAGACTCAAGGAAATGTAAAAGATTGTGACGCAGTTTTGTCTAGTAGTAATGAATACAGAGAAGGACAAGATTATCTTGCGGAGTTTACCAAGGAAAATATCGAGCGTCATGACGGCAGTAAAGTTAAGAAGCAGGAGGTGATGGCAACATTTCGAGAATGGTATCAAACTAATTATGGTCGCGGAGTACCAAAAGCAAGAGAGCTATATGATTATCTTACAAAACGATTTGGAGCTTATAAGAATGGCTGGCATAATGTGAGAATTATATATGAGGAAGAGGAAGATGCAATGAATGAACTTATGAGCTAAGTAAAATAATAATAGTTATCAATAATTATTTTACTTTTTGCACTTTGCATCTGCATTTTTTAATAAAATTGAAACGATATTCTTCGTCCTTATTATCTAATAGCATGATATCATTCGAAGACATATTCAATACTATGGTGTTTCTTGCTGTAGCTTATTACTTCATGTATATATTAATCAATAATAATGCAACATATTTACTCTGGGTCGCATTGTTGATAATAACTCTTGTCAGTTGTCTTGTTATTTTGGCAGATGTGTGGATACGCAATATCGAACGTTCTAAAAATATTGCGTATGAATAAAGGCTTCAAGAAGAGGGATCTCCAACAAATAATAGTATGGTAAAAGAATTAGATACAAAAGTCATTATACTATTGGTCTAGATTAATAAAGACATTTTTAGGCACTTTATTTTTATAAACCCATGCGATTTCATTGTAAATATACACTATAAATCTTGCGATGTAATATACTGAAAATGGAAACAATATAAATCCTAATGGTTCTAACCATCCCTTTAATGATGAATAAAATGCTTCTTGATAAAAAGGACCCATATACAAAAATGCAATTACTAACACAACATATAAATATAATAAGGCCTTTCCAAAGTCATGTAACGAATCTTTTGACCAATTAGAATATACAACTCTTCTATCATTAGTGTCAACTTGTTTAATATCATCATCAATAGCTTTTTCTAATGCTTTATTTTCATCTAATCTAATTTTCAAAAGTTCTTTCAATCTTGTCAAAGCTTTTGTTTCAGCAGTATAATCATCAATTAAAACTTTCATTTCTTGAACAAACTTATTGTGTTTTTCTGTACTATTTTCTAGTTTTACTTGACCTTTTTTTCGATAACGATCTAATAACATATTGTTATAAGCCATTATGCCTTTATCAAAAATCCAATATTTTTTCTCAGCTTCTGCAGTCTTAGTTGGAGCATTTTTTTCTGTATATTCTGCAGCTTTCCATTTTTCACGTAATTTATCTATTTTCTTTCGTCTTTGGCATGCAGGATCGCACGTTAATAAATCATTTAAATGTACCATAGTTTTTTGCATTTCATCTTGACTCATTCCTGCCATTGCTGCTTGATTTTGTGAAAAGGTTTTCTGAGCTTGTTTAATTTGATCATCAGAATAATTCGCTGATATATTATTCATAACAGTATTTAATTGTTGACAGTGGTCTCCCATAATTGCTTATATTACAATAAGAAGAAATTATGATTATTAAACTTTTACAAAGTTGCTCGATGCGTCTGAATATGGTTTAACTACGTTAGTATTCGGCTTAAATGGGCAAGATCCGGATGCAACTTGTACAAATGATGGCTGAAATCCTTCATTCTGAAACCCTTCAATACACTTCTGTTTTTCATCATCATATTTGGTGCCTGATGCACAGCATGCGGATCCAATACATCCTAGACCCATATTTTTGGCAAATGAGTTGACATCATCTTCAATCTCTTGAGTTGCACCTTGTAACTGTTGCTTGTCATATTCATAAACAGTTAGGTTATTTGCATCAGGATCCCAACTCCAATCAAACTCATCGAAGTTCATATTATTTCTAGAACTAATATTTATAGCCTTCCTAATTACAAAGAAACCGCCAATAACAATAATGAGTGCCATTACACCATTTGCTATATTTTTAGGAATCCATCCTTTTTTGGCACATATTGCTAGAATTAGCAGTGGAGCACAAACCATAATTATTAATTTCATAAACTCGCTTTGAGCATGATATTTAGAAGCATAGTATGTATTAATTTCTACCATTCGCATCTTATTTGATTTAGTTTCTGAAAGAAGATTCATATTTTTTTTTGCATTATTAAGTTCTTGTTCCATTACACCAGTAACAGTCATTTGATCAACTAAATCAATTCTAGATTCTGCAACGCGCCCCTGCATAGATGCATACATTGCCTCTAATTCTTGAAACATAGTCATTCTCATCGTAGAAAGTTCATTGATCTTCTTAACAATTGCATCTTGATCACTGGATATTCCACCACTTGCTGCAGAAGCTTCTAAGTCGCTGTAAAGTTTTTTCTCCTGTTGTTGCAATAGATTAATATTATTTAAAATAGCCACTTGTCTATCTTCGGCCTGTTTTAATGTTACATCAGATAACTCAGCATTGCCTGGATTACTCATTGTATATATATTAAAAATAAGATAATATATCTACATCTTATGTGTTGATTTACTTAGTTGCCTTAATTGTTCCAATAACAGCAATTGCACCAAGAGCTGTCCACATAACAAGTTGTATGTTATTACTAACCATATCTAAACCACTACTTTCTTCCATACCTGATACATCTACTATGTCTTTTTTAAGTATTTGCGTTTCCTTCTGAACAGTTTCAAACTGCTTAGTATCTTTTTGTATTTGAGCAATTTCATTTAACATGTTTTGATCTAATGTAGCATTTTGATTATTTAAGTTGTTTAAATCATTTGCAACTGTGTTGGCAGCGTTTTCTAGTTTTGTTTGTGCAGCTTTAACTATTTTCATTTGCTGCGCAGTCATTTGACCTAGAGAACATTTAGTTTTTGGAGTCATTTCTAAACCTTTAATCTGATTTGCAAAAGTTGCCCCATATGATGTCTCTACATCGCCACTACATGTAGGTGGATTATCTATCTTTGCTTTTCTAACATATAATGTATCTGTACCATCAAAGTCTAAAATACGACCTTTATTTGGGTATGCAGAGTTTAAAAGTGTGCATGTATCAGCACCACTGCTATCTTTTGATGTTATTAAACCTTCACAATGTTCCATTTTATTACATTCTGTTTTACATGTATCAAAATCACCTGCCATTGTTTTTGCAATACCATCTCTTTGTGAAAAGTTTCCTGCTAATTGAATGAAATCATCACTTTTATGAATCATACTATCTGGATAATTTCTTTTGTGCATGTTAGTGTCAGAATATGCAAACTTTCCAGCATATTCATTACTAGCAACACCTTGGCTCATAACATACCAAGCACCTGTTTCTCCTTGACTTGTAATATAATCATCCTTGCCTAGTCCATCAGGATCTTCTCCTTCTGGATTACAAGCAATTTCTTGAAAAGCTACTACTAATTGACTTGTACTACCATCACTAACAACTGTTAGATAACAATTGCCTGAAGGTGATCCTACCCATTCGCCTACAGCAAGAGTTTCGCCGGCTTGTAAATAATTTCGCCCGTATTTACTTTTAACCGCAGAAAATGTTTTTACAGATAATCCGGTTTTATTTGGTCCACTTCTCCAAAATATTTCTGAACCGTCACCACTCCTTAATATAACTTCTCCAGTGTCCAATATTTCTAATACACCTCTGGCACACTGAATAAACTCTTGAGAACAATCATATGTTGCTGTGTGACCATCTGCAGAAGCGGGGATAATAACTTCTTTTTGGCTTGTCCCCGGTGCACATTGATATGCTGAAGTAAACTCTTTTTGGCATCCGGAAGCAGGATCAGGCGACGGCCAAATTGGCACAAATGCTTTTGTTTGGTCATCAAGATTACCTTCTTCTTTAACAACATTATTTACTTTGTCAAGCCAATTATCTTGTTTTATATTCCAAACTGGCTTTGATTTTGACTTTGCTTGTCCCATGTTAACTAGTATATCAATATATTATTTCTCTAAAAGTATATTGATAATTAATGCTGCTTTAGCTTTATCAGCGTCTTCATTTACGGCGTCCATTACAATTTGCTCCATATGTGGCATGTAATACGTCAATAGTTGCACCAGTTTTAGCATCACAATTATCAAAAGACGATGAATTGCTCCACATTTGTACATTTGATGCTGTTTTTATGTTGTCTCCAATATCTCCCATGCCAATCTGTCCGTTGAAAAATACACCAGCTGATAAACCACCACCATTTACGCTCTGCAGCGTAGTAGATACTTTTTGTAGCGTAGCTAATTGTGTATTTTTAATTATATCATCTTTAGTAACACCTGTATTTGCTGTAAAGCAGCCATAGGATCCACCATAACTTGATGGGCCTATTGCAAAAGCACTAGATCCTTGATCAGCTGCTCTAATTCTACATCTTTCTAACGCTTCATCAGCATTTTGTGTTAAACTACTAATATCTTGTTGTTCAGTTGCCCATCTTGAACCATCTCCTTTTCTACAACCCAACCAAGATTTTGTATTAGCATTTGGATCTGTTGCTCCAAGTACTTGAAGATTAATATTTGTTGGAGCACATGACTGTCCCATTTTAAGTGGCTGACCAATAAAAAAATTGGGTTGAGCCTGAGATTTTCTTAACAGTCCTGCGGGTGCACCTTTTTCAGGACCAAAAGGTACAGTAACAATTGTTGGATCGCAGCCATTTTTACCTTTATTTGCTTCATAAACAAGTGAATTTACCGGCATTAATACATTTCTATCTGTTATAAATGCTAAACTATCATTTGTCATTTTAATAAACTTATTTCGATATTCTGCACCTGGGCCTGCATCAGATGAATTATTTACAAACATACTTGTTTCACTCATTAATGTTTTTTGAGCATTAGCATACTGACTTTTTGCTCTATCAAATTGATCCCTAACTTGACTAATTTGTTGTGCTTGTTCGCTATTTCTATCATTTGCTTTTGAATGACCAAATGCTCCAGTAAATCCTTCAATATTTGATGCATGCGCTACAGATCCACATTTTCCAAAATTAGCATATGGGCCTTGAGGTACATCACTATAAGACGATGCGATTCTTCCTCCATCAATTGTAGATATTTTGTTTTTATTATAACTAAGGTATTTTGTTCCTTGTTGTATACTAAAATCTGTGAATGTATCATTCAAACCTGCCATTTTTATATCTACTATAGAGTGTGATAAAAATGTAGATTACATATATTTCTTAATTAGGTAGTAAATAAGAATACCAATAATAATTGCTAAGATAGCATTATCAATATTACTAACTTTATCATCAATCATTGTCTTTATAGTTAGACCTATAACAATGACTCCTATAACTACCAATACTACAAATTGCAATCGATTAGACTTTTGATCTAATTCTGTATTTTTAAGATTACCATTAATATTTAACATTTCAGCTTCTAGCTGAGCAATCTCTCTTTTTCTTTTCATTGCCTTAGTAACAATATTTTGTAATCTTGGTTTTTCTCTTGCAATAATTTTTTGATCAATCTTACCTGCCGGAATTGCTTTTTCTAAAAGTTCTTTTCCTTGTTCAACAGCGGCCAATAGCATATCATTTATTTGTTTCATTTCTTCCATATTTTCTATTGCGGCATTTACATGTCTTTGACGAATATTCATTATAGATGTTTCATTAACATTTTCATACGCCTTTGTAAGCATTGCAATCTCTTTGTCAACTGCCTTTAATTTCATTAAAGTAGGATAGTGAGATGAAGTATCTGGACCATAATCAATAACAGCCATTTTGGTCGGAATAACATTCACTGAAGTCGAGGACATCTTATACTATAAAGCGAGAATTATTACAAGAACCGGCCAGACATCATATAATGTTTATAAACCCAATGTGATACTATCCATACAATAATTATAGCAAAAATAACGCCTACATAGTCCATCAATTTTGAACCATCAGATGTATATGCTCTAACAGTTAGTGCTACTACTGCAATTAATGCAAAAAACCATGCAATCATGTGAATATAACTCATTTTTTGATTGAGAGTTGCATCTTCTAGCTCTCCTGATGTTGTTACCATTGTTGCTTGATAATTATTAATATTATTTCTATCAGTTTTAATTTTTGTTACAGTTTGCGATAATTTATTTTGCATATTCTGAAGTAACATTTGTAGTTCTACATCTTCTACAACTAATTCGGCTAATTTTGTTGCTAATACTTTGCTCAACGTTAACAATTTATCATTGAGTTTCATAAGTTTAGACCAAATTGCCGGATCGATATCTAATTGCAAACAAGAATCTGTTGACTTCATTGCACCTGCTTCAGGAATAGCATTATATTCAGGTGCAGACAGCTTAAGTATCGGTACATTGCAACTTGCTTTTTTACTTTTCCAGATATCTTCCGAATAAACATGACGCCGGCCTTGAATATCAACCCAAGAAATCTCATTGGTATCTAGATTTTGCACATTTTTTCCAGCAACACCACATGCTTGTCCTTCACCCATATCAGGGCCTTTATGGAATTGCTTTAAAATTTTATCATCTACTGCAATAGCATCAGATGGACATGTTGGTGAGTTATTTGCCCATGCATTTGTAGAATACTTATGAGTAAAACCATAGTCATTAACATATTTATAGTTACCATCCGATGAAGTAATCGCTTGTCCAAAATATTTTGAAATATCTTGCTGTTTTTTTCTCATTTCTAATACATTCTCACTAAAGAGTTGGTATGTGCGTTCATATTCTACCAATGTTTTGTTATATTCATCTTCTAGTTGAGTTATTTCATCATTGCCATTATGTGGAACCGCAACTTTAGGGCGCTGTGTATCCATAGCTTCTACAACTGATCCTACACCAGGCATAGTTGTTTCTTCCATCAAGCCGATTGATGGTAAAACATCTCTTTTGTATCCATTGTTATAATCAATTAACTTTTCACCTTGCAGAAGAGATGGATTTTTATCTACGTTTGGAATGATACCTAAATCGTTTAAAAAACTGGTGATCTTCATTTTCTATACATTAATGATAGAAAAAGAAGTATTACGCTAATAATAATTTACTTATTACTTAGTATATGCTTTATATATTCCATATCCTAGACCGCCAACAGCACCAAACATTAACCAATTTTGTAATAATTTAAAATTGTATAAAAATCTTGAATCATCGTACATTCCAATGGCTCCTTCCCGTTGATCTTCTAGAGTCTGAAGTTGAACAATCAGTTTTGCGTTGTCTTTTTCAATCTTTTCAATTTGATTCATAATTCTTTGAGCATTTGCTGCTGTTTTATCAATATCTTGCTGTAAAAAATCTTTTAATTGAAAATTATCACCTCTTATTGTATCCATGTTTCCTTGATCTTTCATCATTCTGTCTTGATATTTTTGTATCTCTGGAAATGTCTTAGCATAAGGAAATGCATCTGCTAGTTCAATAGCACCTGCATGCCAATCCTTATTAAGAACACCTAATACTAGTCTATATTGTTCCGGTGTATATCTAACAGCCATCTTTGTTATATATTATGCAGAACATATTCTGTAGAATGGAGCAGTAATTGCTGTTCTACTGGGCCGAACAATCTCGCACATTTCTCCGGGTCGAATACCTAATGCTAGTGAAACAGGACTAAACCTTGAAATATCAGGAAGTTGTGAAACATCAACAATATTATATCTTTTCTTGATTTCTTTAGCTTCTTCAGATGTTAAAACGCGATGAGGAGGGACTAAAGTATGTTCTAGAATATTAAACTGTATTTGGTTAATTCCAATAACTGTAATCAAATATTTCATTTTTTCCCAAATATTTCTAAGAGTCTTTTCCATGGATTCATTTGCATTATCTTTAGCTATTATAATAAGATCATCTTGATTAGTCAAAATTGTGTCTAGTGTATAAAGATCATCTATCATGTCCATAATATTATTAGATCTCAAACTTTTGCCTAAATGGTATTTAACATATGCTTTTCTTTTAGTATCTGGATTTTCAACAAGCATATCTAGTTGAGAGTTTTGAAACATCACGTGTACCTGCGCAATTGATGAACCTTTATAATTATCTACATTATATCCTCTTTTTTCCAGTTGATCAAGGATATTTTTACGACTTTTTGTAATTTGTACTACGTATCCGCTTTGTGCCATGTTGTATATTATACACGACTATTTATTTAAATCACTTCATTTTTCTAACATTTCATATAATGATAAAAATATCAATCTATGAAATTAATCTGTTTTGATTACTACTTTTTTTGTATCTTTTTCTCCTAAGGATGAATTATCATCATTTCCTTCAACACTTTCTTCATCACTTTCTTTATTAGTCGCTTCTTTTGTTCCTAATAATCCTTTAATTGTTGATTTGTTACTATCCTTTTCTGTTATAATACTAATTACTTTTTCCCCAGTATCATTTGCATCTATATTTGTATTTGCATCTGTATCTGTATCTATATCTATGTCTACTTCTTTTGCTGTTTTTACTGGCTCTGCTGTTGAGGGTTTTACATTAATTATAACATTAGTTGTACTACCTCCACTAGATAGCGGTTTATCTGGATCATAATCTGGTGATGTTGGTACATATTGTGGGCTAACTTGAAGTGGACTATTTGCATCATAATCTGGTGATGTTGGTACATATTGCGGTAATGTAGGTGCAGGTGCATATTGAGGACTTCCTGGTGCTTGCATTACACCTTCTTCGCTTTTTAATTTTGCAATTACTCTATCCCAATTGCCTGGTTCTTGATCAGCTAATAATGCTTGAATTACAGGTATATTATGAATCCTGGTACCATCAGATTTATTGAGATCATCTGGTTTCCAATCTTTAGGATATTCATTTGGTGCTTGATAGTCGTTATCATCAACCCACCACATCTCTGGACGACCATCTTCTGGAACAATAATTGATTTATATATGTCTCCATTATCCCAATCACTTCTATCAAATTGCCATCCCCAATGAATTGGATCACTATTACTTTTTGCATATTCTGGAGCGCTGACAGAAGTGTTCTTACGAGATTCTTGTTTTGCATATTGCGTTTCAGGACTAATTGGAGCATACTCTTCAACAGTAGGTGAATCAAGAAATGGATTGTTTTGATACACATCTGGTTGCGATGCAGTTTGAGGAGTTGTATCCATAATAGGTAGCTTTGCAGTTTCAGTATATTGCTGTTTTGTAGCACGACGTTTAATTTCAGCTGGAGTTAACTTAGCATCACCGGTTAGTTTAATAATATTATCTGAAAAGTTCATGCTAGTTAATTGATCAATATTATCTTCAGTAATAAGTCGCATTTGAATATTCATAGTTGTTAATTCCTGCATTAAAAGCTTAAATGCATATGGAATCCTGATAATACTAAAAGATCTACCATATTTGGTTATATTATCAATATTTAATCCATCTTCAAGTGTTCCAGTAAAACGAATAGGACCATCTGATAAAGGACTCAAAAAGAGATTATAACTTTCATTATAAATCGCAGTCATTCCTGACTTATTACAAATAGCCATATAATACTCGTCCCCTCTAACAAGCATAGATTCCTGCAGAAAGTGCATCGCACCATGACCTACAATACCATCACGTTCCATTTCACCCACGCGCAAACCACCATCATTTGCTCTTCCCTGAACAGTTTGGCGCGTTAGAAGAGTTCTAGGTCCTTTTGAACGGTAATTAATTTTATCTTTTACCATATGCTTTAGACGCATGTAATAGGTAGGACCAATAAAGATTTCTGCAAACATTTGTTCACCACTTTCACCATTCATAAGATATTGATTTCCACTTGAATTAAATCCAACTTCTGTGAGCATTTTTCCAAAACTAGTTGCTTTTTGTCCTTTATTCATAAACGCAGTGCAATCACCATATCCACCATACATGCTACAAGCCTTTCCCATTAAAGTTTCAACAAGCTGACCAATAGTCATACGTGATGGCAATGCATGAGGATTAATAATAATATCAGGTCGAATACCGTCTTTGGTAAAAGGCATATTTGCTTCTGGAATAACTAAACCTATTGTACCTTTTTGACCACAACGAGAGCAAAACTTATCGCCAATATTTGGAATACGTTCATCTCTTACACGAACCTTAGCAATTCTGAATCCTTCTTCACCCTCTGTAATAAATGATTTATCTACAAAACCTAGTTGACCTTTTTTAGGTGTAATAGAAGCATCCTGAGAGGCACCAGGATCTGCAAGATTAGTAGTAATTTTACCAATAACAATTGTTTTTTCAGTAACAGGAGTATTTTCTTTAATAAGACCATGTTCGTCTAACTGTGAATAATCAAAACCAGACTTTTGTCCTACCACATTTGCTTTTTCAATATTAGCAAATGTTGAATCAACTTGTGATGTACCTACTTTGGAGCTTTCTTCATATGTTTCATATGAATTAAAATAAGTTGTTCTAAAAAGTCCTCTTTTGATACTACCTTCATTGAAAAGAATACTATCTTCAACATTATATCCTCCATAGCACATAATTGCACAAATAACATTTTCTCCGTATGGATGCTGTTCATTACTAATTTTATCAAGGTATCTGCTTTTAACCAAAGGAGTTTGTCCATAGTTTAAAACAACTCCCATTTTATCAATTCTAGTCTGAAAATTGGAATGATATAATGAAACAGCTTGTCTCATTTGGCCACATGCAAACAAATCACGAGGTAATTGATTATTTTCTGGAAATACAACTTGATTACCCATAACTCCTAATATTAATGATGGATGAATCTCTACATTAGTATATGGTTTCTTTGCTAAGTCATCCTCTAAAAAGGCTATTAAAGCTGTTTCTTCCTCTGCTGTATCAATATATTCAATGCATGCCTGTGATCCATTTAATGCATCTATATTAGGTGCATCATATAGTTGATCAAGTTGATAAATATTATTATCGGTAATACTTTTTCTATCCATTTTCTTTTTTGCAAAACCTGTTGTTAGTTCATTCCAAGAATAATTATTACTTGATATTTTTTCTTTTGCCATTCCACTATCATAACTACCTTTACCATCTTCAACATAAAATATTGGTCGCATCATTCTACCAGAATCAGTATAAATAAAAATTGTCTGGTTTGTTATATCCCACTGAATTGATGTAAATAAAGGGATTAATCCAATTCTTCTCTGTAATTTAAACTCTTTTACAATGTTTTTTGGCTTAGGATGAACTCCAACCCAATTTCCGTTAACCATAATTTTATTCATTGATGCATTAAATGAAGGAGAACCTTCTTCTAACATTCTCATACCTCTTTGTCTTAACCAGTTTGTGATGGGTTTTCCAGAACTATTTGTTGAAATAGCAGCTGCAATTGCCATATGTTTATGTAAACCTACATTTCCTCCATCAGGCGTGTCTACTGGATCAATAATACCCCACTGAGAACCATGTAGTAAACGAGGTCCTATAATTTTTGCACTATCATCCATTGGTAAGTTAATTTTTCGCAAATGTGAAATAGCTGCATTATAACTTAATCGATTAAGAGTTTGTACAATACCCATTCGTTTGGTACCTTCTTGACTGCCCCAATTTCCTTTGTAAGCTTTTCTGAAACCCTTTTCAATATCACGCTGACTGAAAAACTCTCTGTAATTTTTTTCAATTAGTCCAATAAAGTTTCCTCTATAAAGACCTTGTTTAAACGTATACTCTTTATCAATCATTTGGTAGATTGTTTTTTGCTGAATAGAGAGATATTCTTTGAAAAGATCATAAAGCAAATCACCTGGTAGTTCGACGCGTTTAAATTTAAAACTATCACGATCTGTTGGTTTAACATCTTTTGTAAATACATGTAATAACTCTTTTACCATGTGACCTAGATAATAAGCTTTTGCACGGAAGTTTAATTCGCCAATATGTGGCAAAAAATAATTTGCTAAGATTTCTATTGCGTGAGGTATTGTCTTATGCTTTGTAAATGTTGCAATATATTTTAGTGCTTGTTCTTGTGAAAATATCATACCAGCATCATGAATTGAAGGGGCAAATAAATCTATATATGAATTATATTTATCTAAATCTAACAAACAATGTTCAATAATACTTTTATCAGATAAGACACCAAGAGCCCGCATAACAATAAAGAGTGGGACAGGCTTTCTTACATTAGGCAGGTTAACAACTATGTTATTATTAGTATATTTTTCACTAGGAGCCACAATTCGAACAGATAAAGTTCTTATTGGTTTTGAGGCATCTTCAGAAACAGATCTAATATCTGCAGCATGACTATAAAGATCATTTACTTTGTCTCTTACATAAAGCATATTATCTGCAAACTTTTCTTGTGAGACAATGACTTTTTCCTTTCCATCAACAATAAAATAGCCCCCATAATCATTTCTACATTCACCCATTTCAAATCTTACATCTGGTGCCATATTTTTTAAAATACACAAATCTGAAAATAACATAATAGGAAATCTTCCAAGAAACATCTTTGAGAGTGTACTAGTATACGTGGGCTCTTTAGGAAAACTATCCATCTCTTCAGTTTTAATAAAAAACTCTAGTTCCACATCATAGTGTATAGTAATGCCATATGTCATATTTCGCAGCCTGGCTTCATTTGGATACATAAAATGCTCTCTTCCATCATCAAAAATAACAGGTTTTCCATAGTAAAGTTTATCACCGTTTTTTCCTGCTAAATATAAATTACACCTTAGATTAAAGTCTCCACTAACTGGGTCCTGTTCTTTCATTATTCTAATGGGATTTTTTTCTCTGAATATTCTCTTAATGCCACTTGAATAAAACTCGTTAAAAGAATCAAGATGATGATTGACTAAAAGATTTCGATTATCTTCAAATAATTTATCAATAATGGCCTGCGACAACTGATCGCTCATATCTATACTATAATAGCAGGTATTATTTTTATTTCTCTATCCGTACAAACTATAAAATATATATATATTAATGAGTAATCCAGATATAGCAAATCAATATATTAAAAATTTAATAACCAATAAGGATAGATTTATGATAACCAGAACAGGTTGGGGTGCTGAACCAGTAATATCATATGGAATTGTCTATAATAAACCACAATTTTTAAGAAAAAATATTAGAGATATTCTAGAATATAATGCTGGTATATATAATCAAAATAGTGAAAACTTAAGAAAATGGGGGTATTTATATCATAATGCAATAAAAAATTCTACATGCTGTTTTGTATGGAAAAACGAAAAGGTTTCTACTATTATAAAACAAGCACAAATTATGCTAACATATGGTGTAAATAATATGAGTGCAGAGCATTTAGATCCTTTAGTTGCAGTAAACGCTGGAAAAATACCTTGGACACAAAGTCTTCGTGAAAAAAAAATATTAATAATTTCTCCTTTTACTGATTCAATTAAATATCAAAATGATAAAGGATACAATTTAGTCAGTGGAGATAACAGATTATTTCATCCTGATCAAAAATACATCTATTATAAAACATTTAATACTCTTGGAGGTAACTTTGTTCATAGTAATTGGTCTGAAACATTCATGAAGATGATACAAGATATAAGTATTTTGGATTTTGATATTGCATTAGTTTCTTGCGGTGGGTATGGTTTGCCAATATGCGATTTTATATACACTAGAATAAAGAAATCAAGTATATATGTAGGTGGTGTATTACCATTATTATTTGGTGTAACATGTCAAAGATACAAAGATAAAGATAAAAATTATAATCCTGGTATGATAAAACCAAATGCGAATGAACAAGTTGAAATGAAATCATTTCAACAAATATATGGTTATAGTAGTACTAATGAAGTTGAAAATAAATGTTATTGGTAGTAAATAAGTATATTTTATTGATACATATTTACTGAAGTGCTTGTTCAACGCCCTCACCAGCCATAACTAAAATCATTAGGCCAATAAGAACAAAGAACATAACAAATGGTAGAAGCACTAAAAACCAGGATACTTGTTTGTATCCTGCCTTACAAAGTGCATCTAAGATAAACGTCCAAAAGGCGACATATAATCCTTTTGCAAGAAACACAGCACCTACACTTGGTACCTGGCATTCAAAATCTCCACACTGATATTTATTTTGATTACCTGCGTTTTGGAACATAAGCGCGACAATAGCAATTACAGAAATTACTAAATAAACGTACGCCGGCGAACATAATTTACGAATAGATTCTATCAATTTCATTATATATGTTCCCTAGAAATTATTTTAAATATTCGCAACTGCCTGTCCTGCTGCTTGGTGAATATCAGGAACATCTGGAATAATTGGAAGTGTTACATCGCCCATAGGTGTTAGTCTATCCTGACTTGTAGGTGCAGGATTGAGTGGAGCAGGTTTCCCCTGCCACTGATTTACCATTTCTCCTGCTCCAAATAATGAGTTTCTAACTAGATTTGTTACCGGCTGAAATAATTTCCCGCGATCATCAAAAAGACCCATTCCTCCTCGCATCATCTTACGCTTTGTGCGACGGTATTTTCCACGGACATGCGATTTATGCCCCTTGCGAGTAGTTTTGCGACCTTTACGGCCCTTAGTCTTGCGACGAGATTTTTTTCCCTTTTTGCCTTTATGCCCCTTAGTTTTACGCCCCTTCTTTTTTGGTGATCGTTGTCTACGCTTTTTTCCTCCAACTACAGGTTTTGCCTGACAACCACAAGCACCTCCAGATTGAGGATTAGTATCTAGAGGATCAGGTAGAGCACCCGCATCACTGTTCAAAGAAAAATGATTTCCAACATCAGATACATTACGATCGTTTGAACCAGGCAGATTATTTGGTTCACTCCATCCCTGACCTTGAGGATAAGCAGCTGGAGTAATTACTGATACGGACCCACCATGCATATTACAATCTTTTGACATTGCTATATATTATCTATTGATATTTTATTCAATATCTACATGAGTAAGTATATGACGTCTACAACACATCTTATTTAATTGAAGTTTGTCTAAAACTTCTCCTTCAGGTGTTTTTTCTGCATTTTCTGTAGTCAAATATTTAACTTCATCAACCATTGCGCTTTTATCACTTTTAATCTTACGCACTTGTATACAATAATATCGATACTTGTTTCCCAAAACCTTGCCACAGGTAAAGCATTTAACTGGTATAATCATCTTGAATATATATAAGCAGCAGAGTTTTATCTATATCAATTTTCTAGATAAAACTCTCTTATTCTTTTGGACATTTCCCAAGACATTTTCCCTTATGCCAAAAATTATCATAATCTATATCCTTTCCATCTTTTGTGTGATATGTTGGGCCAGCTCTAGATCCTCCTACACACATTGGTTTTGATTCATTTCCGCCTAGTAAAACACAATAACTTGCATTTTTACATGCCCTGCTACTAAAACCACTGCATACCTCATGTAACTTGCCTAAATCTGCACTATTTGTTTTTCCAATAATTTCATGTGATGGCTCAGTATCAAAAGATTCTATTGTTACTACTTTTTCAATGTGTTTATCTTGTACTGGATTAAAATCTATCCCCACAACTTGAAAAACAATGATTAATGTAAGTAAAGTAACAACAACACTCATTATACTTGGCCATTGTGTTTTAAGAAATTCTACAACTTCTGAACTCATTATATATATAAACTTTTAGATAATAATGCTAGGATTTGGTTGAAACTAATTTATATCCTTTTGATGTTTTAACTCTACGATGTTGTTGTCCCGTTTCATGAATATTATCATGACACCCTTTGCAAAGATTCATTAAATTGGCAGGGTGATTTTTATGTATACCGTTAATATATCCATTATCATCTGCTTTTTGTTGATGCTGAAGATGATGAACCTCTTCTGCAATCTTTCCACATAATTCACAATTTGTTACTACCTTCTTGGCATTAAAATGTGATGTCTTAGCACTGAGAATATTTTGATCTTTTGGATTATATTTTATTCTAAGATTATGCGCTCTTTCTAAAAACTCTGGTTTTAAGCTAAGAGATTTACAAACTTCTAATCCATACATGTCTTCACCTGCGCCATCTTTCAACAATCTATCATAAACAAGCGTATCTGTTTCCTTATCATAAATAACAGACATATGCATTAATTTTAATCGATTTAATTTCTCAATTTCTTCATAATTACATATCTCATGAAAATGAGTTGCAAAGATAAATGAAGAATTTGCATTATGTAACCACTCGACTCCTGCTGTAAAAATGCTTTTTGCTGAATTACTTTCTGTTCCTGAACATAATTCATCGCCTATTACAAGACTATTTTTGTCACTTTGATTTAAAATAGTTCGCAACTCAGACATTTCTACAGCAAATGTAGATAATCCCTTAAATATATTATCATTTCCAAGAATCCTAGTAAATATTTTTGAATATGGCTTGAATACCATACTAACGCATGGTACATATAAACCTGCCTGAGCCATTATAACTGCAATACCAAGTGATTTAATAAAGCTACTTTTTCCTACTGCATTTGTACCATACAAAAGAAGACCGTCTATTTCATCACCTAACGTTAAATCATTTGGAACATATGTTTCATTTACTTGGAGTCGTTCAATTAATGGATGTCTCAATCCTATACAATTTAAAAATGCTTTCTCAGAAGATGCATTTATTTTTGGTCGGGTATAATTAAAATTAACAGCCATATAACATGCATTTTGCAAGCAATCAACCCATGCAACAAACTTGGAAATATTTTCAAATATATCTTTCTTTTCTGCTAATTTGTTACAAAAATCCCAAAAAAACTTATCTAATTCATGTATTAGTTTCTGCCTTGAACTTTGTAGTCCATCACATACTATTTGTATCTGTGGAGAAGTAATCATTAAGTCTTTCTTGCTAGAACTATATTGTTTAATTTCACATTGTGTTACGTCAAATGGTGTTTCCTCTCCATTTATTTTAATATTAAATTGTGACTTAACTGTAGTATCATCTAAAGCTGATTTCAAAATCTTCATGCGACGATTCGTTCCACACAGAATAGGGCTACTCTTAGGGGTTTCATGTATTTTTACATATGAGCCAGTATTTTTTTTTTCATATTCTGCTACCAACTCACAAAAATATGTTTGAATATATCCCAAAGCACTATCACAATCTAAACTTGCGCTATAAGCTTTCTGAATCTCATTTACAACAGCACCAGACTTTACAAAACAAGCCTTTTCTGGAGTTAACAATCCAAGTTTTTCCTCAGATACATCATCAATATCGTAACATTTTTCCATATCAAAATTACTATCAAATAAATTAATTAAGAATCTTACATTGCTAATACAATCAATATGTCTACTTTTAATGCTTTCTAATAGCGGTTTACATTTTTCTACAACTAAAAATAGTTCTACAATTTTTATTAAGTCATCATTTAATCTTGCAATATCTCTAGGAGTTACTTTATTAGCAGTTAGTTTTCTGTAGAATTGGTCGATATCTCGAACACCTTTCAACTTTAATCTAACTTTTTCCCATGTTTCACTTACTATCGCATTTTGAATATCATTATAATTATCTTCTAGCTTTTTAATATTAGTAGTTGGACGTGTAAATGAATAACGGAAACTACGATTGCCCATAGAAGTGCAACAATTATCTAAAAGCGATGTAACGGATCGAAGTTTACCATTATGTCGATCATCGCATAAAATATTCAGCTGTCTAAGAGAATGGTTTGCCAAAAGCAGTGTATCTGCATAATTTTCCAATGTTGCGAATGAAATCTTATTTAAAATTGTTGTGTTGTGTGCGTATATAAAGTCTATCAACATTGTGTATGCTTGCATAGAAAGTTCGTGTGTTCTGAATGATTCATGAATAACTTCAAGAGAGATTTCTGGAAAAAATGTTTTCATTATCTCTCCCTGATATTTTTGTTTTTCTGCATTTTTGGATGCTTGTGCAATTTCACTCAAATCGGTTTCTTGAACAATATGTACTTTTTTATTGCTTACACCAATATAAGAAACAATAGAGCGACATTCATCATTTTGTAATCCTCGAAATACAATAATAATTTCATGTGGAGCAATAATAGCCAGTTGACGCTCAATATCATCATATGTTGTTGGGTCATTGTAATATTGACTAGTAAATTGAGAAATTGTACTTTTTCCGCTATTAACATCAATAGCAGCTACACCCATTTGAACCTGTTCAGGTGTATATCTTGTTTTATTTACTTTTTTAATCCATACACATGCAGCATTATTTGAAATAATTTCTGAATCAGCAGAAAAATATGTTCCAGGTGAGACAATTTCACTCAAACTTCTATTGGTATTCTTTGTTTGTGTATCTTGAGTATAAATAGGACAAGTATAACCAAGTTCTTGTAGTTTTTTAATGTATTTGTCAATTTGAGTCAAGCCAAATCCGGCCATAACTACCTGCTTATTTTTAATTTTTTGACCTTTCTTAGCAATAAGAAGATCACATTTTGTTGCAACATCTTCAATATTACTACCACTAATATTACCTTGCGAATCTCGCAATCCATAGATTTCAAAAAATGATCCAACTTGCATTAAAACAACAGTATTTTCACCATATTCTTTTTTCCATTTTTCTGTATAGCTAATATAATCTTGTACAATAGGCATTTCGATTATATTAAATTAGAGAGATTGCTTTATGCTTTGTTTTATAGCATTATTAAAAATTGATTTGTAATAATACTTTAAGCTGATATTAGGTAAGCACAATGAAAACATATTTTCAAATTATTTAGAAACATTTGGCTGATATGTATCTCAGAGACGATGAAAAGAGAAATATTATTTAATGCGTTTACTAGGCAAAAATTGTTAATTATTAAGATAGTTATGTACTAAAACGCCACCATTTTGATTACTTATATCTCCAGCTAAAATACACTGCTCATACATTTTTCGTAGTACATCTGCTGGTGCGGTGCTCCCAGACTTTATCATATTACGTTCTCTCAAATACTTTTTAATTTCATGAATTGATGTACGATTCAGTGTAGCTCTTTCACCAGCAATCTTTTTTCGTGTTGTTGTACCTTTTATTAAAATAGAAACTTTTTTTGAATCAGTATTTTTTCCAAGTTTGTGTTTAAAAGTTTTTGTAGTTTTCTTAGTTTTTATCATTCTAGGGATTTTGCTTTGTGTAGCATTTTTCTTTTTATAAGCTTTTAATCTTTTAGATCTCTCTGTTTCTGCTTTCTCAGGTGGCGGATTAGCAATCGAAATAGTGTTATTTTTATCTTTACGCCGTTTTTGTGTTTTAATCCATTCACGATACGTAGGTCTTGAACCATTTTTAAGTGAACTGTATGGTGGTGCTTGCACACTCTCAATTTTTGTATTGTTTTTTTCATCAATAATAATATGATTTGAAGATTTATTTGAGTTGTTAGAATTAGAATAACTTTTGCTATCTGTTGCAGGTTTTAAAACGGTAGGCATTTCCAATAATACATCAACTGATGGCCTATTTTCTTTTTCTTTTTCTTTGTATATTTTTTCTGTTTTTTGATGATTTTCTTTTTTTGCAGCCTCCATCATATTAGATAAAAATCCTAATGAATTTGAAAACTCATTCTCAAACTCATTTTCTTCATTACTATTGTCCGCTTTCTGTCCACCACTTTTTATTTCATCAGCCTTCCGTTTTTGATAATCTCTAATTTTTTTTAAAAACTCTTTACGCATCTTCTTGGACGATTGAATCGTTTTTGGTTTTTCACGTTTTTTTCTAGTATTTTCTTTTTTTCTAGACTTTTTTCCACCAAAACGCCCATTTAAAGAAAAATATTCTTTATTCACTTGAATAGTTTTTTTTTCAACCATGTTACTAGAACACAAAAAGATTATTCTAAAACTTTTATGACGAATTAAACATACATAGATTGCATTATGTCTCGATCAATTTGTTTGCAATCTTTTCTGTTTTTAACTTCATCATTTGCTAAATATAATTGTAATCCAGAATCCATGTCTTTCATTGTTATAGTTGTTTTTTGATCTTTTGGTAAACAAAATACTCGTCTGCTATGAGTAATTTTAACTTTTGCAAATAGTGTTTCCATATCTCTACCGAAATATTTAAAATAATCAGCATTCTTTTTAAACCATTCATTTTTCAAAGCATCATCATCTACATTCCATTTTGCATCAAGTATTTTTTTATTAAATATTTGCATAAGTTCATCTGGTTTATAATCATCTGTTTTAAAACGCCATGTAAATCTAGAGTCAAGGCCCTGATTAAATGCGAAAAAACAATCCTTCAACTCTTTTTCATAACCAGCGATAATAACCATTAGTTTATCCTTATAGTCGCTTAATGCATCGCATAGGGTATCAATACACTCTTTTGCAAATGAATCTTTCTTTTCTGGATTACCTAAAGCATAAGCCTCATCTATAAAAAGTACTCCTCCCATTGCTTCTTTAATAACATCTCTGGTTTTAAGAGCGGTTTGTCCTAAATAACCTGCAATAAGATCTGCTCTTGTTACTTTTTTAAAGCTATTATTTGGTAAAACTCCAAGATTAGAGAATATAGATCCAATAATTTTAGCAACTTCTGTTTTACCAGTACCAGGTGGTCCATAAATTACCGTATGCATAAAGTCTCCACACTCACCCATTTTATGAAAATCTTGTAAGTAATAAATGATTTGATCAACAACATGATCTTTTAAACTATTCATTCCAATCATCCCATGTAGGCTTTGCAATGAGGGTTCTATTTTATGAAGACTTACCATATCAATATTATATTCGACATTATCTACTAAAGGATATCTTTTTATAAGTTGCAAAAGATCATCTAAACCATTTATTTCTGAGCAAATATCTATTTTTTCCTTAATAATTTCAGGAGTTTTGATCGGATTAGGTATATCAAGATAAGGATCCATGATATCATCAGTTGGATACTCTTTATCGCATACTGATAAAAATACATTTAATGATTCTGAGGGAGAGATATTTATAACTGGTGAAGGTTGAGAACTATTATCCAAACCTTCAATCAATAAATTACATCGTTGTTTTTTACTACTCTGAGACTTATTAATCATATTAATATTATCTGTAGTACTACTTCTAAGTCGCTTTTCTGGTATTTCCGCGTCCTCTTCGAGCATTTTTAATATAAATGCGATTTTTTTTCTCCTCCAATCTTCTAAGGGATCTAAAATCATGTTGTTTGAAGAATCTAATAAATTAAATACAGAAAATGTATTGTTTGATACATCATTAGTATTGAATGTAATTAATTGTCCAGAATTATCAAACAAATTATTACTATTATCACGGGGCATCGATATATATTATGTAAAGATTTAAAGATAAATTGAAATGAAATATAGACTATGCAGATAGGATCAAAACAGAACATGCAAGCCTGTGATAATAATGTGAGTGATCAAATTGACACAAGCCGTTATATTGAACATCCATGGGATGTTATCAAGTCGTATTTTCAAGATGCACATCTTGAGAGGCTTGTAAGACATCAGTTGGAATCATATAATGACTTTGTTACTCATCAGATCCCAAAAACTATTGCAATGTTTAATCCTGTTCACATCCGATCTGAAAAATCACTGCACGAACCCTCTGGAAAATATAGTTTAGAAATGTTTGTTACTTTTGAGAATTTTAATATTTATCGACCACAGATTCATGAAAATACTGGTGCAATCAAGTTGATGTTTCCGCAAGAAGCACGTCTTAGAAACTTCACATATGCTTCCAATATGACTATTGATATGAATATCAAATATATTGTTCGTGGTGGTGAAAATATGGAATCAGAGCAAACATTTTACAAGATACTTCCAAAGATTCATATTGGAAAACTACCAATTATGTTGAAATCTGCTGTATGTGTTCTTCAGCAATATAGCCATGTTTCGCCTGCTGTTACTGGCGAATGCCAGTTTGATGCTGGAGGATATTTTATTATCAATGGTTCTGAGAAAACATGTCTTGCACAAGAAAGAGCTGCAGAAAATCTTGTACAATGTTTCAATACTGCCAAAAATAATAATAAATGGGAATGGACCGCTGAAATTAAGTCAGTCCCGGATTTCAAATGTATTTCGCCAAAGCAAATTACTATGGTAATTGCTAACAAAAATAATGGTCTTGGACAACCAATATTCTTGAATATTCCCAGAATCAAACAGCCAATTCCTCTGTTTGTAGTGTTTAGAGCACTTGGGATTGAAAATGATAAGGAGATTTGTGAAAAAATTATCTTGAATGTAAGTGATAGAACAGAAATAGAAGAGACACAAAAACTTACGATGCTTCTAAGGGCTTCTATTCTAGAAGCCTCAAAATATATGACAAAAGATGAGGCTCTCACTCTTATTACTTCACACGCAATGTATACTCCGCTGCATATGGATAAGGAGGCGGGTGCACGCAAAAAAAGAGACTTTACTGTAGATGTTCTAGAAAACGATTTGTTTCCTCATTGCAAAACCATGGATCAAAAGATATTCTTCTTGGGATACATGTGTAACAAATTACTTAGGACTAGCATTGGTTGGGAAGAAACAGATGATCGGGATTCGTATCTTAATAAACGTCTTGATCTATCAGGTGTGTTGCTGAATAATCTCTTTAGAAATTACTTCAACAAACTTGTAAAAGATATGCAAAAGCAAGTTATTAGAGAAATCAATAATGGATCATGGAGATCTACAGATGATTATGGTTCCATTGTTAACATGACAAATGTTTATAAAATTGTCAAATCAACTACAATTGAAAATGGACTTAAAAGAGCTCTTGCAACAGGTGATTTTGGTATTAAGCAGACCAGTAGTAATAAGGTTGGTGTAGCTCAGGTATTAAACCGATTGACATATATTGCTAGTCTTAGTCATTTACGACGAGTAAATACCCCAATTGATAAAAGTGGCAAATTGATTCCGCCACGTAAGCTACATAATACATCTTGGGGATTCTTGTGTCCGGCTGAAACTCCAGAAGGTCATAGTGTAGGTGTAGTTAAAAATCTAGCTTACATGACTCATGTGACTATTCCATCAAATAGTCAATCATTGTATGACTATATTACTCCTCACATATTTGACTTTCATGAAATGACTCCAGAAGGACTTCACGGTGGAGTCAAGGTATTTATCAATGGCTGCTGGCTAGGAAATGCGAAAAATGCAGGAGAACTTTACAAAAGTTTGAAAATAAAAAAGCACAGCGGTATTATTAACATTTATACATCAATTACATTTGATATTAAGCATAAAGAAATTAGGGTGTGTAATGAGGCTGGTAGATTGACTCGTCCAGTACTTCGAGTTTTAGATAATCAGCTAGTTCTTAACAAAAAACATATTCGTAAGATTCGTGAACGTACGCTTGTCTGGGATGATCTACTTACTAGTATGCGCTATCCTGATGCGGTAATGGAATATATTGATCCTGCCGAACAAAATCTTAGTATGATTGCAATGCGTCCTGCTGAACTTGCTCAACAAGGGTTGTCTAAGATTTATCGTTACACTCATTGCGAGATTCATCCTAGTACTATATTTGGCATTCTTGCATCTTGCATTCCATTTCCAGAACATAATCAATCTCCTAGAAATACATATCAATGTGCTATGGGTAAGCAAGCTATGGGAATGTATGTTACGAATTACGATCAGCGGATGGATAAAACAGCATATGTACTTACATATCCAATGCGTCCACTTGTAGATACACGAATTATGAATCTTATGGAGCTAACTAAGGTTCCGGCGGGGTCTCAGGTAATTGTAGCTATTATGACACATAGTGGCTATAATCAGGAGGATTCAATCCTATTTAATGAAGGCGCAGTAAAGCGTGGCCTATTTCAAGCGACAATTCTTACTACAGTAAAAGATGAAGATAAGAAGATTCACGGCGACGAAGAAATTCGTTGCCAACCCGAAAAGTCAAGAACTAAGGGTATGAAGTATGCTAATTATGACAAGGTTAATGAACAAGGTGTTATTCCAGAAGATGCACTTCTCGAAAATCGCGACATAATAATTGCAAAGGTCCTTCCACTCAAAGATGCTAGAAACGATCATACAAAGGTAATTAAGTATGATGATCAGAGCATTATGTATAGAACCATTGAAGAATCATATGTTGATAAAAACTTCATTGATCGAAATGGTGATGGATATAACTTTTGTAAAGTACGTGTTAGAACTGTGCGGCAACCAGTAATTGGTGATAAGTTCTCTAGTCGTCATGGACAAAAGGGCACCATGGGCAATATCATTCCTGAAAGTGACATGCCGTTTACTGCTGACGGACTTAAACC
>PAGZ01000012.1 GCA_002704625.1 Candidatus Pelagibacter sp.
CTAGCGAATTTTGGCCACTTTTTTGATTCATAATTTATATAAAATAATTTATACATTAATTATCGATGTCTTTTAATACTTTTGGAAAAATATTTAGGTTTACTACATGGGGTGAGTCTCATGGTCCAGCTATAGGCTGTATTGTGGATGGTTGCCCACCAAATATACCTCTAAATGATAAGGACATACAAAAAGATATGGATCGTAGAAGACCAGGTAATTCCAAGTTTGTTTCTCAGAGAAAAGAGTCAGATAAAATAGAAATATTGTCGGGAGTCTTTGGTGGCAAAACTACAGGCACACCTATTTCAATTTTGATTAGAAATGAGGATAAGAGATCTAGAGATTATGAGTCTATAAAAAATAAGTTTAGACCTGGACATGCGGATTTTACTTATTTTAAAAAGTATGGAATTAGAGATTTCCGAGGTGGTGGAAGACAATCCGCAAGAGAGACTGCATCAAGAGTTGCTGCAGGTGCAATTGCCAAAACAGTTTTAAAAAATATTCTTGGAAAAAAATTTAATATTATAGGAGGAGTTATTCAATTAGGGATTATGGGGTGCGATAAAAATAATTGGAATAATAATGAAATAGGAAAGAACCCTTTCTTTTGTCCTGATAAAAAATCTGTTGCACTTTGGGAAAAATATCTTTTAGCAGTAAGAAAATCAGGATCATCTTGTGGTGCGATTATTGAGTTAAGAGCAAATGGTATTCCTACAGGGCTGGGTGCACCTATTTATTCAAAATTGGATGCTGATATTGCCTCTGCATTAATGAGTATTAATGCTGTAAAAGGAGTAAATATTGGTTCAGGTATGAGTTCCGCATACTTATCCGGAGAAGAAAATTCTGATGAAATGAGATCTGGATCTAAAAAAATTAAATTTAAAAGCAATAATGCTGGAGGTATACTTGGAGGAATATCTTCTGGACAAGAAATCATTGCTTCTTTTGCGGTAAAACCCACATCCTCTATAATTAACACAAGAGAAACCATAGATAAAAAAGGAAAAAATACAAAAATTTCAGTTAAAGGTCGTCATGATCCTTGCGTTGGAATTAGAGCTGTTCCGATAGGGGAAGCAATGCTTTCTTGTGTGATATTAGATCACTACCTGATGAATAGAGCTCAATGTGGTTAAAAAAGATTTTTATTTTTAGCGAGAACTACATTAGAATTTAAAATATTTTCAACTTTTTGAACAATACCTTCAGAGTCAAGCCCGGCAACATTATACATTTTTTCTGGTGTGTCCTGATCTAAAAATTTATCTGGAAGATTCATTGACCTAAATTTTAAACCTTTATCGTAAAATCCCCTATCAGATAAAAGTTTACTAACATGTGATCCAAAACCTCCGATAGATCCTTCTTCTATTGTTATTATAGCTTCATGATTTGAAGCTAATTCAATTATTAATTTTTCATCTAGTGGTTTTACAAATCTTGCATCTAAAATACTTGTTGAAATTCCTTTTTTTTTAAGAATTTCAGAAGCTTTCTTGCATTCATTTAATCTTGCTCCAAAATTTAAAATTGCAACATGTTTTCCTTGCAAAACCATTTTTCCTTTTCCTATTTCAAGCACTTCTTTTATAGTTGGTAATTCAACTCCAAAACCTGTTCCTCTAGGATATCTAAATGCTGATGGTTTATCGTTTATACCTACAGAGGTATTGATCATTTTAACTAACTCTGATTCATCGCTCGCAGCCATAACAATAAAATTTGGTAAAGTTGATAAATAGGTAATATCAAAAGACCCAGCATGCGTAGGCCCATCAGATCCAACCAAACCAGCTCTATCAATAGCAAATCTTACTGGCAAAGATTGAATCGCAACATCGTGGACTACTTGATCATATGCTCTTTGTAAGAAAGTTGAATAAATAGCAGCAAATGGCTTATATCCCTCGGTAGCTAAGCCTGCTGCAAAAGTTACACCATGTTGTTCTGCAATACCAACATCAAACATTCTGTCAGGAAATTTTTTTTCGAATAAATCTAATCCTGTCCCCGACGGCATAGCGCCAGTTATAGCTACTATTTTTGTATCATTCTCTGCATGTTTAATTAAAGTATTTGCAAAGACTTTTGTATATGAGGGGGTTTTTGATTTTCCTTTGGATTGCTCTCCAGTTAAAATATTAAATTTGGAAACTCCATGATACTTATCTCCGGATTCTTCCGCGGGTTTATAGCCTTTTCCTTTTTTTGTAATTGCATGTATCAATATTGGTCCTTGATGTTTTGAATTTTTTACATTTTCTAATATTGTGACTAAATTATTTACGTCATGACCATCTATTGGTCCAATATAATAAAAACCTAGTTGATTGAAAAGTGTACCTCCTGTTACAATGCCTCTTAACACATCTTCTGCTTTTCCAGCAGTTTTTGAAAATCTTTTTGAGAAAGCTGAAAGTATTAGTTTAATAGTTTCTCTAAAACTAAAGTAAATTTTACCAGATAAAAGTCTCGCCAAATATTTACTCATTGCTCCAACAGGTCTTGCAATTGACATATCATTGTCGTTTAATACTACAATTAATTTTGACTTCATCGCTCCGGCATTATTCATTGCTTCGTATGCCATCCCGGCACTCATCGCTCCATCACCAATTACAGCTACAACATTGTTATTGTCATTAGATAATTTTTTAGCAGTAGCCATTCCCAAAGTTGAAGAAATTGAGGTTGAACTGTGTGCTGCTCCAAAAGGATCGTATTCGCTTTCTGCCCTTTTTGTAAATCCTGATAGACCTCCTCCTTTACGCAATGTTTTGATTTTATCTCTTCTACCGGTAATAATTTTATGGGGGTAGCATTGATGACCCACATCCCAAACCAACTTATCTTTTGGGGTATTAAATACGTAATGAAGTGCGACTGTTAGTTCTACAACACCTAAACCAGCACCTAGATGACCGCCTGTTTCAGAAACAACGTTAATTACTTCAGACCTCAATTCATTTGAAATCTGTTCTAATTGATTTTTTTTTAACTTTCTTAGTTCTGCAGGATAATTAATTTTATCTAATAATTTCTCTTTCATTAATAAGTTCTATTTAATATAAAGTTTACTGTATTCATAAGCCTATCAGATCTTTTTCCGTATTTTTTTAACTTTTCAATTATCAATTTTTTTCTTTTTAAAGCAAACTCTAAAGTTTTATTATACCCAATTAGTTTGATTAGTGTTGATTTTCCCTTTTTTATATCTTTATTAACTGGTTTTCCTACGTTTTTTTTACTTCCTTTTATATCTAAAAAATCATCTGCAATTTGGAAAAGTAGCCCTATTTCTGATCCTATAGTGCTCATTGTTCGCTTTGTTTTACTACTTCCATTTATAACTATTGCGGGTGCCAAACAACAAAACTCAAATAATTTTCCAGTCTTTTTTCTTTGCATACTTATTATTTTTGAAAAATTAATTTTCTTATTTTCATAACTTAAATCTAAAAATTGACCTCCAGCTATACCAACATGACCAGCACATTCAGCAAGTCTTTTTAAAAGTTCTACTTTAGCACTATTTTTAACTTTAAATTTTTTGTCTGTGATAATTTCAAAAGCAAGGGTTAATAAAGAATTTCCCGAAAGTATAGCTGTCGACTCGCCAAATTTTACATGTGTCGAAGGTTTGCCCCTTCTTAATTTATCATTATCCATACATGGAAGATCGTCGTGAATTAGAGAATATGAGTGTATACATTCTACAGCTGCACAAATATTTATTACTTTACTTGGTTCTATTTTAAATATTTTGGCAGTATTTAAAATAATAGTTGATCTAATTTTTTTTCCTCCGAACAAGGTACCATATTTCATTGGCATTATTAAATTCGAATACTTTTGCTTTTTAAAATATTTTTTTAAAAAAATATCTACAGTTTTTGCGTTATTTTTTATATTTTTTAGCATTCATTTATTTTAAATTATTTTTTCCTATAGATTGTATATTTTTTAGTTTCTCTTTAAAAAGGTTGTCTATGTGGTTATTTAAAAATATAAGCCTTTCGTAGTCAGTTTTTGAACTTTCTAAGTCTACTTTTCCATTTTCTAATCTTTCAAGAATATCTAGTATTTCTGATTTTGCTTCGTTTATTGATTTACTTTTAATATCAGTTGGAATATTTTTCGTTTTCATAAAAATTATAATAATCGTAATATGAAAAATATCTATAAAAATTCACGTCAAAATTTGAATAAAGCAAAAAAATTTTTAAAGAATCACAATTTAATTGCTGTTCCAACAGAGACTGTTTATGGATTGGCTGGAAATGCCTATTCTAATATATCAGTAAGAAAAATATACAAACTTAAAAAAAGACCAAAAAGAAATCCTTTGATTATCCATTATTATAATCTAAGAAGTCTTAAAAAAGATGCGTTTATAAATAAAAATTTTTTAAAACTTTACAAAAAATTTTCTCCAGGTCCTTTAACTTATATTTTAAAGAAGAGAAAAAATTCAAAAATTTCATTAATAGCAAATTCGGGTTTAAAAACTATTGCAATAAGATTTCCCAAAAATAAAATTATTAGAAATTTACTAAAAAATTTAGAATTTCCTTTGGCAATTCCAAGTGCAAATATTTCATCAGCTTTAAGCCCAGTAAGTAGTAGTGATGTTTTGGATGAGTTCTCTAGTAAGATTAAATTTATTCTTGATGGAGGAACTAGTAAAATTGGATTAGAGTCAACCGTGATAAACTTATACGGAAAAACACAAATCCTAAGGCCTGGATCAATTAATATTGATCAAATTGGAAAAGTATTAAAAAAAAAATTATCCTTTTTAAAAAAAACAAACAAAATATCTTCACCTGGTCTATTAAAAAAACATTATTCTCCGGGCATACCAATTAAACTCAACTGTAAAAAAGCGGATAATAAAGCCGCATTCATAGTGTTTGGAAAAAAGTATAAAGATAATAATAAAAATATATTCAATTTGAGTAAAAGAGGTAACTTGGAGGAAGCTGCAAGAAACTTATACAAGACTTTGAGAAAAATTAAAAATTTGGGTTTCAAAAAAATAAATATTGTTAGAATTCCAAACAATAAAATTGGGATAGCTATTAACGATAGATTAAGAAAAGCGGCATATTAAAAATGTTTATACAAATTAAAAATCTTTCAAAAAAATACAAAGATACACTTGCGGTTAATAATATTAATTTTTCTATTGAAAAAAACAAGACATTAGGACTTCTTGGCCCAAACGGTTGTGGCAAAACTACTTCAATAGGAATGATGCTGGGTTTAATAAAACCAACTAGTGGTGAAATACTTATAGATAATAAAAATATTGATACTTTTAAAAGAGATGAAATATTAAGCAGAATTAATTTTGCTTCACCATATATTGAATTACCAAAAAAATTAACTGTTAGACAAAATCTCGAAGTATATGGAAGACTTTACGGTATAAAAAATTTAAAAGATAGAATTGAAGAAATTTCAGAAGATTTAGATATCAAAAATTTTTTTAATAGAAAGACTGGAGAACTTTCATCGGGTCAAAAAAATAGAGTTTCTTTAGCAAAATCTTTAATAAATAAACCAGAAATTTTATTTTTGGACGAACCTACTGCCAGTCTAGATCCAGATATTGGTGATTTTGTTCGAACTTATATCCAAAAGTACAGATCAGAAAATCAAGTTACAGTTCTACTTGCTTCTCACAATATGAATGAAGTTGAAAGATTATGTGACAGTATAATAATGATGAAAAGTGGAGAAATTATTGACAGAGGCACTTGTGAGGAAATTATTAAAAAACACGGAAGAAATAATCTTGAAGAAACTTTTCTTAAATTAGCCAGAGGTAAAAATGAACCTAGGTAAAATTTATGCTTTGGCATTGAGACATTTGTATTTGATAAGTAATTCTCTTCCAAGAATTGTGGATCTGATTTATTGGCCTACTGTTCAAATTTTTCTTTGGGGATTTATTTCTAAATTTTTTACTTTAAATTCTGATTATTATAGCAATACCGTTGGAATTATCTTAACTGCAGCAATATTATATGATTTCTTATTTAGAGTTAGCATTAGTTTTAATATGATGTTTTTAGAAGAAATATGGAGTAGAAATTTTACAAATTTATTTATAGCGCCAATTAAATTGAGTGAAATAATTGCATCTCTTACTTTAACAGCTATATTGAGAGCGTTAATTGGTATGGTTCCAGCGGCAATTATAGCAATACCTCTTTTTGGTGTTTCTGTTTTTGAACTTGGTTTGCCACTATTATTTTTGTTATTATCTTTATATCTTTTTGGCGTAACTTTGGGTCTTCTAGTAACGTCAGGTTTATTAAGATTTGGTCCATCATTTGAAAATATTGCTTGGGCAAGTTTATTTTTTTTAGCTCCCTTAGGATGTATTTATTATCCATTAGATATTTTGCCTATATCACTACAATTTGTAGCAAAAGGTCTTCCTCTAGTTCATATATTTGAAGAAATGAGAAATATTCTATTAAATGACGTGGTAAATTATTTCGACATATTTAAAGCAATATCTATATCTATACTTTATTTCGTTTTAGGTGTTATAATTTTCTATGTTTCTTTTTTTGGAGCCAAAACTAGAGGAACATTAATAAATATGGGTGAATAAGTATTATGCATATAAAAATTGAAGAAATAAAAAAAAATGAAGGTTCTCCAAAGGTTTTAAAAAATTTGTTTAGCAATGATGAGATCAATGAATTTTTAAAATTATATAAAAGTTTACCCACAACAGTTCATAACAAAAATCAAAACGTTATTAAAAAAAGATGGCTTCAAGGTTATAGTGAAAAATTGGAAAAATTATTTTGTGAGAGATTAAAAAATGAAATTGGTGAATTCAAAATGGATAATCTCCAAGATGAAAAAGGCAAAGATATATATGGGCTTATTCAAGAAAGTTACAACCCTATTGGACTTCATGTTGATGCTGGTTTTAATTCTGAAAATGTCATTTATAGACAGACGTTGATACCTTTAACACCTCATGGAAGTACTGTTATATTTAAAAATAGATACTACGGAGGTTCCACGATGTTTACATTAGATCCTAAAGAACTAGAAAAGAAAAACTTAAATTATGGCCAAAATAAAAGATCCTCAGAACATATCAAAATGTATGGAAAAAAACCTTTTAATAAGGAACATCATCAGAAATATTTAAAGCACGAAAAATTAGAAAATCTAGCCGGTTTAGAAATTGAGTATGTATATGAATGGGAGTTGGGTTCTATGTTAATTTTTGATAGAACCAATTTGCATTGCTCTTCTGATAAAATTGATGGAAAAAAAATAGGTTTAACGACTTTCACTAAAAAATAGTAATTTTTATGTTTTTAAGAAAAATTGGAGTAAGTATAACAAAGATAATATTGCCTTTTTTTTATAAAATACTTCAGGCATTAAAAACTAACACGAGGGCAATAAATTTTCTTAATGAAAAAAAAATTAGAGCAAATGATAACTACAATTTACAAACAAGTGTTGAAAAAATATTGGGGAAAAAAAAATTAATTGCTCTTGATGTTGGGTCCCAAGGAGGATTTAATTCTGACAAATTTTTTCCCTCTAAATACAATAAGTATTTTAAATCTGTATTGGTCGATCCTTTAAATAATACTTCAATTCAAGGTGAGGATGAGCAAATTATAAATAAAGGTCTTTGGAGTTCAAAATGTACTAAAGAACTTTTTATTTTAGGTAAACGTCCTGGAAGTTCCTCTATGTTTGAACCTAATAAAAAATCTTTACCGATTTATGGTTTCAAAGAAAAAGATTTTCATTTATTTGATATTACTAAAACACAAATGGTTGAGTGTGATACATTAAGCTCAAACCTAAATGAAATTAATATAGATACATTGGACTATCTAAAAATAGATACTCAAGGAGCAGAGTTAGAAATATTAAAAGGAATGGGAAGTTACAGACCATTAATGATAAAGTGTGAAGCTCAGATATTTCCAATGTACAAAAATATTTATAATTGGACAGAAATTTCAAACTTTCTATATAAATTAGACTATATTATTTCTGATTGGAGAGAAATAGGATCGCACGCAACAAGAACGCCAGTCGAAATGGATATGGTTTTTATTCCAAATTTTTTATCAGATAGTGGAAAAAAATTAATAATTGGAAAAGAAAGAGAATTTATAAGTTTAATGCTTATATCTGGCCAAATAAAATTATTAAAAAAAATATCAAATATTTTAAACTTAAGTTACTCTGAACATTACGCTAAAACAAAGGACAAATATTTTAATTAAATATTATATGGCTATCTTTGACTGTTTTCAGTATTTTAATGAAGAACATATTGTTGATTTGAGATTTAATATTATTAATAAATATGTAGATTTTTTTGTAGTTTCTGAGTCTACGGTCAACCATCAAGGGCAGCCTAGAAAATTACATTTTGATATAAATAAATACCAAAAATTTAAGAATAAAATTATTTACATTGCTGTTGATGATACTCCTGATGATATTAAAAAACCTCATTTTGGAGGAGAGTCTTTAGTAGAACAACATCAGAGAAATTCAATTCTGAAAGGACTAAAAAAATGTCAAGATAACGATTTGGTAATTTTGTCTGATGTAGATGAAATTCCAAATTTAAATAAACTAGGTAATTTCGATAAAAACAAATACGGGGTTTTTTCACAAAAAATGTTTATGTATAAATTAAACTTTCTAAATTTAAATGAGGATAACTGGCACGGATCTAGGATATGTCTAAAAAAAAATCTTAAATCTCCACAATGGCTTAGAAATTTAAAATTTAAACAATATCCTTTTTGGAGGTTAGACAAGCCAAAGAATCTCCAAATAATTAAGGACGGGGGCTGGCACTTTGCTTATCTTCAAGATCCAAAAAATATATCGAAAAAAATTAAATCATTCGCACATGGGGAGTTTAATAAAGAAGAAATAATTGATGTGGAAAATATACAATCTAAAATCGAAAAAGGTGAAGATGTTTTGGGAAGAGGATATAAATTAAGAAAAATTGAAATGGATTCAAGCTTTCCAAAATATATTATTGAAAATAAGGATAAATTAAAAAAATGGATAGCCTGATGATTGGCGCGCCCGGAAGGAGTTGAACCCTCAACCTTCTGATCCGAAGTCAGACGCTCTATCCAGTTGAGCTACGAGCGCTTAAAAGTTGTTTTAAACTATAAATGGATAAAATTAAAACATTTTTGGTAGAAAAAGATGACAGCAAAGTGAGGCTGGATAAGTATTTGGCATATAAATTAAAAAATTTCACAAGAACACATATTAAGAGGATTATACTTTCGGAAAATGTTCATATTAATGATAAAATAATACCTTTCCCATCTCAAAAATTAAGAATTGGAGATCAAATAAAATTATCAATTATTGAAAATAAAAAAGAACACATAAAATCTCAGAAGATTAAAATCGATATAGTTTATGAAGACAAAGATTTAATAATAGTAAATAAACCGAGTGGAATGGTGGTTCACCCAGGTGCTGGAAATAAAGATGGAACATTAGTAAATGGATTATTACATTTGTATAATGAAAACTTATCAAATATAAATGGATCTTCTAGACCTGGAATAGTCCATAGGATTGATAAAGATACAAGCGGGTTAATTGTTGTAGCAAAAAATAATTTTTCTCATGCAAAACTTTCAGAACAATTTAGCAGGCACACAATAAAAAGAAAATATATTGCTTTAATATGGGGAGTTGTTAGGCCCCTAAATGGTAGGGTTACAACTCTTTTATCAAGAAATAAAAAAAATAGACAGTTGATGTCAGTAAGTGAAGTACGAGGTAAAAAGGCTATCACTAATTATAAAACACTAAAGGTTTATAGTAGCAAAGAAATACCAAAAATAAGTTTGGTTGAATGTTTGCTTGAAACAGGAAGAACGCATCAAATTAGAGTTCATCTTTCATATAAAGGTAATGGTTTAGTAGGAGATAAAAAATACGGGAAAAAAAAATTAAAATTTAGAAAAATCAATAAAAGTTTTGAAAAGATTTTGTTAAACTTTAAAAGACAAGCACTTCATGCAAAAGAATTGGGTTTTATACACCCGACCAAAAATACCGAAATGAAATTTAACTCAAAATTACCATTAGATTTCAAAAAAATGCTGGATTTACTTGAGAAATTTAGCAATTGAAAAATTTAATTTAAGAAATATATATACACAAGATGAATACAAAAACAGAAATAACTAATCTTCCTATTCTTTCAGGCGAAGGTGGGCTATCATTATACCTTTCGCAGATTAAAAAGTTTCCAATGCTTGATGCCGAGGAAGAATATATGCTTGCAAAAAATTGGAAGGAAAGAGGTAATTTAAAATCAGCCCACAAATTAGTAACAAGTCACCTCAGATTAGTTGCAAAAATTGCAATGGGTTATCGTGGTTATGGGCTTCCAGTAAGTGAATTAATTTCTGAGGGGAATATCGGTCTTATGCAAGCGGTAAAAAAATTTAATCCAGATAAAGGGTTTAGACTGGCAACTTATGCTATGTGGTGGATTAAAGCTGCAATGCAAGAATATGTTTTAAGATCATGGAGTTTAGTAAAAATGGGGACTACAGCAGCACAAAAAAAATTATTTTTTAATTTAAAAAAAATAAAAAAGCAAATTGCTCCAACTCAAGAAGGAGATTTAAGAAAAGATCAAGTTAAAGAAATATCTGATAGACTAAATGTCAAATCAGAAGAAGTTATTTCAATGAATCGTAGAATGATGGGGCAGGAAAAATCACTCAATGAACCAATTAAAAGCGGTGAAAAAGATGAATGGCAAGACTGGGTAGTAGATGAAAGCCTTGATCAAGAACTTTATGTTTCGCAAAAACAAGAGATGGATGAAAAAAAATTATTATTAAATGAAGCTATAAAAATACTTAATGATAGAGAGAAAAAAATATTAGAAGCTAGAAAATTATCAAATAATCCAAAAACTTTGGATGAATTAAGTAAAAAATTTAAAATCAGCAGAGAAAGAATAAGACAAATTGAAACTAAGGCATTTGAGAAGTTGCAGAAGACAATGTTAAATTCAAGTAAATCAAAAAATCTTCTTACAAAAAATTAAAATGGATTTTCAATAAGAATAGTATCTTGTCTCTCTGGACTTGTTGAAATACTAGAAATTTTAGCTTCAATAAATTTTTCTAATTCTTTTATATATATTCTTGCATTTTCTGGCAACTTATCGAGTTTTTTTGTACCGTGAGTTGATGATTTCCACCCCTTAAATACTTTATAGATTGGTTTAACTTTTAGTTGATCATCCACAGCTGCGGGTAAATAATCTATCTTTTTTCCATCAAGTTCGTAAGCAACGCACATTTTAATCTCATCAAGTTTATCTAGAACATCTAATTTTGTGAGAGCTATTGCATTAATTCCAGAAATTTTTATTGTCTGCCTTACAAGAACTCCATCGAACCAACCACATCTTCTTTTTCTACTAGTCACAGTTCCAAATTCTTTACCTCTAGTTCCCAAAAGTTCTCCAATTTTATCCTTAAGCTCTGTTGGGAACGGTCCTTCACCTACTCTAGTGGTATAAGCTTTTGTTATACCTAACACATAGTTTATTGTATTTGGTCCACATCCTGTTCCAGTTGCTGCTGATGAAGCCACTGTATTAGATGAAGTAACAAATGGATATGTGCCATGATCAACATCTAACAAAACACCTTGGGCGCCTTCAAACAATATCTTTTTACCTTTTGATTTATATTCGTCTATTTTTTTCCAAACAGGTTGAGAAAATTTTAATATTTCTGGAGCTATTTTAAGCAGATCTTTTTTCAATTGATCTTTTTCAAAGATTTTTTTTCCTAAGCCCTTTCTTATCGCATTGTGATGGATGAGAACAGCTTCTAATCTATGGTCTAAATTACTTTCAGATACTAAATCCATTACTCTAATTGATCTTCTACCAATTTTATCTTCATAGGCAGGTCCGATCCCTCTTCTTGTTGTTCCAATTTTAGATTTTCCTGCGGCATCCTCTCTTATTTCGTCCATTTCTTTATGAAAGGGAAGAATAAGATTTGCAGATTCGGATAGTATTAAATTTTTTTCATCAACATTTATACCTTTTGATTTTATTTCTTTAATTTCATCAAGAAGTGCCCAGGGATCTACAACAACACCATTTCCAATTACTGATATTTTATTTTTTCTGACTATTCCTGATGGCAACAGTCTAAGTTTATAAGTAACTCCATCAATAACTAAAGTGTGACCAGCGTTGTGACCTCCTTGAAAACGCACAACAACATCTGCTTCACTTGAAAGCCAGTCAACAATTTTTCCTTTTCCTTCGTCACCCCACTGCGAACCTACTACTACAACATTTTTCATTAATTGAATTTCCTATTAATTTTTATCGAGCTTAGATGATTAATTGGTCCATGGCCTTTTCCATAATTAAGATTCGATCTAATTGATTGATTAACATATTTAATTCCAAGCTCACAGGATTTATTTAGATTTTTTCCACACGCAAAGAAAGTTGTAATTGCGCTTGATAAAGTACAACCACTCCCGTGTGTATTTTTGGTTTTAATTTTTTTATTTTTAAAAATTTTTAATTCTTTCCTATTTAAAAATACATCTTGCATAATTTTTGTATCTCTGTGCCCACCTTTCAGCAAAATATTTTTAACTCCTAATTCAAGCAGAATATTGGCGGCATGTATCATGTCTTCTAAATTTTTTATTTTTTTATTAGTTAAAACTTCAGCCTCTGGAATATTGGGTGTTATTAGATGAACTTTTGTTATTAATTTTTTTTTTAAAGTTTTAATAGCTTTATTATTTATTAATTTAAATCCACCTTTGGCAACCATAACTGGATCTAAAATGATCTTTTTTGTTTTAACTTTTCTTAAAGCTTTTATAATTGAAATAATTACCTCTGGTGAATGAAGCATGCCAATTTTTATAGCATCTGGTTTTATATCTTTAGTTGTAAATAAAATTTGCTTTTCTATTTCTTTTGGATTTATTGGAACTACAGAACTCACTCCCATTGTGTTTTGTGCTGTGATAGCAGTGACTGCGGTCATAGCATAGCCACCCAATGCTGTGACTGTCTTAATGTCAGCCTGAATTCCAGCTCCCCCTGAAGAATCTGATCCTGCAATTATTAAAATTTTAGACTTAGGTTTCAAGTTACTTTATCGATTTCTTAATTATTTTTATACATTTTAAAATTAAACTCTTATCATATGACTCTGCCATAATCCTAATTTTTGGTTCAGTTCCAGATTTTCTAACTAAAATTCTCCCTTTTTGACCCATGAGTTTGTTAGCTTTTTTGATTGCATTTTTACATTTTGATTTACCAATTATATCTTTGTTTTTCACAACAACATTTTCTAAAATTTGGGGTAAAGGTTTAAAAACATTTAATAGTTTGCTTGCCTTTTTTCCTTTTCTTAAAGAGAACAAAACTTCTAAAGCTACAAGTAAACCATCTCCAGTTGTTGCAAATTTTCCTAAAATTATATGACCAGACTGTTCACCACCCAAATTAAAATTCAATTTTTTCATTCTTTCCTTAACATATCTGTCACCCACTTTAGATCTGGAAAATCCTATTTTTTCATTTTTTAGAAATTTCTCTAAACCGTAATTGGACATCAAAGTCCCAATTACTCCACCTTTCAGGATACGTTTTGACTTCCATCTTCTAGCAAGCATTGCAATGATTTGGTCCCCATCTACAATTTTTCCTTTTTCATCACACATAATTATTCTGTCTGCATCCCCATCAAAAGAGATGCCAACATTCGCTTTAAATTTTTTAACAGCCAGTCTAATTTTAGATGGATAAGTTGATCCACATTTTTCATTAATATTGAAACCGTCTGGTTTTACACCAATAGAAATCACTTTTGCACCAAGCTCTTTAAGTAGTTTTGGAGCGGCTTTATAACTTGCTCCGTTAGCACAATCTAAAACTATCTTGGTCCCTCTTAGATGAAAATTATTTGGAAAATTATTTTTTAGTATTTTAATATATCTGTCATTTCCATCTTCCAGTCTTTTAACTCTACCTAATAATTTTGGGTTTGTAAGCTGTTTGGTATTTTTAGCGTCTATTAATTTTTCAATCTTTTTTTCAATTTTATCAGAGAGCTTCATTCCATCTGGACCAAATAATTTCAAACCATTATCGTAATATGGATTATGTGAAGCTGTAATCATTATGCCCATATTAGCTTTCATGGATTTTGTTAACATAGCTAGTCCATTAGTTGGCAGAGGGCCAAGTGTATAAACATGCATACCGCCTGAAACTAAACCGGATACTAATGCTGGTTCTAAAGTATATCCTGATAACCTGGTGTCTTTTGCAATAATAGCAATTTGTTTATTTTTTTTTTGATTTTTAAAGTACGTTCCGGATGCCAAACCAAATTTGAAAAATTTTTCACCGGTTATATTCCCTTGGTTGACGGTTCCTCTAATACCGTCTGTTCCAAAATATTTGTTTCTCATTAATTCAATAATATCTTTTTAAATACTAAAATTCCTTGTTTTATCTCATTAACATTGTGTACTCTAAAAATTTGCACACCTTGTGACAGCAGAAAAAGAATTGAAGCCAATGTTCCGCCTGTTCTATCAACACTATCATTCTTTCCAGATATTTGATTTATAAATCTTTTTCTTGAAGTTCCAACCAAAATAGGAAAGCCTAAGCTATGAAACAAAGAAATTTTAGAAATTAAAGTCAAATTATGTTTCAAATTTTTACCGAAACCAATTCCTGGATCTAATACTATTTTATTGTCTTTTATTTTATTCTTAGAGATGGCTTCAAAAAAATCATAAATATCAAGTAAAACATTTTTATATGTTGGATTTTTTTGCATAGTGTTAGGTGTACCCTTCATATGATGTAAGACTTTTGCAATATTATACTTTTTAATTTTTGATAAAGAATTTTTATCATAATTAAAACCCGACACATCATTTATTAAATCTGCACCACACTTAATGCTTTTTACCATTAATTCAGATTTTCTGGTGTCGATCGATAAACAAATTTTTTTATATTTTTTTTTGAATTTTTTTATGACATTACTTACTCTTTTCCACTCTGTTTCTGTATTTATAGTTTTTGAGCCAGGCCTTGTTGATTCACCTCCAACATCAACAATTTCTGCTCCGGAATGAATCATGTTTGATATATGTTTAAAGGACTTATTCTTTTTATTAAATTGACCTCCATCAGAAAAACTATCAGGTGTTAAATTTAAAATACCCATGATACATGGGTTTGAAAAGTTTACATTTCTTAAAAAATTTTTTCTTTTGGCTGTTATTTTCTTAATATCTTTTGTAATTATTTTTTTTATTTTAATATTAAGATTCTTAATATCTTTTATATGAATAATTTTAGTTTTAATATTCTTTTTACTCCTTATGAAAATCTCAATATTGTCAAATGCTAAGTCTTTTCTGCCAGTAAGACATAAGGCTTTTTTAGATTTTATTAATTTTGTAGCAATTTTTCCGTGATAAAAATTACACGCTCTAGTGTAATATTTTATCATGAGTTTTTGTTAAAGTGCCGGTTTTGGTTTTAAACCGATAGAGTCTATTCCAGAAGAGATATTATCCTCTGACTCTTCTTCTTTTTTTGACAGTTTAGCTGGTTGAATATTTTTTAAAATTAAATCTCTGATTTCATCTCCGGTTAAAGTTTCATAAACTAGTAAAGCTTTAGCAATCTTATGAAGATCTTCAAGTTTATCCGTTAAAACTTTTTTGGCCCTTTCATAACTAGTATCAATTATTTTTTTAACTTCTTGGTCAACTTTTTTTGCAGTTTCTTCTGACATGTGTTGTTGTCTTGCTATTTGTCTTCCAAGGAATACTTCATCTTCGTTTTCTCCATAAGCGACTGTTCCAAGATCTTTGCTCATACCATATCTTGTAACCATGTTTTTTGCCATTTTGGTTGCCATATCAATATCCGAGGATGCTCCTGAAGTAATTTTTTCATATCCAAATATTAATTCTTCTGCAATTCTTCCTCCCATTGCTACAGCAATATCTGAGTACATTTTTTCTCTAGTTACAGATAACTGGTCTCTTTCAGGCAGCCTCATAACCATCCCTAATGCTCTACCTCTCGGTATAATAGTTGCTTTATGAATAGGATCTGAAGCTTTCTCATTCAATGCAACGATAGCATGGCCACCTTCGTGATATGCAGTAAGTTTTTTTTCTTCTTCAGTCATAACCATAGATCTTCTTTCAGCTCCCATCATTACTTTGTCTTTTGCTTCTTCAACATCGGACATTGTAACAACTCTTTTATTTTTTCTTGCCGCCAATAGTGCTGACTCGTTTACTAAGTTTGCTAGGTCGGCTCCGGAAAAACCTGGAGTACCTCTTGCAATGGTTCTAAGCTTAACATCTGGACCAGTACTAATTTTTTTAATATGGACTTTTAAAATTGCTTCTCTTCCAAGAATATCTGGGTTAGGAACTACAACTTGTCTGTCGAATCTACCTGGTCTTAACAAAGCTGGATCCAATACATCAGGTCTGTTAGTTGCTGCTATTAATATAATTCCTTCATTAGTATCAAAACCATCCATTTCAACTAACAGCTGGTTTAATGTTTGCTCTCTTTCATCATTGCCTCCGCCTAAGCCTGCTCCCCTACTTCTGCCTACCGCATCAATCTCGTCAATAAATATAATGCATGGAGCATGTTTTTTTCCTTGCTCGAACATATCTCTCACTCTTGATGCTCCAACACCAACAAACATTTCAACAAAGTCAGATCCTGAAATTGTGAAAAAAGGAACGTTTGCTTCACCAGCGATAGCTTTTGCTAATAATGTTTTCCCTGTTCCTGGAGGACCAATAAGAAGTGCTCCTTTAGGTATTTTTCCACCAAGTCTTCTAAATTTTTTTGGATCCTTTAAAAACTCAACTATTTCTTCAACTTCTTCTTTTGCTTCCTCAATTCCGGCTACATCATTAAATGTGACTTTACCATGGGCCTCTGTAAGTAGTTTGGCTTTTGATCTTCCGAAACCCATTGCGCCTCCTCTGCCTCCTTGCATTTGACGCATAAAGAATATCCAAACACCAATAAGTAATAGCATTGGGAACCATGATAATAACACACCGACCAATGAGGGCATTTTTTCCTCAATCGGAGATGCAATAATATTTACATTTTTCTCTGAAAGTTTTTCAACTAATGCAGGATAATTTGGAGAGTAAGTGCTAAACTTAGTTCCGTCAGACAAAAATCCAGTTATATTGTTACCTTGAATCTTAACTTCAATTACTCTTCCATTATCAACTTCTTCCAAAAATTTAGAAAAAGCAATTTTGTCGACTTGTCCATCTACTCTATTCGGATTTTGAAAAAGATTAAATAGTCCCACTGAAAGAAGAACTATTAAACCCCACATTAATAAATTTCTAAAATTCATACTTAATAAATAGGTATTTTTATCATTTTAACAAGTGCCATAAAGCTGCAATTTAATTAATTTTAATGATATTATAGCATATTTCCACAAATTCCTAAAACTCCCTTGTCACATGAAGCTGATTTTTCTTTTTTTCAAAGATGCAGCCTCCAAGAGTACACTTCTTTGGATTGTTGGCTTCAAAACGGCTAATTAAATTTAAAACTTTTTCCGATCTTGGCGGGTAATATGATAAAGCTCTTTCCTTAACTATTGTGTTGATAATTTTAAATTTGATCTCTTTTGGTTCTTTATGAAACATTTTTAAATCCAGAATAGTTTCGTTTTTCCTAAATTTTACAAACTTCTTTAAGGATCGGTTAACATAAAAATTTATAGCCTCTTTACTAGATGAAATGTTTTTGATTGAACGAATAACCTGATCTAAATTAAGACCTTTTTTTTCAAGTATCTTTGTCAGTTCTCTAATATTTGTTCTTAAAAATTTCTTATTTTTATTACTAGGGTCTTTGATCGTTTTTTTAAAAAATTTTCTTGATACCTGATTGATTTCATTTTTTTTAAAATCAAGAAAAGGTCTTATTAATTTAATACCGTATTTAAGCTTCATTGATTGACTCATTGAAGATAAACCCTCAACTCCACTACCTCTGGATAATCTAATTAAAAATGTCTCTATTTGATCTTCTTTATGATGTGCGGTTAGTATTGATTTAATTTTATTTTTTTTACAATATTCAATCAAAAGATTATATCTTATATCTCTAGCATTTTTTTGAATATTTGAAGATATTTTTTTATAATTCTTTAAAACTTTAAGTTTAATTTCCTTTTTTTCTAATATATTTTTAACATTTAATGCCTCTTTGGTAGAGTTTTTTCTTATACCATGATCTACAAGTAAAAAATGAACTTTATACTTTTTTTCGTACATTAGAGTTTTTGTTAATAAAGCTAAGGCCATACTATCCGGACCTCCTGATACTGCTACTGCAATTAAATTATTCTTTTTTTGTTTTGATAAAATAGATTTTAATCTTAAATAAATAGATGAAATTTTTTTGTCTTTGATAATTACGTTTTTAAGCTTTGCTGCATTTAAATTTTTTCTTTTCATATTCAGCTTTTTGTAACACAGACTTGCTAGCTTTTGGATATTGTTTTTTTACACCTTGTATCATCAAACAGCCCTGATCCTTTTCTCCTAATTGCACTAAAGTACTTCCAAGTTTTAATAAATTAATGGGTGCTTTTTTACTTTTTGGATAATTTTGATAACCATCTAAATAAGCGGCTGCAGCATCTTGATAAAGTTGTCTTATCCTAAAAGTTTCGCCATACCAATACTGAGCACTTCCAGCTAGTTCATTATCTTTGTTTTTATCAATAAACTCTTTAAGTGCAAATTCTGCAGTTTCGTAATCTCCAACTTTAATGAAACTAACTGCAAAATCATATTGTTCTTTTGGAGGTTTGTTAGGCAATAATGAGTCGCTTCTCAATGACTTTTCGCTTACTACAAGTCCTGCTGACTCAATTGATTGTGTTCTTTGAACTGTCTCAGTATTTTCTAAATCTTTTCTAGAAACACTGCCTAGATCTTGAGGTAAATCTGTACCCGGAAGTCTCTTTTTTTCTACTTTTCGTTTTGGAGATTCTGCCGAACCCTCATTAACTGTTTCAAGATCTTTAAATCTCATTTGATTATCAGATTGCATTTTAGTAATTCTGTTTGAAAGTTTATCTATTTTAAAATTGATCTCTTCGTACCTGTTGGTAATTTCTCTAAATTGCTCTTCTATTTCATTTAATTTAAGCAGGTGTCTTGTTAGTATATCTTCATTTAAATCGCCAGATGAGTTATTTGATGGTTTAATTTCTGAAGTTTTATAAAAAGCCTTTTCTAATGTTTTAAGATCATTGTTTATACTTTCAATCTTGTTATTAATTTCCTTAAGTTTAGAGTTTTCTTCAGAATTTGCATTAATTTGAATTAAGGAAATAGCCAAAACAACAAAAAAGATTTTTGTTAGAAAGAAAAGATTTTTTAGAATCATTATAAAACTTTTATTTGTACAAAATGGCAAAAAAAAGACCCTATTATTCTCTATAAATAATAGGGTCTTTTAATATTAAACTTATTAATTTGTTTTAACTGTAACAGATCTTCTATTTTGTGACCATGCTAGTGGTGATGAAGCAGGATTAACTGGTTTTTCCTTACCATAACTTATTACAGTAATTCTTTTTCCAGAAACACCGTAAGTCATTAAATAATCTTTTGCTGCATTTGCTCTTCTTTCACCTAAAGCTAAGTTGTATTCTCTGGTCCCTCTTTCGTCAGCATGACCTTCAACTGTGACAGTAACATCTTTATTTTTTCTTAACCATGTTGCCTGTTTTCTTAAAGTATCACGTGATCTAGTTGTTAATTTTGATTTGTTAGTTGCAAAAAAAACTCTATCCGGAACACCAGAAGCTAAAAACTTAACTGTGTCGGTACCAGTATATACATCGTCCGTTGTATCAACTGATGCTTTCTTAGCAGTAGAACACGCCGAGATCAGCAACGTGCTGAATAGAACTAAAACAAAATTTCTTAGTGCAGTATTAAACTTCATTTTTATCTCCTAAATATATTTAAGGTATTTGTAATATTCCAAATTTAAACGAATCTTGCAAGTATAAATTGTACTTAAAAATCACTATTTTGAATGCAAATCACTATTTTGAAAGCAATGAAGACCAGGATGGGTCAGATGCATCTGTCTGAGTTTTTATCTGTCTTTCATTGTATCCTGTAATATCTATAGACCAAAGTTTGGCGGAGAAACCCTTGCCTTGGCTATCTGATTTTGTTTCTCTATAAAAAATAAGTACCCTACCGTTAGGGGACCAAGAAGGTGCTTCTTGATAATAATTTTCCGTAAGTAACCTCTCTCCGGTTCCATCCGATCTCATAACTCCGATATAAAATCTTCCTTTTCTAACTTTTGTAAAAGCAATTAGATCACCTCGAGGAGACCAAACAGGAGTACCATAAATTCCTTTTCCAAAAGTAATTCTTTTAACTTGAGTTCCATCACTTCTCATGGTGTAAATTTGCTGTAAACCACTTCTGTCAGAGTTAAAGCAAATATATTTACCATCTGGTGAATATGAAGGTGAGGTATCAATTGCGGGATGATCAGTGATTTTTTCTACCTCTCTAGTTTCTAAATTCATTGAATAAATATCAGAATTACCATCCTCTGCAAAACTCATAATAATTTTTTTACCGTCTGGAGAAAATCTTGGAGCAAAAGTCATTCCTGGAAAATTACCAACAACTTCTTGAATTCCTGTTTCAATATCTAAAAGATAAACTCTTGGCATATTTTTAAAATACGACATGTAGGTAACAAGTTGGTTAGTTGGATTAAATCTTGGGGTTAAAACTAATTCATTTCCCAAAGTTAAATATTTTGTATTAAATCCATCTTGATCCATAATACCTAATTTTTTTACACGTTGATCCTTAGGACCGGACTCAGCAACATATATTATTCTTGTATCAAAATACCCGGTTTCGCCTGTTAGTCTCTCGTAAATTTTATCTGAGATTATATGTGCAACTCTTCTCCAATTTGTAGGTGTAGTAGTGAATGAAAGAGCTAACATTTCTTTAGCTGCTGTTAAATCCCATAGTCTAAATTCTACTTTTAATTTTTTGTCAGTGACTAGTATCTTTCCTGTAATAAGTGCCTGAGCTTTAATAAGTCTCCAGTCTTCAAATCTTGGTTTTAGATGTGCAATATCTGGTTTTTGCACAAATGCATCTTTTTTAAGTGGATTGAAAAGTCCTGTAGATTTGAAGTTTCTTTCAATTATTCTAGATATTTCGTCTCCAAGTTTTTTCTTTTTAAGAGATTTTAAATCATCGGAATTCTGATCAATGTAAAGTGGAGAAACCGCGATAGGTAATGGGTCAAGGTTACCTCTGGTAATATCTACAGTAATTAAACTATTTGCATTCCCCAGGCTTAATAAAAAAAACAAAAATATTATAAATATCTTTCTCATATATCTAACCTTTTAACATTTCTGTGGGATTAAAATTTAACTGTAAATCTTTCCATCTTTCATAACCAGTAGGTGGAACTTTAAGTGGTTGACAAATCCTCACAGCTCTAAGTGCACTTTCAGCTAGTACTCTATAAAAACTTTGGCCAGGGGTGTTCATTCTCTCATGATCTAAAATTTCAGATTTAAGTATTGTGCCGTCTTGTTTTAATTTAAGTTTAATTCTAATAAGTAAATTTTCATCATACGGCAAACCTAATGGTACACTCCAGCAACCAAAAATTTGTGCTCTTAATGCATCTTCTTCAGATAAAGAAAGCCCCCTTGCAAAAGAATTTTTAACACTACTTTGGGTTAATTTGTCAGATTTTTTTTGTGTTTCCGCCTCTTTTTCTTTCGCTTTATCTATAAGTGCTGCAATTTGATTTGGATCAAATAATTCTTTTTTTTCAAATTCTGATGCCTGTCTTATTTGGGGCTTAATTTCTTCAGGATTTTGTTTTTTCTTTTTTAATTCTTTGGTTTCTTTTTTATCTTCAGGCATTGGTATTCTATCTGGTTTTTCTTTTGCTTTTGCAGAAGGAGGTGCTTGTTCCGATACTACTCTTTTATCCTCCTTCTTAACTTTTTCAATAATTTCTCTAGCTTTAGGCGCAAAAGGAATATTTGTTTTGTCCGTAATCTCAATTAATTCTACTGAAACTATTGGGGGTAAATCAATTGGTTCTCTAAGCATGTAAGGGAGAGTTAAGATAGTTAAGGATATAATTAAAGCGTGAAAAAGAAATGAAAATAATAAACCTCTGCTCATAAAACATCAATTTTTATAGGGCTCAGATATAAGTGCCACTTTTGAAAATCCTGCTCCGGATAGTCTTCCCATAACCTCTAAAACCCTTCCATAATTTATTGTCTTATCGCCTCTAACATAAATTCGAGTATCTGTTCTATTTTTGGATATTGCTAATAATTTTGGAACTATTTTTTGAAAAGTTACTTTGTGCTCTTGAATAAATATTTCACCTTTTGAGTTAATACTAATTGTCAAAGGTTCTTGATCATCAGGTAAAGAGTCCGCTGCTGACTCTGGCAAATCAACTTGTACTCCTACTGTCAATAACGGAGCGGTAACCATAAATATAATTAAAAGTACTAACATTACGTCAACAAAAGGAGTTACATTTATTTCGCTCATCGGTTCCTTTTTTGAGCGGTTAATTATAAATGCCATGGGTTTATATTATTGACAAAAATCTTTTTGAAAAATTATCTACTCTCGCAAAGTATCTTTGTGAGTCACTATTAAATTTGTTGTATGCAATAACAGCAGGTATTGCGGCTAACAAACCTAGAGCAGTTGCAAATAATGCTTCTGCAATTCCAGGTGCAACAATTGCTAAACTGGTATTTCTAGAAATGGCTATTGATTGAAATGAATTCATTATTCCCCAAACTGTTCCGAACAAACCAATAAAAGGGGCGGTTGAACCAATTGTTGCTAAATAAGTAAAATTTTTTTCTACATTTTTTAATTGATTATCTATTGAAACTTCTAGAACTCTTTCTACTCTTGCGCTTTGAATTGATGATGATTTTGATTTTGTCTTTATTAGTTCTGCCATTGCAGATTTAAAAATTATTGTTAATGGATCCTCTGCTTTGTTTGGGAGAGTTTTGTAAAATGACTCTGCTGATTTTGACTTCCAAAATTTATCTTCAAATGATTTTGTAGATTGATCTATTCTTCTAAATAATCTTATTTTATCAAAAATTAGTGCCCATGAAAAAATTGAGCTTGAAATTAGAATTATAATTACTGCTTTAACAACAAAATCTGCTCTTAAAAATAGTTGCCAGAGAGTGAAATCATTCGCTCCACCAAGACCAACGACTTGAGTTGCAATTTCTTGTTCCATTGAGATTGATTACGTATAGAATGTGTCATCAATTTGGCAGGTAATTAAAAGAATAATTATAGATAAATTCACTCGTTAAACTGGGCTCGACAGTCCCTAAAGTATCTTGCAATCAAAATTGCATCCGCTTTGTTAACGTCTTTTTTTTTACTTAATCTAGATGATATTGAGGGATACATTTCTATAACTTTTGTTCTACTAGCGTCTTTTGATGAATTTATAAGCTCAAAGTGTTTTTTCCATTTAGTCGGTCTTACGTAAAAAATTGGTAGATTTAATGCTGCACAAATTCCCTTAATTGCACCAAAGGTTTGTCCAAAATTAAACATGCTAGTAACACCTTGCCCTGGCATTGCACTTACTTGTTCGACTATTACAAAAGTATCATCCTTTTGAATAATATGTTCTTTGATAATATTAACTAATTGCGCGCTGTTAAGTTGGTTTTTGTTTTTTTTACCTTCTGACATTATAGGCATATCAAATAGATCAAAAATTTTTAAATCATCTAAAATTGCGATTCCACCGCTAAGACCAGGATCTATTCCAATAATTCTCATCTTATTTTAAGTAAACTTGCAATTATGAAAAACACCTTGAACATCGTCGTCTTGTTCTAAAAGATCCAACATGTCTTCAATTTCTTCTGTCTGTTTTTCTTTAATAACAAAATTACTTTTAGGCCTCCATTCTATTCCTGAATAAATCAGATTTTTTGCCAATTTTTCAAATTCAATTTTTATTTTATAAAAATCTTCTTTTTTTGTTATTATTTCATGAAAATCTTTATTACTATAACAATCTCTAGCTCCTACTCTCGCTGCAAAATCCAAAGCTTGATCATCAGATATATTTTCCCTTGAAAATTGAATAATTCCACAGTTATCAAAAAAATGAGTTGTGGATCCCGAGTTTCCTAAATTACCACCAAACTTTTGTAAAGCAGTCCTTATACTACTAGCGGTTCTATTTTTATTATCGGTTAGAGTTTCAATTATTATAGCTATTTTTTTAGGGCCAAAACCCTCGTATCTTAAATTTTCAAAATTTTCACCCTTGTTTGTCTCAGATTTATTTATTGCCCTACTAATATTATCTTTGGGCATATTCACATCTTTTGCTGACTCTATAGCTGCTCTTAATCTATGATTTGTATCTGGATCCTTTGAACCAAGTTTTGCAGCAACTGTAATTTCTCTTGAAATTTTTGAAAAAATTTTTGACCTTAATTTATCTTGTCTGCCTTTTTTATGTTTAATTCCTGCCCAATGTGAATGACCGGCCATTTTTTATTGTCTCTCTTGTAAATACCCGCCTAAAATTATTTGCTGAGCATTTTTTGCTAAACCAGTTTCTTCATCAGCAGTCACTAACATTCCCGAAATTGTTGCCTCGCCTCCAGAAGCAGGAAAATGTTGTTTTGCTGATTGGTCTTTAAAAAATCTTCTTAAAGAATTATCTCTGTCCATACCTATAACTGAATTATAATCACCGCACATACCAAGGTCTGTTTGATATGCAGTTCCCTTTTCCATAATTCTACAATCTGATGTTGGAACATGTGTATGCGTCCCAAAAATGATTGTGGCTTTACCATCGAACAAATAAGCCATTGCCATTTTCTCACTGGTAATTTCACCGTGTATATCTACAACTATAAAATCTGCATCTATTTTTAATTTAATTTTTTCCAAAAAATTTTTTGCTGCTTTAAAAACATCATCACTTTTTTTCATAAAAATATTTCCCATAAGATTTATAACAGCAACTTTTTTATTATTTTTTGAAATAAAAATACCAAAACCTTTTCCAGCTGTTGGTTTCAGAAGGTTTTCTGGTCTTAATAATCTTTTTTCATTATTTATAAATTGCATTGTTTCTTTTTCATCCCAAATATGATTTCCAGATGTGATTACATCTGTGCCTGAATTAAAGAAATCTTCAGTATTTTGTTTACTTATACCAACTCCGTTATTGGCTGCATTTTCTCCATTTAAGATTACAAAATCAACTTTTTTATCTTTTATGATTTCGGGTAATTTTTCTTTTATAGCTTTGACTCCAGTTGGTCCGAAAACATCTCCTAATACAAGAATATTCATTTTGGTTTAAAAATTCCTTTCTCTGTTAATACATAATCAAGTTTTATATCAAAATTCGAAGTTGGAATTTTTTTATATTTTTGAAAAGAAAATGCAAGACCAATTTTTATTGGACTCCTATTTTTTATAAGATATTTTCCTAAAAATCTATCATAGTAACCTTTTCCATACCCCAAACGATTTCCAAATATATCAAAAGCAACCACTGGTAAAATAATTAGATCTGGGGAAAAATTTTTTTTATTTAGTACAGGCTCTAAAAAACCATATTTATTAATTTTCAAAGGATCTGAAAGTTCCCATTTTACAAATTTCATTGATCTATTTTTTAAAATAATAGGTAGTAAAGTTAATAAATTTTTTTTTTTATTAAGAATTTCAATTAACTTGATCGTATCAAATTCATGATTTGATGGATAATATAGAGAAATTCTTTTTATTTTTCTTTTGCTAATAATACTAATTAGAGGTTTAAATATATTTTTTTGAATAGAAAAATATTTTTTTTTTCTAAAAAAAATAAATTTTTTTCTTAATCTTTGTTTTGATGACATCTACTGAACCTTAGAACCGGTCTCAGTATTTTTAATTATTTCCTCTAATGATTTAGTAGTTTTATCAAGCATGTTTTCGTAAACTGATTGACTCTCATCAACCATCGTTTTAAATTTGTCTAGCTCTGTATTTAGATTGGAGATCTCACTTTCTTTTCCTTCTTTATAATCAATAATCAACGATTTCATTTCCTTAAATTTTTGAGATAATTTTTCAAAATTATCTTTTTGTGCCGTAACTCTCTTTTTTAAATCAAAATATTCATCTATAACCTGTATAGCTGTTATTAAAAGTAACTTGTTTTCACCGATATTTCCGAGTTTTTCTCTTAGGTCAGAATATTTTCTGTCTAAAAACTTAGTTAAATTCTTTAAATCCTCTTCCTGTCCGTCATCACAGGATAATAAATAATCTTTGTTATTAAATTTAATGTTTATATTTGCCATTTTTCTATTTCCTCAACAAGTGAATTAGTCTCTTCCCCTAAATCGTCGATATCTTGATTAAACTGCTCCTGTAACTTTTTTGTCTTTTTCTGTTCTGTCTCAATTTTCTTTAGATGATTTTTTAAATCATTATATTTGTTCATCAAATCATTATATTTTTTTTCAATTTCTATTTTTTCGCTTTGTAATTGATTTTTTTCCGCATAAATTTGATCAAGTTCTTGTGAATGTATGTTTGGTACATCGCTTATGTTTTTAAGTTTATCCAAAACATTTTGAAGTTTTTTTTCTTTGATGTATAAATTTTCCATATTGTTTATATCATATTATTGATATCATCGATTGAAGTCTATATAGGTAATTAAAAAGTGGATCCAAAATTAAAAGATTTATCAAACGCAATAAGATTTTTGTCAATTGACGCGGTTCAAAAAGCAAATTCTGGACATCCGGGCATGCCTATGGGGATGGCGGATGTTGCCACAGTTCTTTTTAAATACTACTTGCGGTTTAATCCAAAAAACCCTAATTGGATTAACAGAGACAGATTTGTTTTATCGGCAGGGCATGGCTCCATGCTTTTATATTCTCTTTTATACCTCACTGGTTACAAAAGTATAAAAATAGAGGACATTAAAAATTTTAGACAATTAAATTCAATTTGCGCAGGTCATCCAGAATATGAAAAAGGATCTGGTATTGAAACAACAACTGGACCCTTGGGACAAGGTCTCGCTAATGCAGTCGGGATGACTATCGCTCAAGAAATTTTAAAGAAAAGATTAGGTTCTGACCTAATTAACAACAAAACTTATGTAATTGCTAGTGATGGAGACTTGATGGAAGGTATTAGCCACGAGGCAATGAGTTTGGCTGGCCACCTAAATCTGAAAAACTTAATTATTTTCTTTGACAACAATAAAATTTCAATAGATGGATCAACTTCTCTAAGTGTATCTGATGATTATAAAAAAAGATTTCAAAGCTATGGTTGGTCTTTTCAAGAAATCAATGGTCATAATTATAAGCAAATCTCTAATGCGATCAAGAAAGCTAATAAATCTAAAAAACCATCAATAATTTCTTGTAAAACTATTATTGGATTTGGTTCACCTAATAAATCTGGCAAAGCATCGTCTCATGGAGCTCCTTTAGGAGATGATGAGATAAAGTTAGTGAGAAAAAAGCTTGGTTGGAAACATGGTCCATTTGAGATTCCCGAAGATTTACTTAACACCTGGAAAGACATAGGTAGAAAAGGTGAAAAATTAGAAAATGAATGGAATGGAATTTTAAATAAAAAAAATACTAAAATTAAAGAACAGTACGAAAGATTGATGAAAAATGAGCTGCCAACAACTTTAGACAAAATACTTGGAGATGAAAAGTTAAAATTCTTTCAAACAAAACCGAAAATGGCAACAAGACAGTGTTCTTCCTCAATTATAAGCAGCATATCAAACGTTCTGCCAGAGCTCATTGGAGGTTCTGCAGATTTAAGTGGATCAAATAATACAAAAACTGATAATTCAAAAGTTATTAATTCTAAAAATTTTTCAGGAAATTATATTCATTACGGTGTTAGAGAGCACGCAATGGCAGGAGTTATGAATGGCCTGGCGCTCTATAGCGGCTTAATACCATTTGGTGGAACTTTTTTAATTTTCTCGGACTATTTGAAACCGGCAATGAGATTATCTGCTCTTATGAAGTTGAGAGTAATTTATATTTTTTCTCATGACTCTATTGGTCTTGGAGAAGATGGTCCAACACATCAACCTATAGAACAATTGGAACACTTGAGAGCAATACCAAATTTAAATGTTTTTAGACCTGCTGACATTAATGAAACTATTGAATGTTGGGAAATTGCATTAAAAAGTAAAAATAACCCAAGCGCAATAGCTTTGTCGAGACAAAAGTTGCCATATGTTAGTGAACACAGCTCTGGTGAAAGTATGTGTACAAAAGGTGCTTATGTTTTAAAAAGAACTTCAGAGAATGTTGATGTATCTTTAATAGCTTCGGGATCAGAAGTTGAAATTGCTTTAGAGGCTCAAGAAAAACTTAGGATGCTTAATATAAACTCAAAAGTTATATCTATTCCCTGTTATGACATATTTCAAAATCAAAGTGAGGAATATAAAAATGAAATTGTTGGTAAAGATACTTTTAAAATTTCGATTGAGGCTTCAAGTGAATCAGGTTGGAAAAATATAGTTGGTAAAGATGGTGTTACAATTGGGTTATCTACTTTTGGAAAAAGTGCGCCCTACAAAGATATTTATAAATTATTCAACCTAACTAGTGATGAGATCGTTAAATTAGCAAAAGCAAAGGTTAAAAAATAATTAGACAAATGTCTGATTTAAAATTTTTTTCTAATGATATTCCTGTCAGCGGGAAACGTGTAGTTGTTCGGCTGGACCTTAATGTTCCAATAAATAATTCAAAAATAGATGACGATACTAGAATTAAAATTGTTGAGCCTTTTATAAATAAATTGATTGAAAATAAAGCAAAAATTATTTTATTGTCCCATCTAGGGAGGCCAAAAGGAAAGATAATTTCAGAATTATCGCTTAAACCAATATTTAATCATCTAGAAACAAAATTAAAAAGTAAAATTTATTTTTATCAAAAAAAAATCGACGATAAAGCGGTTGATGCTTCTAAACAGTTAAAGCCTGGTGAGGTTTTGTTAATTGAAAATATTCGTTTTTTCAAAGAGGAGGAAAACGACGATGAAGCTTTTGCAAAAACTCTTTCAAAACTTGGTGATATTTATATAAACGAAGCATTTTCTTGCTCTCACAGAAAACAAGCATCTATACATAAAGTAACTAAATTTATTGATAGTTATGGGGGCCCAAATCTTGAAAAAGAAATTAAATCGATTGATTTAATAATAAAAAATAAAAAAAAACCGGTCACTTGTATTATTGGTGGCTCAAAAGTATCAAGTAAAATAAATATTTTATCAAAATTATTAGAAAATGCAGATAATCTAGTAATTGTTGGAGCCATGGCAAATAATTTTCTTAAATTTAGAGGTGTGAATGTTGGAGCCTCTCTAGTTGAAAATGAGTCAGAAAATATCGTAAAAAATTTAAATAATTTAGCAGATAAGAATAAATGTAATATCATCATTCCTGTAGATTGTAATACATCATCCAGTATGGGAGGAAAATCTTTTTATAAATCCTTAGACGAAATAAGTTCAGAAGATATTATTTTGGACATTGGTAAAAAAACTGTAGATTTAATAAATAAAACTATAGATAATTCTAATACGGTATTTTGGAATGGGCCAGCGGGATATTATGAGAATAAAAATTTTTCAATCGGTTCCTTGTCTATAGCAAAAAAAATTGCCGAAAATACAAAATCAAAGTCACTAATATCAATTGTCGGTGGTGGAGATACAGTCGCTGCAATTAAAAGCGCTGGACTAGAAAAGGTTTTTACACATTTATCAACAGCAGGTGGTGCTTTTCTGGAATCTCTTGAAGGTAAAGAGTTACCTGGTGTAAAAGTATTAAGAAGAAATTAAAATTTATGAGTATTGAAGAAATAGCAAAACAGATGGTAACAAAAGGCAAAGGAATACTCGCTGCCGATGAAAGTACTGGCACAATGGAAAAAAGATTAAAAAATGTAAATGTAGAATGTACTGAAAAAAATAGACTTCATTTTAGAGAAACTCTTTTCTCATCTAGCTCAATGAATACATCTATAAGTGGTGTGATATTATTTGACGAAACCTTGAGACAAACTTCAAGTAGCGGAGTTCAGATACCTGAATTAATAAAAAAAAACGGATCTATTCCAGGAATTAAAGTTGATAAAGGAGCAAAGCTTTTGGCTGGATCAGATAAAGAAAAAATCACAGAGGGACTGGACGGTTTGAGAGAAAGAATGGAAGAATATTATAAATTAGGAGCTAGATTTGCTAAATGGCGTGCTGTCTATTCGATTTCGTCTGAACATCCGAGTGAACAATGTATAAAATCTAATGCTCACGCTTTAGCAAGATACGCAGGGATAGTTCAAGAAGCAAAAATGGTTCCGATAGTAGAACCTGAAGTTTTAATGGATGGGGACCATACAATTGATAAGTGCTACGATGTTACCAGTAGAGTTTTGGTTGAGTGCTATAAAGAGCTTGATATTCAAAACGTTAATCTTAAAGGAACAGTTCTTAAACCTAACATGATACTTCCTGGTAAAGACTGCAAACAAAAAGCTACTACAGAAGAAATAGCCAAAAAAACATTACAGTGTCTAAAAAAAAACGTACCAACTGACGTTCCTGGTGTTGCATTTCTTTCTGGTGGTCAAAGTGAGATAGAAGCAACACAAAATTTAAATGCCATAAACAAAATTAATAATACATCTTTTAAATTTACTTTCTCTTACGGTAGAGCTTTGCAACAATCAGCTTTAAAAACGTGGGCAAAGTCAATGAACGATAAAAGCAAAATCCAAAAAGTTTTCGACCATAGGGCTAAAATGAATGGCGCTTCAACAGAAGCAAAATGGAATGAAAAGCTTGAGCAAAGTTTTGTAGCTTAAAATTGAGAAGATTTTTATATCTCATATCTCCCAACAGAATAGATGAAAACTTCTATAAAAGTCTAAATGAAGCCCTAAGTACAAATAAAGTTAAATATTTTCAATTAAGACTCAAAAAATACTCAAATCAAAAGTTAATAAAAATTGGAAAAAAAATTAAATCTATTACAAGAAAACATAAGGTTAAACTCATTATTAACGACTCAGCTTTATTAGCAAAAAAAATAAACGCGGATGGGTGCCATTTGGGCCAATCTGATGGTTCAATTAATAATGCTAAGAAATTATTGAAAAACAAAGTAATAGGCATTACTTGCCATGGATCTCGGAAATTAATTTTAAGTGCAATAAAAAAAAAACCAAGCTACTTGGCATTGGGATCATTTTTCAAATCAAAACTAAAACCCAATGCAAAAAAGGCTTCTAAAAATTTAATAGCATGGACAAGACTGAGAACAAATTTACAAATTGTTGCTATTGGTGGAATTAATAATAGAAATTATAAAAGTTTAATAAAATTTGGGGTAAATTATCTTGCAATATCAAGTTATATTTGGAATAACCCACGCTTAAAACCAAAAGATGCTATAAAAAAGTTTAAATGAAAATACAAGGAAATGAAATTAAACCAGGTATGATCATTGAGTTTAATAATGATCATTGGACAGTTCTTAAAGCTCAACATGTTAAGCCTGGTAAAGGTGGTGCTTTCAATCAAGTAGAGTTAAAGAGCCTTACAAAAGGCACTAAGCTTAATCAAAGATTTCGTTCCAGTGAAAATGTAGAAAGAGCTCAACTTGAAGAAAAAGAATTTAATTTTTTATATTCTGACGACACTGGCTGGTATTTTATGGATCCAGAGAACTTTGAACAAATTTCAATTAAAAAAGAATTAGTGGGAAATAAGCTAAATCTCCTAAGTGAAAATTTAAAAGTGACGATATCTTTTCTTGAGGAAAATCCGTTATCCATAGATTTACCAACAAATATAGAATGTGAAATTATTAGCACTGAGGGTGTGGTTAAAGGTCAAACTGCTGCCTCTTCTTATAAACCAGCAAAATTAAAAAACGGGCTGGATATTATGGTTCCTCCTTTTATAGAGGAAGGAAACAAAATAATTTTAGATAGTAGAACATTGGAGTATGTTAAAAAAATAAATTAATGAAAATAAAGTCTGCCCAATTCAATTTAATGTATAGAGCTTGTATGAAGGCCTCAAAGGTGATTATCAGAGATTTTGGCGAAATAGAAAAACTCCAAGTTTCCGAAAAAGGTCCAGGCGACTTTGTTACAGCTTCAGATAAAAGGGCGGAAAAAATTATTATTAATGAATTAAGTAAATCAGAATATTCTTTTTTGACAGAAGAGACTGGAACAATTAATGGTAAGGAAAAAGATAAAAGATGGATTATTGACCCCATAGATGGAACCTTTAATTTTCTCAATGGTTTGCCTCATTTTGCTATCTCAGTTGCTTATGAAGAAAATTCAGAAATAAAATCTGGAATTATATTTGATCCAATAAAAGACGAAATGTTCTTTGCCGAAAAAGGGAACGGAGCTTATTTAAATAATACTAGATTAAGAGTCTCAAATAAATCGGAGTTTAAAAATACTTGTTTAGTAACTGGAGGGCCAAAATCAGCTAGCAAAATAAAAGAGTCAATACTTGATGAATATAAAAAACTTTCTATGAAAACAAATGCTCATATAAGAAAATCCGGAAGTGCGGCGTTGGACCTAGCGTATGTTGCTGCTGGTAGGTATGATGGATACTGGCAAAGAGAAATAAATTACTGGGATATAGCTGCGGGCATAATTCTTGTTAAAGAATCTGGTGGATTTATTGAAACCATCAAAGGTGGGGAATTTGATAGCGAAAAAGTTGATATTGTTGCAAGCAACTCAAAAATACATAAGGAATTAAGAAATTTGTTATAAAAAAATATTGAGCAAGTCATTATATTATTATAATAATCTCTAAAATGAAAAAAAAAATTCATCCAAATTATCACAAAATTAATGTCGTAATGACAGATGGGTCTAAATTTGAGACCATGTCTACCTGGGGAAAAGAAGGAGATACTTTAAAGTTAGATATTGATCCAAAATCTCACTCGGCATGGACAGGTGGAAGTCAAAAGATTTTAGATAAAGGTCGTGTTAGCAAATACAATAAAAAATTCAGTAATTTAAGAAAACAAAAGAGCTAGGTTTATGTCAGAAGCGCCATTTATGCCAAAAGCAACTGCTGTTTGGCTTGTTACAAATACCACACTAAGTTTTAAACAAATTGCAAATTTTTGTAATTTGCATGAGCTTGAAGTGAAAGGAATAGCTGACGGTGATGTTGCCAAAGGTATAAAAGCTTATAATCCAATTTTGGCAGGACAATTAACTCGTGAAGAAATTGACCTGAGTTCTAAAGATCAAAATAGACCTCTCAATCTTACAAAAAAAAATCAGGAAGTTGTTGTTTCTAAAGAAAGAAAAAAAGCAAGATACACGCCTTTGTCTAAAAGAAAAGATAGGCCAGACTCAGTTCTTTGGTTAGTAAAAAATTTTTCTCAATTATCTGATGGACAAATTGCCAAAATGGTTGGAAGTACCAAGGGGACAGTCGGTTTGATAAGAAACAGATCTTATTGGAACCTCTCAAGTCTGACAGCGAAAGATCCTGTTATATTGGGTTTGTGTAGTCAATTGCAGTTTGAAAAAGCAGTTGAGAAAGCTGATAGAAGAGTTAAGAGAGAGAAAAAGTTAAAAGAAAAAGAACAAAAGTTAAAAGAAAAAGAGCAAAACTTAAATAAAGAGGAGAGTTCAAATGAAGTCAATTAAAAATCCAACAGTGGGTATAATAATGGGCAGTAAGTCTGACTGGAAAAATGTTATGGAACACTGTAGTGAGATTTTGAAAGAATTTGGTATTAATCACGATGTAAGAGTAATATCAGCTCATAGAACTCCAAAAAGATTAGAAAGATTTATTTCTGAGGCTGAAAAAAAAAATTATGAAGTAATTATTGCGGCAGCTGGAGGCGCAGCACACTTGGCTGGTGTTACGGCTGCTTTAACAACTATACCTGTTCTAGGTGTACCAATGCCAAGTGTTACAAATGGTGTGGACAGCCTTTATTCTACTGTGCAGATGCCAGCTGGCGTTCCAGTTGCAACTTTAGCTATTGGAAAAGCCGGAGCTAAAAATTCAGCATTATTTGCGATTGCTATTTTAAGTCTTAAATATCCAAAAATTAGTCAAAAATTAAAAAAATATAGATCTGATTTTGAAAGTACAATTCCAAAAAGACCTTATTAAATCACATATAGACAATATCGGTACATCGTGATAACTAGCACATTGAAATTACGGAGGATTTATTAAAATAGACGTAAAAGATAACAATGTTGAACAGGCTTTAAGAATTCTTAAGAGAAAGCTTCAAAAAGAAGGTTTTTTTAAAATTATAAAAATGAAAAGTAATTATGAAAAACCATCTGAAAGAAAAAAAAGAATCAAACTTGAAAATCTTAAAAGAGTAAAAAAATTCCAACGTCTAAGAAATAGAATATAACCTCCCAAAAAATTACAGGAGAATACTATGCCTTCAGGAAAGGTTAAGTGGTTTAATTCTAAAAAAGGATACGGCTTTATTACGCTTGATGATGATAGCCAAAAAGACGTTTTTTTACATGTTTCTGCGCTTGAGAAATCAAAATTTAGAATTTTAAAGGAAAATCAAAAAATACAATTTGAAATAAAAGAAGAACGGGGTAAGTTACAGGCCATAAATTTAAAGAGGCCAAAAAATTAAATATCGCGGGGTGGAGCAGTCTGGTAGCTCGTCAGGCTCATAACCTGAAGGTCGAAGGTTCAAATCCTTCCCCCGCAACCAACTAATCAATACGTTTGATTACTTATTAGCTAATTCTTTATAAATGTTATTGACCCTATACACTTCTTTAGAAATATTAAAATAACCCTCATAATGAATTTCCTTTGGAGTTACATCAAAGTGATAATGGCCGGCATCCTTTTCATTATTATAAGAATGAAAATGGGTATGTTCACCTGACTCTCTTAAATTTAATTTTCCTCCAGATGGATCTCCTGTCCATAAAACTGAATAACATTGAAGTTCGGAACCAACTGGCTCATAAAACTTTAAAAAATCTTTTGTACATTTCATTAATTTTGGATCGTAGTAATCAACTTTGATGTCTTTATAATCAGGTTGAACATGGCTTTTTATTTTTCCTTTTAGAATTCTAAATACCCCAGCTAAAGATACATGTTTATTTTCTGAAATTTTTAAATGTTTGATTAAAGTAGATCTCATTGATTGGGGTAAGGAACCTTGTTTTCCAGTTCTAATATTAATTTTAATCTTAATCACTTTGCCTTTTTTTCCATCAGAAAAGTAAATATTTGAGAGACCTCCATGTTTTCTGGCAGAATATTTTTGAACTATACATTTTTTATTTTTATCAACTCTAGCAACAATAGATTTGGACTCAGAAGTAATTAAATTTTCATTAATGGTAAGCTCCCCACAATGCCCGTCCATGCATGACATTGCACTTGAACCGGCCCCCAGGGCATATGATTTTTCAGAACCAATTTTTTTTGATATTTCCTCATAGTCGAATTCAGTACCTATAAATTTAGGATCATGCATGTAAGGTTCGCCTCCAACGTCAATGATCTTCTCGTTTCCTGTGATACCTTCTGCGGGACAACCCCAATCTTTTAAATTTGGGCAATCAACAACCTCTACATTCACCTCTTTATAATTTTCTTTTAAGCCAAGATTTAAAGCCTCTGCAACCTTATCTAAAGAGGGTGTATCAAATTTTTCACTTTCAATATTTATCTTCATGTGATTACTTATGGATATGAATACATTAGCAGAAAAATTAGCAGATGCATGGATAAAAAAAGATTTGATTAAACTTAAATCTGAAGAACTACCAAAAAATAGAGAAGATTCTCATAAAATTCAAAATCAATTTCATACTGTTTTGAAAAAAAGAACAGTTGGCTGGAAAATTGGATTAGTTTCAAAAAATTTGCAAGATGGAGCAAAAGTCAATGGCCCTATGATAGGAAAAATTATAGATGAAACGGTTTTAATGAACCCGTTGAAAGTAGAGTATAGCAAAGTTCCAGATTGTATTCTTGAATGTGAATTTTGTTTAAAATTTTTAGAGGATACAAAAATGGTACCTGGAGCTGAAAACAAAAAGGGAAACTATGAGGCTTATATAGCATTAGAGCTTGTATCCACAAGAGTACACTCTGACTCTAAAAAGGGTTTAGATCCTGTAGGAATGATGAACTTGAATATTGCAGATAACGGTGGAGCTGGAGCAATTGTTGTTGGAGACAAAATACAAAATCTTGAAAAAATAAATTTAGATTCTATTCAAGTTGAAATAAACTTAAATGGAAAAGTAACTGAGCCATTCTTTAAAGGAGAAAAGAGAGCTGGGCCAATTGAAGCTATTAAGTGTATAATTAATGAATTTAAAGATAATCCTGTAACTTTTAAAAAGGGAGATTATTTTATGACTGGTTCGGTTATACAACCATTTAAGGTAAGTAAAGGAGATAAACTTAAAGTTGACTTTAGAACCTTAGGAAAAATAAATTTAGATTTTATTTAATGAAAATTGCACTAATAACTGGTGCCAGCCAAGGAATAGGTGCATCGATTGCAAAAGTATTAAATAAAGTTAAAATAAAAGTAATTTTAGTAGCAAGATCCAGAAAAAACTTAAAACAAATTCAAAAAAACTTAACTTATCCTAAATATTCCAAAATAATTTCAAAAGA
>PAGZ01000013.1 GCA_002704625.1 Candidatus Pelagibacter sp.
TCATAGAGCAGCTATTGAAACAATGGTTTCATCAAACATGGTAACTATTGCTGGAGAGGTTAAAACGGACTTAATTGAGAATACCAATTCAATTGAAGAATTAGTTAGGAAAACTGTCAAAGATATTGGTTATGAACAAGAAAACTTTCATTGGAATACATTATCTTTTAAAAACTTAATCCATAATCAAAGTGTCGATATAGCAAGAGGTACTGATAATTTTGGAGCAGGTGATCAAGGAATGATGTTTGGTTATGCATGCAGTGAAAATGATTCTTTAATGCCAAGTGCAATTTATTATAGCCATAAAATTACTAAGGCACTTTCAACTGCGAGACATGGTGGGCAAGACTGGATGGGCCCAGATGGAAAAGCGCAGGTAACAGTTGAATACAGAAATGTTAATGAACCTGTAAGAATATCAAATGTTATCTGCAGTACTCAACATAGTGAAGATTTAAAAGATAACCCTGCTGAGGTTCAAAAAAGAATAGAGGAAATTATCAAGCCAGAATTGAGTGATATGTTTGATAATAATACTATCTTTCAAGTAAACCCAACAGGAAATTTTGTAACAGGTGGACCGGATGGTGATACTGGAGTTACAGGAAGAAAAATTATTGTTGATACTTATGGTGGCTATGCACCTCATGGCGGAGGAGCATTTAGCGGAAAAGACTGCACAAAAGTCGATAGAAGTGGCGCATACATGGCAAGATATTTAGCTAAAAATATTGTAGCTTCAGGAGTTTCACAAAATGCTACTATTCAACTTAGTTACGCTATAGGTGTTAAAGAGCCTGTATCGCTTTATGTATATTGTGATGGTAAAGTGAGGAATGATATATCAGATTGGATTTATCAAAATATTGATTTGACACCTTTAGGTATTATTAGAAAATTTAATCTATTTAAATTAGACCTAACTGAAACTACAAATTATGGTCATTTTGGTAAAAACCATCTTGCTTGGGAAAATACTGATATGGCGAATCAATTAAACTTTTAAGAGGACAAATGAGATTACAAACAAACCCAAAACAGAAAACTATAAAAATGAGTAAAAAAACAAAAAGACAAACTAAAAATATTGTTGAATCTTTACCATACAAAATTAAAGACATCAAATTAGCTAAATTAGGTAGAGATAAAATTGATATATCTGAAAAAGAAATGCCAGGTTTAATGGAATTAAGAAAAAAATATTCTAAATCAAAACCACTTAGTGGATTCAGGTTAACTGGTTCATTACATATGACCATAGAAACAGCAGTTTTAATAGAAACCTTAAAAGATCTTGGTGCAGATATACGTTGGGCGAGTTGTAATATTTTTTCAACACAAGATGAAGCTGCCGCTGCGATTGCAAAAACTAAAACTCCAATTTTTGCATGGAAAGGTGAAACCCTTGAAGAATATTGGGATTGTACACTACAAGCTTTGACTTTTAAAAATAATTTAGGTCCAAACCTTATTGTAGATGATGGTGGTGATGCAACATTATTAATTCATAAAGGATATGAATTGGAAAATTATTATAAAAAACACAAAAAGTTTCCGAAAATAACTTCTACAATCGAAGAAGAAATTATTATTGAAAAACTTCTAAGAAAAGTACATAAGAAAAATCCAAATCATTGGCATAATATTGTACCAGATATTATAGGAGTTTCAGAAGAAACAACAACAGGTGTAGCGCGTCTACAACAAATGATTGAGGATGCAGTTTTGCTCTTCCCAGCTTTTAATGTAAATGATGCAGCCACTAAATCTAAATTTGATAATTTGTATGGTTGTAGAGAATCTTTAGCAGATGGCATTAAGCGCTCAACTGAGATTATGCTTGCTGGAAAAACTGTAGTTGTGTGTGGCTATGGTGATGTTGGTAAAGGTTCTGCTCAATCTATGAAGTCTTATGGGTGTAAAGTTATTGTTACAGAAATTGATCCAATATGTGCACTTCAAGCAGCAATGGAAGGTTTTGAAGTAAGAAGATTAGAAGACGTATTACATAGAGGTAATATTTTTGTAACAACAACCGGAAATAAAGATATTATAACCCTTAAACATATGCGAAAAATGAAAGATCAAGCAATTGTTTGTAATATTGGTCATTTTGATAATGAAATTCAAATTGATGCTTTAAATAATTCGAATGCAAAGAAAGAACAAATTAAGCCCCAGCTTGATAGATACACTTTTAATAATGGAAAGCAAATTTTCATTCTTGCTGAAGGTCGCCTTGTAAATCTTGGGTGCGCAACTGGGCATGCAAGCTTTGTAATGTCAACTTCATTTTCAAATCAGGTATTGGCCCAAATATTTTTAGCTAAAGAGAGACCAAAAACCGGATTATATGATTTACCGAAAAAACTCGATGAAGAAGTTGCAATTCTTCATCTAAATCATCTTGATGCAGATTTAACAAAATTAACAAAATCTCAAGCTGAATACATTGGTGTTAGCATTGATGGGCCATTTAAAAAAGACGATTATAGATATTAGATATTGTAAGCTTAACAGTTTTTAGAATTATTTCTATATCAAAAAGTATTGATTGATTTTCGATATAGTATAAATCAAGCTTAGTGCGCTCTTTAATTTTTTCAATATCGTTTCCACCTCTATTCCCCATAATAGCTGCGTAACCTGTTAGACCTGGCTTCGTATTAAATCTTTGATTATAGTTTGGTATATTTTTTTCGAAAATCATGTCCTCACCAATATCGTGCGGTCTTGGTCCAACAACTGACATATCCCCTCTTAAAATATTAAAAAATTGAGGTATTTCATCAAGATTTGTATTTCTAATAAAGTGCCCTAATGTCGTTATATTTCTTTTTTTGGCTTCAATATGATTTGACATTGATCTAAACTTAAAACAAGTAAAAAATTTTTTATTAGAACCTTTCCTGTCAGCAAAATACAATATTGGAAAACCATCTTTGAAGTAAATTAGAATTGAAATGATTAAAAAAATCCACCAAAAAAATAATATAAAAAATAATGAGAACAATATATCAAAGATTCTTTTATTCATCGATTACAGCTCTACCATCCATTTTTTCCCAGTCCTTATTATTTCTAATTTTTAAATTAACTTCATTAACACGTTCTAATAAACCAAGAGTCTTAAACTGTGAAATTATTGCTGATAAATCTTTAGGTAAACAATGTCCTCCAAAACCTAGCTCTCCATCCGGACCAGGTACTTGCCAATGACTTTTTCCAAGTCTATCATCGTAACATGCAAAGTCTAAAATTCTATCATAATCTAAATTTAAATTATTACAAAGATGTTTCATTTCATTTGCATAAGTAACCTTTGTAGCTAAATAGCAGTTGATAAAATATTTAATAAACTCTGCCTCTTTTGAATTCATCATTAAATATGGTATGTTAGGAAATATTCTTTGATAAACTTCTTTGACTAAACTTACAAAAGTACAAGCAAATTATATTGGGGTTTCAATAACTGGTCCATTTAAAAAAGATGAATATAGATATTAAATATTTATCAAATATAATTATTATATATAATTGATGTACCCTTTCTATCAATGTTTAGATTTAAATAATCTTTTCCTTCAAGATTACAATGATTTTTTTTCAAAAATAAAAAATATCCTCCACCACCAGCTCCACATATTTTACCAGAATCACAGTACTCTGGAACATATGAATCATATAATGCTATCGAATCATTATTTGACATTATTAATTTTTTAGTTTCCCAATAATCTCTTATTGACTTATTAATAAGTTGAAAATCACTGTTAATCAAATAATTATAAAACCGTGGGACGCTATCTCTGATTTGAATTAAGTTATTCTCATTATTACTAAAATTCTCTTTCTGATTTGAAAGCATTTTGGATGCAGATCTTGTTTTATTTGTGTTAACAAGAATTAATTTATTTTCCAATTCAAGATATAAATTATTCTTATTTGAAATGATTGAAACATCAACAGAATCATCAGAATTAAAATCAATTAATTTTAAGCCTCCAATAGCGCAACCATATTGATCTTGCTTGCCTATGGGTGCACCAAGAATATCTATTTCGATTTTACAAGCCAATTCAGCTAATTTCATATTATGTAATGGTTCATTAATATAATTTGTCAAAGCATTTAATACCCCAACAGTAAATGCACTTGATGATCCTAAGCCTGAGCCTTCTGATGGTATATCTGCAATGGACTGAATTTCAACTGACTTATTTATATTTAATAATTCTAGGGCTGATTTAATTAATTCGTGCTTAATTTCATTGATTAAATTAACAGCCTCTCTCTTGCGATAATTTAAAACAATTTTTTTATCATATCTTTTCTTAACTATTATATAAATATATTTATCAATTGCAGCTGAAATAACCGCGCCGTTATGTTTTTTATAAAAATAATCCATATCGGTACCTCCGCCTACAAAAGAAATTCTTAATGGTGTCCTTGAAATAATCATGATTAATTATAATGGATTAATATACCCCACCCTTAAATAGTGCAAAAGGTGTTTTTGCTAAGATTATAAAATCAAGTAGAATGCTTCTATTTTTAATATAATCAATTTCAATTTTGATTCTTTCTACATACGGTAAATTTGCTCTACCTGAAATCTGTTGAAGACCAGTGACCCCTGGCTTCACTGAAAATATAACATCAATTTGATTATTACTATAGTACTTATTCAGCTCATAAGAAGTTTTTGGTCTTGGGCCTACTAGAGACATTTGAAAAAATAAAACATTAAATAGTTGAGGTAGTTCATCTAGGCTTGTTTTTCTTAAAAATCTACCAAATCTTGTGACTCTCGGATCTTTCTTAAGCTTACTAAATTCGTCATATTCTTTTTTATAAATAGGGTCTCTTAAAAGCTCATTTAATCTTTTATCAGCATCAACATGCATTGTTCTAAATTTAAAAAACTTAAATTTTTTAGTGGAGGATAGATGTACTTCACGACGATGAATTATAGGAAAACCTGAGTCTATAAAAACCAGAAAAAAAATAAACAAATATACAGGAAATAAAATAATTATAATTATCAAAGAAATTACAAAATCCAGGATTTGTTTTAACATATTAAGACGCTGAGTATTCTGATTTTCCAATAATCAAATCTACTAAACTTAATATCCATATTTGATGAATATTTTCTACTATATTGTAAGCTTTAGAGTCAACCCAAAAATTAATTTTACCTAATTTTTTTAAATCATTATTAGTATCAAATCCAGTAAAAGTAATGGTTTTTAAATTATTCTTATTTGCATAATTACATGCATTAATTACATTTTTAGATTTTCCACTTGAACTAATTAAAAAAACCATATCACCTTCGTTTGCATACATTTCAAGAGCTTTTTTAATCCATTCTTCATAACCAAAATCATTGGCTAGACATGTAATAAGTGAAGCATTATTAAGGGATAAAGTTGTAATATTTGCATTTTTGGTCATATCAACTGCAAAATGATCAGCGATAGATGCGCTTCCACCATTACCAAAAACAAATATTTTTTTTTTTAAAATTGATAATTTCTGAACAAAGATTTTGTAACTTTTCTGAAGAATTATCACTAAAAATTAATTCGGGGTAATTTTCTAAATATTTCTTTAAATCTAACACATCAAAAGGTATGATTTTTATTCAATAGAAACAATTTGAATATTTACAATTATTCCGATACAGCTCGTCCTTTTAATTGTTCCCAATCCTTTCCAGGTCGATCAGCTTCATTATTACGTGCTAATGTAGCCTTTATAATATATGACGAAACATTTAATTCTTCCATTTGATGCAATAATGCAGAAACATCTTTTGGAAAACAAGCTCCGCCATAACCAAACTTTCCATCATCACCAGGAACATTTAAATGTGAATCGCCTAACCTGCTATCTTTCATAGCAATATCAATCATTTTATTATAATTGATTCCTAACGCATCACATAAATGATATATTTCATTTGCAAATGAAACTTTTAAAGCTAGAAAGTTATTAATTGTATATTTAATCATTTCTGCAATTCTAGCATCTGTTAAAAAATAATCTATATCGGGAAAAATATTTTTATACATCTTTTTTACTCTTTTTATATCATTTAATTTTCCGCCTAAAATAATAAATTTTTGATTCATAAAATCTTCGTTCATATGTTTTTCTCTCAAAAATTCAGGATTAAATACTATTGAACAATTTTTAATTTTTTTATTTAAAGCATCAGTAGTACCTGCCAAACAAGTTGATTTAAGAATAATAATCTTTTTTGAATCACTATAATTATCAATATCAGTAATAACAGAGTCCACTAAAGATAGATCACATTTACCATTTTTAAACATTGGAGTGGGAACACAAACAAAAATTATATCGGAACTGTTGGTTAATTCTTCTAAAGAAGAGCAAGAACAATTTTTAGAAATATCAAAAGTATTGATTGAAAAAAAATCCTTTAGCCCATTGAATGTCGCAGAACCAACATAACCTAATCCAACAATACCAATTTTTATATCTTCAGTCATCTGATAACCTATATGTCTTCATTCAAAAAAATATTATAAATATTATTAAGTTCGTCAATATAATCCTTTATATCTAATTTTAATTTGTTTGAAATATCATTTTTAATTTGTTTTTTCAATTTTGATGGCAAACTAGTTCTTTGTTTTAGAATATTCCTATTATTAATTAGAGCTTTTATTTCATCAATACTATCATGATAAAGCTTGCTTTCAAATTTTGTATTATATAATTCATTCACACTTTTAATAATTGTACTAAAATTATCTACGGAATCATCAAAGTCTGCAATGACCATTTTATTGGTAAGTGGTATTAGTGGTTTATAAAAATTAATCCAAGCTTTTGCCAATGATTTTATAGGAATCTTTTGATTATGATAAATGAATAATGAAGAAATTGCATCTAATGGATTTCTAATCAATAATACCGTTGGTATTTTATTTTTAACAGAATAGATAATTTGTCTATATGAATGAGAATGATGAGCAATCTGCAAATCATTATTCAAATGTTTAAAATAAAAATAACAATATGTATTTGCAGATCTTGGAAAACCATCAATTGTAATGTCTGTTTTTGGATTAACTGCTTTATGAGGATAACGTATTTTATTGATAGTACAAAATATTACACTTGATCTATAAAGTGAAGTGAGCCACATCCTCCGAAAATAATAAAAGCTTCTATTTAGAATTATAACTTTACTCATATTCCTTTAATAGCTTAAAAAAGTTAGGAAAAGTATTAATACCAACATAAAAATATGTAATTAAATAATAAATAAAAAATCTTAAAAAAGAAATTATAGCAAATAGTATAACAAACAATTTTAAATCTAACATTGAATAAAAGGAAATATAAATCAATATAGAAAGGATTGCTGTAATCATATCCCATGCAATTAATAACTTTCTACCATTTGCCATCGTCAAAACTGACCTAGTAGGACCAAAAAGGAATTGAGGAAAATAGTATAAAATCAAGATTTGTATTATCTCTTTTATAACAAGATAATCTTCTCCATAAACGAAAAGAATTAATTGATGAGCAAAAGAATAAAGCAATAAAAATACTATTAAAGAAGATGAGAATCTCATAACACTTAGTTTATTAACAAGAATTTGAAGATGATTTTTATCTTTTTTGTGAAAAGATTTTGCTATATCGCTTGGAAAAACTATATCAATGATACTCAATGGAATTAAAATCACAGAACATAGTTGAAAGCTTGCAAAAAAATATGCAGCATCCATTGAGCTAAAAAAGAAACCTAAAAACCAAATAGGGAAAAGGTGATTAAACTGAAATAAAAGATTGATAATCATAAAAGATAGGGAATTTTTTATAAAACTCAATGATTGATTATTAGATTTTAATAAAAAAATCTTCTTAAAACTTGAAAAGGGATTTATAGATGTTTTTCTTCTAAAAAAAATAGATATAAATAATGTAATGATTACAGATACAAGCAAGCACAAAAGAATTGATTGCAGATTTATTATATTGACAGAATATAAGATAATAATTGCAATAAGAAAGATAATCCAAAGAAAAACTCCCCCACCTGAAGAAATGCTATTCAATGTGAGAAATAATTTAATTCTCCCTGAGGCTCTAAAATAATCTGCTCTAATTCGTATTAGAGCAGAAATTATTGCAATTAAAAATATATAATTTATAATTGTTTTATTTCCAAATGTTTCTATGAATAAGGAAGAATTAATACCTAATAAATAAAAAATTGTAATTAATGAAAGACCAATAATGTAAGCATATATCATCGAATGATATAATTTCAATTTATCTGAATAAATATGATAATTTTTTGAAATAGACAAATGCATTCCAAAAGAATTGATAACACCTAAAACAGTTATAACTGTTATGCATAAAGCATAAATTCCAAAATCAGATTGGCTTAAATTTCTAGCTAAAAGACCATTCACCGCTAATCCAGATCCAGCTATAACAAATTTTGAAAAAAATGATATTATGATTTTTTTAATCATAAAGTTAATTCTTTATAAACATTTTGACATTTGAGCAATTCATTTTTTAAATCATTTATTATTTTTATCTATTTTTTTTATAATCCATAAATTGTTTTATTATAAATAACAAAACAATTCTATAACAGAAGTTTAGTATATATATTAAAAATTATTATGAAATTAGAAACATTATTATCAAATACATTTTTCTACAGAAATTATTTTTTAAGAAAACTTTTATTAAAGATATATCATTTTTTTGTTTTTTTACCATTTTTTAAAAGAAAAGGTCCTAAAATTTTTATTAATACTCTACCTAAATCAGGAACCCATCTATTAACTGCTATTTTAGGTGAAATTCCTGGAATTTTAAATACTCGATATAATATAGATATGTGGAGCATAGATAATATAAACTCAAAACATTCATCGCACTCAAAATGGTTGCCTGATTCTAAAGAATTTTCAAAGAAAATAAAAAAAATAAAGGGTTACCAATTTATGACGGGACACCTTCCTTTTCATAATAATTTATTTAATGAGATTATAGAAAGTGATATAAAAATGATCTATTTAACAAGAGATAGTAGTGCTGTATTAAAATCAAACTATAAATATATAACTACGCTAAAGAGACACTACGCGCATAAAACATTAATGAATGATTTCAAAACAAAAAATGATAGATTGAATGCACTAAAAACAGGGTTTACAACTCAAAAGGGGTATGTGGTGGAATCTTTAAATACAACAGTCAATGGATTTAATGAATGGCAAGCAGTACATCGCTCAAATATATTAATTTTATCTTTTGAAGAATTGATAGGCTCTTCGAGAGGATATTCAGATGAAAAAAGGTTGAATTCTATAAAAAAAATACTTTCGTTTTTAGATATTAAATATGATTTAGATTTAATAAAAAAAATTGATTTAGATTCTAAAAAAATAAAAAGCTTTACTTTGAGGAGTTAAAATTTAATAAGAAGTATTTTTTATTTTATCAATTCTAGAGTGCTCCTCAGCATATTTTCTAGCGTTTTGACCAAAAAAACTATACTTTGATTGAACAGAAAGAATAAAATGCAAAGCAAAAAAATAGTTTTAGCTACCACTACTAGAAATCCTGGAAAAAGATTTAATGCTTCAATAAAAAAAGCATTAAAAATTGGGGAAAAATTTAAGTCGTACCATATTATTATTGTTGAATCTGATTCTACAAAAAGGTTATCTAAATTTTTTAAAAGTTATAAAAACAATAAAAACATTACTGTTATTCGATTAGGCAATCTAAGCACTAAATTAAAATATGGTCACTTAAGAACTGAAAGAATAAGTTTTTCAAGAAATCAATATATTGATCTTTTAAAAAACGAAAAGAAATTAGAAAAATTTGATTACCTAATAGCATTTGATAGTGATGGTGTTAGTAGTTTGATTAGTTATAAAATTATTAAGGATGCTTTAGAATTAAAAATAGATTGGTCGGCTCAATTTCCAAATCAGCTCATTTACTATTATGATATTTATGCTCTAAGATCAAAAAATTGGGTTGAAGAAAATTATAAAATACAAAGAGATAAATTTCTTTCTAAAGGAATTAATCCAAAAAAAGCAATATTAAAATCTTTATCAGAAAAAATTATACATATAAACGTTAACAGTAAATTAATACCAGTGGAATCAGCATTTGGCGGATTAGGTATTTATAAAATAAATCGAATAAAAAAAGCAAGGTATGTTGGCAGTATTGATGAGAAATCAGTTTGTGAACACATTATTTTTAATAAAACAATTTCTGATGAATATCCAGGTACTCTTTTCATTAATCCAAAATTAATATCAGGTTTTGGTTTCCCGGAACATACTTTTATTCCCAAAATTCTAATTAAAATCATCCCATCTTTTATTTTTGACAAGCTTTATATTTATTACAAGTTAAAACAAAAATAGAATTCACTAGGAAGATAGGATTTGAAAAAACTTTTCTGTTATTTTATCAATTCTAAAGTTCTTTTCAGCATATTCTCTAGCGTTTTCGCTAACATAACTATACTTTGACTGATTTAAATATATTTCACGAGCTTGATTAAATAACTCTTCTTGACTACTAACATTAAATCCACATTTATTATTTGTTACAATTCTAGCAGAAAGGTTATTCTTAGGGACATAAACTATTGGGATTCTTTTGGAACACAATATAGATAATAATTTTGAAGGGACACAAAATTCTCCTGCATCATTTTCAAGCATAACTAAGCTAATATCTGCTGAAGCTAAGACTTGCGGAAATATATCAAAATCTTGGAATGGTAAAAACAATATAACATTATCGCAATTTCTTTTAGATGATTCTTTTTTAACATAATCTAATGTTGGCCCTTGTGATACAATAACTATTTTCATATCTAAATTATTTTTTATTACAAATTCAGCTAAGTTTATAAGAACATCTGGATTATGTTTAAACCCTAAAGTTCCTGAGTATAAAATATTAAATGAGCTTTCTATGTTATGTTCAATGGAAAATTTATTTTTCTTGTCTAACACCGGAATGTCATTAAGAGGAGCCCAATTTGGTATACATGAAATTTTTTCTTTATCAACTTTCTCCTTCAAAAGAACTTCATCAAAATCTGAGCTTATCGTTACAATATGATGTGAACGTTTAAGTATAAAAAATTCAATTCTATGAAAAATATAAGATACTGGTTTGGCTAGTATATTCTTTTGCTTTGTTAGAATTTTTTTTATTGCTATTCCGTATATATCTTGAAGCCAATAAATAAATTTTATATTGTTTGAATTACAGTAAACCCAAAGAAAAAATTGGGAAATAATAGGATTATTTGACGATAAAACACTTTGAGGTTTTAGTTTTGAAATTTTAGAAATCAATAAAAGGGCAAAGATAATTTCATCCCAAACTCTTATGAAATGATTTCTTGAAATTGTTTTTTTTACTGTTTCAATTTGGAAATTTTTATAGTTTTCAAATTGAGATTTGGGTCCTAATTGTTTAGGGTTGTGTATATGAATTACTTTACTCTCTTGCGATAAGCTTAGATTTTTAGCTAACTCGTACTGAAAAGGATGTCCTGGAGCGTCTAAAACAACTATTGGTCTATTTTTGGACATTTATTTTTTCAACTTGGGCATTAATCCATTCAAAAGTTTTTTTCATTCCATCTTTAAGTGGATAATTAGGTTCCCAACCAATTTTTTCTCTAAATAATGTATTATCAGAGTTTCTTCCTCTAACTCCTTCAGGAACAGGAAAACCATATTTCTTTTCAAAATCGGAACCCTGTAAATTATTAATTTTAAGATTTTTCCCAGATAAATTGATTGCAATTTGAGCAAGTTCATTTATTGAAACCATTTCTTCAGAGCCAATATTAACTGGTTCAGTGAAATCTGAATCCATTAGTTTTTGAACTGCTTCAATGCATTCATCTATATACAAAAAAGATCTAGTTTGAATTCCGTCTCCCCAAACTTCAATGCTTGAACCATTTTCCGCCTTGGCTGCTTTTCTACACATTGCTGCTGGTGCTTTTTCTTTTCCACCTTCCCAAGTTCCATCAGGACCAAAAATATTATGAAATCTTCCAATTCTTACATTCAAACCATAATTTCTTGCAAATGCCATATAGAGTCTTTCACTAAAAAGTTTTTCCCAACCATACTCGCTATCTGGAGCAGCTGGGTATGCAGAATGTTCAGCGCACATAGGATTATCAGGATCTTCCTGATTATGTGAAGGATACATACAAGCTGAAGAAGAGTAAAAAACTTTTTTAACTCTTTTCTTACTTGCCTCAAAAGTAACATTAAAATTTATTAAACCAGAGTTATGCATAACGTTAGCATCATTATCTCCAGTAAAAATGTATCCAGCTCCTCCCATATCCGCTGCAAATTGATATAACAAATCCATATCTTCATCAATAACATTTGAAACGATATTTACATCTCTTAAATCACCAATCACAAAATCATCAGCGCTAGAATCTGAAAATTCAGTATGTTTTAAATCAACTCCTCTAACCCAATAGCCTTCATTTTTAAGTCTATTTACCATATGACTTCCAATAAAACCTCCGGCACCCATTACAACAGCTTTTTTCAAAATAGTCTCCAATTTTTAAAATTCAATTATTTTACATTAAATAATATATCTTTTATTTCAAAATTAAAATATTAATTTTAGGCAAGAAAGGGGCCCATAGCTCAATTGGTTAGAGCAACGGACTCATAATCCGCAGGTTCGGGGTTCAAGTCCCTGTGGGCCCACAAATGAGTAGTCATGCATATATATCAAATCTAAAGAATGAAAACATTTTTATTAATATCAATGGTGAACTATATCATAGAAGCGAGGCTAAAATTTCTGTTTTTGATAGCGGATTCTTGCTTGGAGATGGTGTTTGGGAAGGTATTCGACTTCATCAATCAAAGCTAGTTTTTATTGAAGATCATCTAGATAGATTATATGCAAGTGCACAAGGTGTTTCATTAGATATTCCTTATTCTAAGCAAAATATAATTGATGAAATCAATAAGGTTTTAGATAAGAATAAGATGAATGACAACATACACATTCGCTTAGTTATATCTAGAGGAAATAAGATTACTCCATATCAAAATCCCAATGCAAATGTCGGCCCAGTTAATCTGGTGATTATCCCTGAATATAAAAAAACAGATCCCAATACATATGTAGAAGGTATAAATATCGGTAGAGTGCCTAATATTAGGCCAAATGAGAGCATATTAAGTCCACACTATAACACTCTAAGCAAACTCAATTGTATTTTAGCCAGTATAGAAGCAAATAAACTTGGATACGACGAAGGAATTATGAATGATATGAACGGAAATATTAGTACATGTAATTCCACCAATCTATTTTTTATTAAAAATAATAGAGTTTTGACTTCTACTGGAGAATATTGCTTAAATGGTATCACAAGAGGAAAGGCTATTTCAGTATGTAATCATAATAAAATAGAGTGTTCTGAAACAAATTTTACATTTGAAGATATTAAAGATTGTAATGAAGCTTTTGTAACTGGTACCTTTGCAGGGATTATTCCTGTATCACAATTAGAAGATAGAAAATTAGAATCGACTAATTCTGATTCTTTAGTTAATAAAATTAGAATGCTATACAACCAAGAAATTCAAGATTACATAGGCTAGCATGAGAATTGCTTGTTGGTCAGGCCCAAGAAATATATCTACCGCGCTTATGAGATCCTGGTCTTCTAGAGAAGATTCATTTGTTTCTGATGAGCCTTTTTATGCATATTATCTAAAAGAACGGAAGTTAAAACATCCAATGTATAGAAAAATTATTGATTACTATCCTGATAAATATAATGATGTAGTTAGAGGTCTTACTTCTAAAATACCTAATGGTAAAAAAATTTGGTATCAAAAACATATGGCACATCATTTAATTGATTTAAATAATATTGATTGGATTAAAAATTTTGAAAATTGTATTTTAATACGACATCCTGAAGATGTAATCAACTCTTATGTTAAGAAAAATACTCTCAATAATATAGATGAGCTTGGATATCCCCAACAATATAAAATCATAAAATATTTGGATAGTATCGGTAAAAAGTTTATTGTGATTGATTCGACTATATTGCTGAACAATCCTGAAAAAATATTATCGCAATGGTGTAGCAGTATTGCTTTAGAATTTGATATCTCTATGTTACAGTGGAAAAAAGGAAATCATCCTCAAGATGGTATTTGGTGGAAGCATTGGTATGATAATGTTATTACTACAACACATTTTCAAAAGTTTTCCAAAAATCAAAATGAGTTAGATCAAAAATATCAATCGATTTATAATGAAGCATTAGACTATTATAACAAATTATATTATTTTGCAGAACAATGAATTTTTTGCTAAAACTCTGGAATCAACCTAATTGGTTGAAATGGATAGTTTACTTTGTTATTGCCTACATACTCTTTGCAATAAAAGAAGCCTTTGCTATCGTTCTTTGGTTTTTATTTTGTATTCTATTGTACTACATCATTTTTGCTAAAAATATGTTTAAATCAACTACCTATTATGAAAAAAAAATATAGCATACTCACATTCTGCATCCTGCTAATTGCTTGTAATGAAAATGTTGCTAACTTGAGACCTCATGGATCTCAGACTGGTATGCCAGAATTAACACGCAATAATCATTTGATGGGATTTTTAAATGAATATCGAAGCTCATATGATGTTTCATATTATGATATCAATATAGACTTTGATATTGAAGAAAAATCAATTGATGGCTTTGTAACCATTAAAGCAAAAGCTCTCAGTGATATTGATACTCTTCAAGTAGATCTAGCTAAAAATTTAAATATTACGAAAATTGCTCATCAAAATAGCGCTGTTGACTACAGTCGGGAAGAAGATGCTGTTATGGTGGTCTTTAATCAAACCATAGATAAAGATACATTATTTGATTTTACAGTTTATTATAATGGAATACCTCAAAGTGCTGATAATCCGCCTTGGTCAGGAGGATTTACATGGTCTAAAGATAAAAATGATAGAGATTGGGTAGCAGTTTCCTGTGAAGGTGAAGGTGCAAGAATTTGGTGGCCTAATAAAGACCACATTACTGAAGAACCTGATAGTGTTAGAATGGCTTTTACGGTTCCATCAAGTTTAATTAGTGTTGCTAATGGCCAACTAAGAAGTGTTGTAGAGCAAGAAAATGATAAGACTACATACGAGTGGTTTGTGAACAATCCGATTAATAATTATAATATCTCTGTTCAAATCGGAAACTATGTTGCCGTTCAAGATACATTTATAAAAGAAAACACAACCCATTATATGAATCATTATGTATTAGATTATAATGAAGAAGTTGCACAAAACTACTTTCCACAATCAAAAGAGGTCATTCGTTTCTATGAAAAGTATTTTGGAGAATATCAATGGTGGGATGATGGATATAAATTAATCGAAGTTCCTTATTTGGGGATGGAGCACCAATCGGCTGTAACATATGGTAATGGATTTAGCATATATAATGGCGTTAGAAGCAGTAGTTGGGGTATGTATGGTGTCATTGATCCACTTATCATCCATGAAACTGGTCATGAATGGTTTGGAAATAGTGTTACTGCAATTGATCCAACACATATCTGGATTCACGAGGGATTACAAGTTTATACTGAAGCACTATATTTTGAAGATAAATTTAATAGTTATCCAGTCAGTATTGATTACTTAAAAAGCATTAAATCAAGAATTCAAAATAAAATTCCTATTGTAGGCCCAGAGGATGAAAATTATTGGGCTTTAAATGGCGATACTTATATGAAAGGTGCTTGGGTAATGCATACGTTGAGAAGCGCTATTAATGATGACTCTACTTGGTTTGCAATACTAAAAGAATTTATGGTTGAAAATGCAAAAAGCCATGTTAGCACAGAAGACTTCTTTATTAAAGTTCAAGATAAAACTGGTACAGATTATTCATATTTTTCAGATCAATATTTTTACACTCCAAATCAACCTGAGCTAGAATATTATCAAACAGATAATAGCTTTCACTATAGATGGAATAATGTAAATCATAATTTTGCTATGCCAATGGATTTACTGGTTAATGGTGTTGAAAAAAGAGTTTTCCCTAATGAAAAATTTCAATCTATTGATATAAAAAAACACTCAACAATCGAAGTGATGGATTGGAAGTTTTATGTTAAAATCAAAGAAGTAGTTTATTAGGTTTTGATTACATTAAAAAAAATAAATATTTTAACTTTTTAGGGCTATATTCTTTGCTAAACAAATATTATTGGGGAGATTAAATCATGAGTAATGTTGTTTGGCATAATACTACAGTGGGAATTAAACAACGCAAAGTTTTATTGAATCAAAAACCTTTTGTATTATGGTTTACAGGTCTCAGTGCAAGCGGAAAATCAACTATAGCAAATATTGTTGAACATAAGCTGCACAACATGCAATACAAAACTTATTTACTTGACGGTGACAATGTTCGCCATGGATTGAATAATGATTTAGGCTTTGATGAAAAAAGTAGAGTAGAAAATATTAGAAGAATTGGTGAGGTAGCAAAATTATTTACTGATTCAGGTTTAATTGTTCTCACAGCTTTTATTTCACCATTTATTTCTGATAGAAAACTTGTTAGAGATTTATTTGATAAAGGAAATTTTTTAGAAATATTTATTGATTCTTCATTAGAAATTTGTGAAAAAAGAGATCCAAAAGGTATGTATAAAAAAGCCAAAAAAGGTGAAATAAAAAACTTCACAGGAATTTCATCTCCTTATGAAGCTCCAGAGAATCCAGAAATTCATATTATCAACGATGAATCATCTACATTAGATTCAGCCTCAAATCAAATAATTAATCATTTAGTAGAAAATAACTATCTTAATATATAGGAGATAAATAAAATGAAATATTCAATGTTTGTTGGTAGATGGCAACCTTTACATAAAGGTCATCTTTGGCTTATTAATGAAAGATTAAAAAAAGGGAAAAATGTTTGGCTAGCAATACGTGATGTCAAGCCTGACGAAAATAATCCTTGGACAGCTCAAGAAATTGAAAAAATGGTTCATGAAGGAGAGTTGAAAGAGTTAATTGCTGATGGTAGAGTAGTTACTTCAATCATACCAGATATTGAATCTGTTAATTATGGAAGAGGAGTTGGTTATGAAATAATAGAACATATACCACCAAGCGAAATTGGCGAAATATCAGCAACCTCAATTAGAGAGAAAATGCGAAAGGATGGCGAACTTTGAAATGGTCATTAATTTTTTATCGTATTAAACAGTATTAATATATAGTTGATAAAAAAGAAAAACTTATGATAGAACAAAAAAGTTATTAATTTTATTAATATGGAAATTAATATAGCAAAAGAAGTTAGAACATATCTACAAAATTGGAGAGATAACTTAAAAATAGTTGGATTATTTGTTTGTATAGCAATAGCCATATCAATAATATCAACTCCAAAATATACAACTGAATTCAGTTTATATCAGAAAAGTCCGCAATTGGGCTTCTTATCATCTTTGACAGAAAATTCTGATACTGCCAGTCTTGACTCAATAGTAAATTCAAAGCAACTTTTAATACATCTTGCCTCAAAAAAGTGGGGCGACAAATCCCTTTGGGAAGTTTTGAATATTGACCAAAGTATTAAAAATAAAATTATTGATAATTTATTTAGAAGAAATACAAATCATGAAAATTTATACTTTGATAGATCAATTACAAAACTAAAGGAGAGTATAATTGACATGCGTTATAGTCTTGAAAATAATAATGTTAATATTAATATTACTTATAAAGATAAAGTATTCGCAGAATCACTCGCAAATGAAATTATCCTTTTTATAAACGAATATTATGCAAATATTAATAATCAAGTAGCTGCTGAACGCAATGAATATATTAAGCTCCGAATAGATTCGATGAAGGATGATATTGATAATACTAGAGATAGGATTATACTATTAAAGGAAAAAAATATAGCTCTATCTTCACCAAAATTGATAGCAGAATTACAAGAATTAGAAACCGACTTAGTATTAAAAACGACACTTTATTCACAGCTTTTTTCTCAATACGAAATCAAAATTTTAGAATCAATTGATAAATCTGACACTGTTTTTCTTATAACAGAACCATATACTGCAGAACTTCCTACTTCACCAGATTTTAAATTCAATATTTTGTTGTCGATTATTATAGGACTCGTATTAACTTTCTTCTTTAGTGTTCGAAAAAATAATGATCAATTTTTTGTCTAAAATTAAGATTCTATCGTTCATCACTTTTTTTACACTTTCATTATATTCTTATTTTGGGCCAGAAAAAAATTTAAGCTCTGATAGTGCTTTTGATACAATTCAAATCTTCGGTTTTTTAATTTTTATTACTTCAACCTTAGTGAATGATTTTTTCAAAAATAAACTCATATACAAAATTGACTTACTATTCCTTCTTTTTTTCATATCTATAATAATATCTTCAATCATTAGTTTAAACTTAGTATCAATTGCTTATTCATTAGCTTTTTTCTTGAATTTTATCCTTATTACTTCTCTGTTTCAAGAAAGTCAGAAGGATATTAGAAAAAGTTTAAGTTTACTAACTATAATTTTGTCAATATTCCTTCTCATTCAATTCTTTTTATATGGTGTAGACTTTGGTTTTGGGAGGAATGTTGGAAATTTTAAACCAAATCAATACGCAATTATTGGCCTATCTATTATTTCTTTTGCAATGTTTGTATCTTTGAATAAAGCGTTTAGAATCCTTTTTATATTCTTAGGATTTTTTTTTGCAACTCTAGTATTATCTAGGGGTTCAATATTTTCAATTATAATTTTTTTATTTTTATACCAATTCAATAAATTCTATTTTACTTCATCATCATTAAGATTTCAAAATTTTTCATTATTAGCATTATTTTCTATTCCTTTTATATATTTATTTATAAATCAATTTCAATATATTTTTAATAACATTGGTATTCTGCTAGAATTGACTAATTCTACAAGAGGTATAGATTCAGGTTTTACTGGTAGGACTGTTTTGTGGGCACATGCTTTAGATTATGCAAAAGAAAGTCCATTACTAGGATCTGGTTTAAGAAATTTGGAAGTTAGAACCCACAGCGGATACCTTCTACTTCTTCTTGAAACCGGCATAGTTGGTATTTTTTTATTTTTAAGTGCAATACTAAGAACGTTATTTTTATCTTTGAAAGCTTTATATTTTAGCTATGATGATAAAGTTAACATTGCAATTGCTTATATTATTTCAATGTTAGCATATAGCTTTATTGAAAGGTCTCTTTTATTATTTTCTAGCCCTAACTCTTTAACTGCCTTCTTTTTTATAGCTTTTTTACATTATTATAATTCAAAAAAAATAATACTATAAATAGTTTTTCAGTAATTGAAAAATTATATAGTAAAACAATTATCGATAAAAAGTCTTAAAGAAATTCACTTATTCTTGAACTAATTTCCTCTGAAGAAATTGTGCTTGTAGCTGCCTTCTCTACTACCATAGAAGCAGCTAAATTAGCAATTTTAGCTGAAAATTTAATGTCTCCAGTTTGCTGCATTGCTAAAGATAAAACTGAAATTACAGTATCGCCAGCTCCTGTAACGTCAGCATCTCTTACATTAAGTCCCTGTATTTCGCTTGTTTCACCATTCCTACTAACAACAATCATTCCCAACCTTCCTCTTTTGACTACTACATGATTGATATTATGTTTAGCAATTATCAGTCTGCAATTATCAATAATAAGTTTCTTAGATTTTAATTTAACTTTTGTCGTGCTTTGCAATTCATGTATATTGGGTGTAATTATATTGGCATTTTTATAAAAACTAAAGTCGCTTTTTTTAGGATCTACTGTAACGTTATAATCTTTATAATTGAAAAAAGGTTTCTCAATTATACCCTTATTATAGTCTGATAAAATTATTATATCAAATTCACCTATCTTGCTTTTAATAAAATCTGTGGAAAACAAATTATTAATACCTTTATATTTTTTTTCAGAATCAATTCTCAAGCATTGCTTTCCTTTAGATATTACTCTATGTTTTAAGGTAGTAATATTATTTGAGGCAACTTTTAAATTTTTTGTATTAGCACCTTTTTTTTGAAGAATATTTGATAAAATCTCTCCTTCAAGATCATCTCCAATAATCCCCATACATGATACTTTTGCTTTCAAAGATAAAAGGTTTTGAACAACATTTCCAGCGCCACCAGCATAATAACAAACTTTATCTTGCAAAATAACAGGTACAGGAAATTCAGGTGACATTCTATAAGAATCGCCATAGGTATATTTATCTAGCATGAAATCGCCTATTACCAAAACTTTTATATTAGAAAAATTTAATTTCATTGTTTTATAGTAACCTTGAAAGATGTTTTCAACAACATAAATATTTTAAGATCCTACTTTGATGCTTTGCCTTGATTCTTAACAATAGTTTTCTTTTTTTCTAGACTGTTATCATCTATTAAATATTTTTTACTTTGAATTTGAAATTCTTTATCAAAAGAATAAACTAAGGGTACTCCTGTAGGGATGTTTACTGAAGTAATTTCTTGATTACTTAAATTATCTAAAGTTTTAATAATTGCTCTTAATGAATTACTATGAGCAACAATAAGGTGGTTTCCTGATTTACTTTGAATATCAGAAATATATTGTTCCCAAAAAGGATTTAATCGATGAATAACATCTTTCAGACTTTCGCCAACTGGTAAATCACCATCTATATTTTTAAATTTTTCATTTAATTTTGGATGCCTTTCATCATCTTCTGATAACAGTGGTGGTGGTATATCATAACTTCTTCTCCAAATATGTACCTGTTCTTCTCCATATTTTGCAGCTGTTTCCGATTTATTCAATCCTTGCAAAGCGCCATAATGTCTCTCATTTAATCTCCAGTTAAATCTTATGTTCTCTTTAGGAAAATTAATAATATCAGTAATAATGTCTGTAGTTTCAGTTGCTCTATTCAGAAGAGATGTATAAATACTTCTTATTTTAATACTAGCTTCTAGTAATTGCTTACCTGAAAAAATAGCTTCTTCTATTCCCGCTTTTGTTAATGAGACGTCTTTCCAGCCTGTAAATCTGTTTTCTAAATTCCACTGACTTTCACCATGACGGAGAAGAACTAATTTCATAATAATTAATCGTTTTGATTATCAGCTATGACCAATATAGCTGCGATATTTGCAAGCGTTGATGCTAAATTAGCAATGAATGAAGTAATATCAAAATCTTGTGGATCTGGGTTTTCTGGCACAAAAATAGTATCACCTGCCCTTACAATAATTCCTAATCCTCTTAATAAAGAAACCTTTTTTATTTGTCCATTTGCACGTTTAACATATATTTTATTTTTAAGGGTATGCGGCTTATAACCACCTGCAAGATTAATATATTTATTGACTGATTTTAAACCAGAATGTACAAGTAATCCTGGATTATAAACATTCCCCAAAACGTTTACAACATTTTCAATTGGTAATACAGTAATCTTCGAATTGCTAGTCAATTCAAAATCTAGGCTTCCATTATTAACTAATTTTGATTCACTTACTTCATTTCCTTCATTATTTATAATACTAAATTGCTCTTCAATAACAATACCATCCTTATTACCTAATTCAGTCAAACCTCCTGATAATGCAATCACATCTTCTACTGTAATGCCTTTCTTAAATTGAAATGAACCTCTTTTATTTACTTCGCCATCTACTGTAACTAACAAAAAATTGTTATATAAGCTATTTTCGTAAACAAAAATCTCATCTCCAGGAAATAATTCAAATGCATTAGATTCTTCGTATGGTACTTTAAACTCTTTTGAGTAAAATTGATTTTCATCTTTTCTTAAAACTATAATTTCATCATTAAAAATAGTTTTTCTATATACTGGATCATTAAAGCCTCCTGCAATATCTAATACTCCTTTCAATGTTGCAGTATAAGGATATTTTCCAGGAGATTTAACACGGCCCCTAATACTTACTTTTGTTTCTTGTTCGGATATAGCAAGCAAAGTAATTTTGTCGCCATCATTGGGTTTAATTAATTTAAAATCTTTAATAAAAATAGTTTGACTTCCTCTTGCAGCATCATCAAAAGATCGTTCTGACTGTGGAATTAGTTCATCTAAAATTGCTGAAGTAGCCGCATTGGCCTTTAATCCTCCTGTATATTGAATAAGCTCTAACAATGATTCATTATCAAGTAATTCAAAAAATCCAGCATTATATACCGGTCCACTTATATTGATGCGCTTACTCACCACAGGAATATGAATAATATCGTTATCTAAAATGCGTATATCTGAAAAGGTATTTTCTCCTTTAATAAAAAAGTTGTAAAAATCAAATACCGAAAGAATTTCTCCATCTCGAATTAGCTCTACCTGACGAAGTGATCCTTCATTTTTTACTCCTCCAGCTTGAACAATTGCTGCAAAAATATCAGAAAAAGGATGAATAAGATTGATTCCAGGTCTATTAATCTGACCAGTAAAATAAACATTCATTGATTTTATTGTTCCAAGCTCAACTTTAATGCTGGTTTCATTGATCTCATCATTAAGGGTTGAATAAATTTTCGATAATTCATCCATTAAAATTGATTCAGCTTCTTCAATAGTCTTATTTGATAAATTAATAAATCCTATATTTTGATAATAGATTAAGCCATCTTTGTTAATAGCAAATTTCTCTCTTGAATTAGTTTCGCCCCATAGAGAGATGATAATTTGGTCTCCTGGGCCTAATTTAAAATTAGGAGGGGTTGGTATATTGTCAAAAAAATTAATATCCTTTTTAAAATAGTTATATCCAAAATAACTATCATCCTCGCTTGACGCACTCCCTTTAATACTAACCTGAATAGGAGAATTAGTTTTACCTATATTAGTATTAGATGAAGCTGGAGATTGACTTTTAAGTTCAGTTCGAATTGCATCTAGTTGATCATTACTAAGTTTATTTAAATCAGTCATTGATACTTGAGCAAAAACTATATTTAAAAAAAGCAAAAGGATAATATTTATGTTTTTCATGTTTTAAATTTAGTTTTAAATAGTTCTTTTACAAATAGATTATATAGATAGCCATCTATCATTTTTTAATGTCCATTTAATTGTTTTTTCAAGTCTTTCAAATGCAGAACAAGGTTTCCAGCCCATTTTAGCCATTTTTGACCCATCTAATGCATAGCGTAAATCATGTCCTGGTCTTTGTGAATGAAAATCAACCATTTGATATTTTAATTCCTTATTTTGTACGTTAGAAATAAACTCTGCTAATTGAAGATTATCAATTTCATCTTTTCCAACAATATTAAATTTTTGGCATTTTGCTCCAGTTTCATCAGCATCCATAGAAGATATATTAGACTTATACAAAAACAATAGTGCATTTGCTACATCTTCTGCATGAATATAGTGCCTAGAACCTGCAATAGTTTTTTCTGCATTTGCATGAATAGTCACTATTTCATCATCTCTAACTTTTTTGATAACCATTGGGATATATTTTTCAGGATTTTGTCTCTCTCCGAATACGTTCATTGTATGTGTTATTAATGAAGGTAATCCGTATGTATTTTCAAAAGCTACTACCAGTTCTTCTCCTCCTGCTTTAGTAGCAGAATAAGGATTGGTAGAATTATATCTATCATTTTCTCTATAATTGACCCCTTTTGGTGCCGGCCCAAAAACTTCGTCTGTGCTAAAATAAGCAAATCTTTCTAGATTACTTAACTTTCTGGCATAATCTAAAATATGAGCTGTTCCTACAATATTATCCATGACAAATTCTAATGGATAAGCAATAGATCTATCTACATGAGATCCTGCTGCAAGATGACTAATGTAGTCTACTTTCCCGATTGTGGAAGAAATTTCCGGATTTAACTCTGCCTTCAAATCATGATGAATTACTCTGACTCTTTTTTGTTCAGATACAGGGTAAGCACTTACAACCTCATTTAATCTATTCAAATTTCCACTAAAGTCTAAGCGGTCTAGCGTAATAATTTCCCAATCTGTCGTAGATAAAATTTTATCGACAAGATGGTGGGCAATAAACCCTGCACCACCTGTTATTAGTATCTTCTTACTCATTATTATCTTTTCTCTAGAGCTTCACGAATGCGATTTTGTTGTGTTTTTAGGTCCAAAAATTTCATAGATTTTATATATAATTAACTGATTAATATTCCTGTTAAAAGTTAATTTGTACTAAAAAAGTGATAAAATTTATAGAAAAAAATGCTAAAAAAATACCTTATAAGGAAAAAAAATTTCATTCTCTTAGTATTTTTATTAAATATAGCTTTAGCTCAAGATAGTAAGATTAGAATTAATACTACTTTTAATCCTTCAAATTCAACATACTGGTGGTTAGAAAAAAATAATTTTGGCATACAACCAGAAAAAATAGCTTTTTTTATTAATTGGGAATTTCAAAAATCTAATACAGAGTATGTAGTAAATTTATTTAATCAAAATTTTGGTCAAAAAGTATATTTTAATCAAACCTTTATTAAGCATAATTTTTCAGATAAAACTTTTTTACGAGCAGGTAGATACTACAGAGATTTTAGTACATACTTAAATGACGAATTAAGCTCAGGATCAATGTTAGTTAGCACTAATGCACGACCAATAGATAAAATTGGATTCGTAACATCAATAGAGATGAAAAGAAATAAAAAATTCAATTTCAAATTTGGTATGTCCCATGGTTTTTTTGAAAAAGAAAATTATTACCCAAAAGCTCCATTTTTACATGAAAAATTTTTATATCTAAATATTAATAAAAAAAATTATGAATATGGATTTGGTTTTGTTCATGAAGCAATGTGGGGAGGAACCACAGTGGAAGGCTTGGGTGCTGGACCGCAACCCAGTACTTTCAGAGATTTTTTGAAAATAATGTTGTCAGCAGATGGCCCAGATGACGGAGGGAAACATCCTAACGCCCTTGGAAGTCATCTTGGAATATGGGATTTTTATTTTTTATTGCATGATAATAAGAAGGTTTTAAAGTTTTACTATCAACATTATTTTGAAGATACAAGCAGCCTAAGGTTTGCCAATAAAACTGATGGATTATGGGGCCTGGAATTAACAAACTATATTCCTAATACTAATCTTTTATTTGAATATCTTAATACCTCTAATGCATATCTAAATCCCCCATATCAAGGCGATCGATACTATTGGAACTACCAATATCGTTTAGGCTGGAAACATAATGGAAATATTCTTGGTAATCCGTTCGTTAATACATATAGAACTGATAATAGCAACTACCTTCAATTCGCAGATTTAACCAAATTGATTCATTTAGGAATTGATGGAGAATATTCTTCTTTTTTCTACAAAATGAAAGCTTCTAGACGAATTAATACCCATGATATTATTAGATATAAAATAGAATTGGGAAAATCAATCAATAAAAGAATTAAAATGAGCTTATTTAGTGTTAATGATTCGAATGGTAATGGATTAGGTTTATCTATTTTTTCCTCATTTTAATGTGCTATAAAACCCGCGCCGCCAGTAATTAAAATCTTTTTACTCATTTTCTCCTTCTAGATATTTTGTAATCCATGAATGTACATCTTGTAAAGGTTCCCAATTTAATAATTTTTTTGCTTTATTGTTATCTGCAAGTGTTTCAAATGGTTCTGATACAGGATCAATATATTTTATTTCATCACTAATATATGATGCAACTTGATTAATTGAACGATTATCGCCATTTCCAATATTAATAATTTCGCCAAAATTTTGAATTTTAGCTTTTGATGCCAAAATATTGGCCCTAACGACATCTCCAACATAAGTAAAATCTCTTCTTTGATTCCCATCTCCTCTAATAGTCAATGGGATATTTTTTGATTTTTGAAAAAGAAAAATTCCTATAACTAATGAATAAGCTCCATCAATATTTTGTTTCTCTCCATAAACATTAAAGTATCTTAAAGATATGGTTTCCAAATTATATACTTGAGAGAATGTTTTACAAAGAATCTCCCCGTATAATTTTTGTGCTCCGTAAGGAGACATAGGGTTTGTATCAAGCTCTTCATTTTGTGGTAACAGGTTAGAGTCACCATAAACAGATGAAGAACTACTATAAACGAATCTTCTTACTTGTGCATCTACTGATGCTTTTAAAATATTTACTAAACCTATAGTGTTATTTTTTTCATATTTTATTGGATTCTTAATTGAAGGTTGTACTCTTGCAATACACGCTAGGTGGAAAACCGTATCAGCACCCTTAAGTATGTCAACTAAATTTTCAAATTTGGTTGAATCTGAAAGATCCATATTATGATATGTTGCCTTAGGATTACAATTCTCTTTTTTACCTGATATAAAATTATCAATGACATATACTGTTTGACCACTATTAATCAGTTTGTCAACCAAATTTGATCCGATAAATCCTGCGCCGCCTGTAACAACATATTTCATTTTTTTTCTTGAATTGTTTTAATAATTAAACTTAGGTCATCTTGAGATAAATATGGATGCATTGGAAGGCTAATAATTGTACTTGACAGTAGTTCTGAAACAGGAAGATCGCCTTTTTGATATTTGAGATATTTAAAAGCTTTCATCAAATGGATTGGAAATTTATAATAAATAACAGATGGAATTTTTTTATTGGAAATTCTTTCAATTAAACTTTCTCTTTTTTCTTCAGATCCTAAAGTAATTGAAAATAACGCATGAGCTGACTGATAGTTTTTGGGATGGTATTGGGCATTATTTAAAATCTTTCTATAATGAGAATCTATTTCATTCCTCATCTCAAGCTCTTCATCAAAAATAGTTAGTTTTTCTAATAACACTGCAGCTTGTATGCTATCAAGCCTTCCATTTAAACCAATCATTTCGCTATTGTATTTATCTTTTTTAGTTCCATGAATTCTAATTGCTTTACACTCTTCTGCTAAATTATCGTCATTTGTAAAAATTGCTCCTCCATCACCGTAACATCCAAGAGGTTTAGCTGGGTAAAATGATGTGGCAGCTACATCTCCAAAAGTTCCTACTCTTTCACTTTTAATAGAACCTCCGAAACTTTGAGCTGCGTCTTCAATAACCTTTAAATTATATTTTTTGGCAATTTTATCAATCAATCTATATCGTGCAGGCAATCCAAATAAATCTACAGGGATAATTGCTTTTGGTTTGAGCTTTCCTTTTTCGATAACTTTATTTATTTCAATTTCTAACTTATCACAATCAATATTGTAAGTTGATTCATATACATCGACAAAAACAGGTGTTGCACCGAGAATAGAAATTACTTCTGCAGTTGCAACATAAGTAAAAGGTGTTGTAAATACTGCATCTCCTGGACCTATACCCCAAGCCATTAAAGGTATTAGCAGTGCATCTGTACCAGATGAACATGAAATAGCATGTTTTACTCCACAATAGTCAGCTAATTTTTCTTCGAGCTCAAACACTTCAGGGCCCATGATGTAAGCACCATGATCAAGAATTTTGTTAATTCTTTTTTCAAGGGGTTTTCTAATTCTTTTTTGTTGAGTTTTTAAGTCTAAAAATTCCATTGAACAAATTAATAAAAAAATTATCGGTATTATATATTTTAAAAAATTTTAATAAATAATAATTAATCTTTGGAATTTAAAATTTAAAAGGAGAAATTCCTCGTAGGATACTCGCGTGTATCCTGAGTTAATATATTAATATATGAAGATAACCGAGAAAAAGGA
>PAGZ01000014.1 GCA_002704625.1 Candidatus Pelagibacter sp.
GGTGTTGGTGCTGGTGGTGCTGGTGGTGCTGGTGGTGTTGGTGGTGTTGGTGCTGGTGGTGCTGGTGGTGCTGGTGGTGCTGGTGATGATGAAACCCCCGTCATCTCAATTCCTGGTTTATCTTCACTTGAAGAATCTGCAGTAGTTTTTACATCAGATAATTTGGACGAAATAGAGGTCATTTCAATTTCATTATTTTCACCTTGTTTACCACCTGATAAATTATATAAAGTATCAATGCGAGAAGGAGGATTGTTTTCTAAATTATTCAGTGTACGCCTCGCTATATCTTGCTCTCGTATACGTTTTTGTACCTGCGGAGGCATGGCATTATATGCTCTTCTTTGTTTGTCCGCAAGATTTATTTTTGCATGACCATTATGTCTACGATTCTTAAGTGAAGTATATCGTAAATTGGTTTTTTTATTTCTAGCTTTACTAGTTCTACTTGAAGTTCTGCGCTTTCTATTATACTTTTTTTTACCACCATTCTTGCTTTTTCTTGTTTGATTCTTACTATTTAGGATATGTTCTATATGCTTCTTAGATATTCGCATTGCTTCTATATAAACATCGTCATATTTTTTTATTGTCACTTTATATTAATGAGCTGCCCAAATGCTAGTGCCCCAATAGATATTATAAAAAATATTGCCGATGAATGTGATCTAAAGTGTGACTACAGCTATAACTATCCAAATACATCTGTTACTGCTCAAAACAAAGGGTCTTTTATTAGATTAGCTTTCGACCCGCAAAATGTAGCACCTGTTCGCTTCAATAAAGTAAAATATAATTGTCTTGATGCTAGAATATACCATCCATCTCTGCACACCTTTGGTGGAAAGCATACACCTGCCGAAATTGTTATTAATCATAGAAGTGAAACAACTGCTCAAAATCTTCTTGTTTGTGTTCCTGTTATCGAAGATTCCAATAAAGCTGGAACACTTGATGCCTTAATTACACAGATTGCTAGTAATGCACCAAGAGAGAATTCTGAAACAATTATCTCTATGCCTGGGTTTTCACTTAATAAAATTGTTCCAGGAAAACCATATTATAGCTATACTGGAACATTACCATATGCTCCTTGCAATGGAAAGATTGATTATGTTGTATATCCTGATACTTATGCCGTTACTTTATCAAAAGTAGCGTTAGCCAAATTAACAACTGTAGGAGTATCTATTATTAGTGCTCAAAATTATGCTATTCATAACAACTCTAATGGATATTATTTTAACAATAAAGGTCCTTCGCCATTAGAAGGTGTAGATGATGAAATATATATTGAATGTAATCCTACAGGAGCTGATGGTAAAGTATTGGTACCTGAAGGCAATCAGCCTGGTAGTGGTACAAATGCTAATATAGATATAGGTGATAAGATTAAAAATATATTATCTAGCTCGTGGTTCGCAGTCCTTTTTGGTGCAATTTTACTTTATCTAATAATTGTTGGCTTTGATGCTATTGCAAACAAGTTATTTAATCCAGGCACACAAAGTGGAGGTGTGAGTAATACTACTTTTCATCTTTCTGGAGCAGGCAAGTTTTAGCTTATGTTTGCATAATCCAGTTTTGTACTTATAACTTTTGCCACATTCACACGTAAACATAGTATCTGGCTCGTTTTCGTTCTTTTTGTTATCCATCGTTATCCATTTGTTATCCATATGTTTTATCGTCGTAATATGTCTTTTCCAATTTTCAATTTTACATGTAGAATAGTCACAATGTTTACAGTTGAAAATACCTGGCTCGTTTTGGCTCGTTTTGGCTGCTAAATCATTATCCATTATTATCCTATATGATTAATAAAAAGGAGCCAGCTTTAACTAAGTTTTTGATCAAAAATCATGAGCATTATATGCCTTCATAAAATCCCTCCATAACTTTTTATTTTAAAAACTTTTTTGTCTAGGTTGTGTAGATAAACTTTTACACCTTTGAACATTTAAAACGCCAACTTTATCAGCCTTTGAATATAATATATATATTATATAATGACAAGTTGTGATATTATAGTATCTTATTATAATAACAAAAATTTCTTAGAATTATTAGATTTATTTGGAAACAAATTTTTGTATAAATATAAAGTTATAGTTTATAATAAATCTGGTTATGAAATAATGCTAAAAAATCATTCAATACAAAAACATTTAAATAATATAGGCAGAGAAGGCGAAACTTATTTAAATCATATAATAAATAATTATAATAACTTATCTGAATACACGATTTTTATCCAAGATGATACTAATAATCATATAGATGATTATAATAAATTTATTAATTTTTGCAATAATATTATTAATAAAAAACAACAATTTGCATTATATCCATCAAGTTGGAGGGTAGGTGATCATGTTGTTCGAAGAACAATTACTAATGGTATATGTTATTTACATACATTACCGTCAAAAGATTCTATAAAAATCTGCTGCGAAAAACATGGCATTAATTTACCCAAACGGTATACTACTGAAACATGTGCTTTCTTTATATGTCATAAAAATTCTATTTTAAATTATGAAAAAATTTTTTATATTAAATTGCGCGAATGGTTGCTTAGTGAAAATGCAAATGGTATCGTTTTAGAGCATATTTGGAAATTAATATTTACAGATAAGTCGGCGTTTTAAATGTTCAAAGGTTTAAAAAAACAGTGTTTTCAAAACTCAAAAATATTTTCTGTTAATTTCTCTGTAAAAAGTTGTATATGGGCAAATAGCTTTTATAATATTGTTTTAATGTATATTATGTCAAAAGCAAGATCGATATGCTGAATCACCAGAATCTAATAATAGTGTAAATAAAATGCTTGAATACGCATTATCTAACAATAGTATTTTCTCATGGTCGAAAACAATAATTATAAATTGAATAAATGATCAAGTTATAATTTATATTACACCTTCATAGTCAATGGGAGCAGCATCCTGTAAATCACCCAAAACAGGTACTACATCTCCTGTGCCTTTTCCATCATTATGTACAATTGGCGCCATTTTTGAGACAACTTCTTCCTCAAGAGTCTTTGGGACCTCGTTATACTTTTTAAGATCTTGCATCTTAATTTCTTCGGCTTCTCCATAATTATACATAAACATGCCACCCGTCTTAAGACTTGCTCTTTTGATAAGAGTATGTGCAGCTAATAGCGCAAGGATTCCTGCGATAGGTCCAGCTGCTGCAAACATAGTTAGTGCTAGAAGCACAACGACTACATTTCCTGTAGTGGTATCAACAACCTTTGCTAGTTCATGTGGAGTATCAATATCAAATATGATGTATAAAACAAAAAGTATTTCAAGAACTAAAGAATGGCTTTTCTCAGCTTTCATGAGGTTTTTGAGTAACTTCATTATATGATAATAATAGATATTTTTATAAAGCAAAATTGAAATAAATCTATCTAAATGAATAACAATACATATAGCATGTCAACAGAAGAATCTATTTATCTAGGTCAAAATGGTTATACAATTTATAAAGAGTCTCTTAGTGTTGAAGATCAAAAATGGATAAGAGATACATTAACCGTAGCACCATATATACCTAAATCGCCTGTACAACCACCATCATTTCCAATATACAAAGAAGGACAAACTAAATTATATTTGCCACGATATTTTGGTATTGAAAACTTCGGCATACCAGATCTCAATAAAATAACAGCTGGAGATGATATAAATGTGCCATTTAAAGGAACATTGCGAGATTATCAGGAACCGATAGTGAACGCATATATGGATGCAGTTAAAGGCCCTGCAGGAGGAGGTGGGCTTCTAGATGTACCATGCGGTTGGGGAAAAACTCTTATGGCACTTTGGTTAATTACTTTATTAAAAAAAAAGACATTGGTTATTGTGCACAAAAGCTTCTTACTTAATCAATGGGAAGAAAGAATAAAAGAGTTTTTGCCAACTGCTAAAATTGGCAGAATACAAGGTCAAATTATGGATATTGAAGATGCGGATATTGTAATTGGTATGCTACAAAGTCTTTCAATGAAAAGTTATCCAGAAAGCACTTGGAAATGCTTTGGTTTGATGATAGTAGATGAATGTCATCATATATCTAGTGAAGTATTTAGCAGAGCACTTGTGACAATAGTCACAAAATATACTCTTGGGTTAAGTGCAACTATGAAACGTAAAGATGGATTGACTCATGTATTCAAGATGTTTCTGGGTGATATAGTTTATTCTGTAGAGAGAAAAAAAGAGGATAATGTTCTTGTAAAGGGAATAGTTTATAGATCAAATGATCCCGAGTTTGAAGAAACTGAACTAGATTACAGAGGTAATCCTAAATATAGTAGTATGGTTTCAAAAATCTGCAAGTACAATGATCGCACGGAGTTTATATTGAAAGTAATTGAAAAAGAATTAGCGGATTATGAAGAAAAGCAACAAATAATGATATTAGCTCAACAGAAAAGCATTTTAGTATATATCCATGATGCTATAAAACATAGAAGAATTGCTTCTGTAGGATATTATGTTGGTGGAATGAAAGAAGAGGATTTAAAAGCAAGTGAAAATAAAACGGTAATATGTGCCACATATCAAATGGCTGCAGAGGGGTTGGATATAAAATCACTATCAAGTCTAATCCTTGCAACTCCTAGAACAGATATAACACAAGCTGTTGGTCGTATTTTACGAGTAAAGCGCGAAAGACCACTAGTAGTTGATATTGTAGATACACATGATGTATTTCGCAGACAATATAGTAAGCGAAAAACCTTTTATATAAAAAACAAATATACAGTAATCGAAAGTGATAATTCAAGATATTTAAAAAATGAATGGGATGAGATTAAATCTAAAAAAAAAGGCAGAAAAAAAAAAGAAATAGATGATGTGGCAGATGAACTAAGTGGAAAATGTTTGATTAGTATTTGATAAACAATATGTATTAATAATTACTACAAATTGTTATATTTAGTTTCTTGGACTAATTACACCACAGCTCTTGTAACCTTTAATTGGAATAGGTGATGAAAGTGCTCCAAACATAGTATCATTTTTTCCATTAATACCAAATCCTTGTGCAATCTCAAGCTGTTTACCACTACCGCCTTTCTTTTTGTGTTTATGCGATCCATTTCCTTTACACCCCATACCACCTTTACGTGAGCGGTGCATTGACTTTTTGTGTTTATGCGATCCATTTCCTTTACACCCCATACCACCTTTACGTGAGCGGCGATGCTTCTTACTTTTTGTTTTTCTTTTAGTTTTCTTGTATGAACCACCAGAATGATTATATGTTGAAACTTGAGGTTGTCCTGCTCCTACTGTGCCACCATTTGCAGTAATTGCATCATCTGTTTGGTCTATAGGACCAATAGTTTGAAGACGCTTACCTCCTTTATAAGAACCTTTCTTATGTGTATTTTTTTTTGTATGTACATGCATACCAGCATTGGGGCGTTTGCTTTTAGAATGGCGTCGCTTGCCGCGTCGACCACCATTGCCGGAATATTTTGCCTGTGCGGCTTTAATATTAGATGCTGTACCGTTGTACATATTATCTGTTAAGAAAACTTTTTTATTGCTGAACAACTCTGGAACAGCACCGAAATTAGGAAAGATTGAAGTTTGAATAGGGCCTGCCGAATTATTACCAACAACATGTTTAGGATTTGTGAAAAGAGCGACATCTTGAAGAGTTGTGTTTATCATATAAACTATATAGTGATTTTTTTTCAATAGCAAGAATATCAGCTTTTGTAGATAAACGCGTTTGACCTTTACACACTTCGATAGGACGCCATTTTCTAAATCTAGCATTATAAGAACATTTCATCACATAAGATTTCTTAAGGTCAACATACTTATCTTCATCAATATTTTCAAAGACGTCTTCGTCATCACTCATTTCTAAAAGATCTAAGTTTCTATTTTCCTTTATATCTCTAAATAAGCTGTTTAGCATGACACTTTGTTTATAGTCTGTTACAGCAGCAATTCCATGCGGTTTCGCTGCATCATGAACAAATAAATTGTAAATATCACATCTAACTTGTGCTTTAACCTTAAAATATCCAATCGGTTCACTTATTTGTGTATAAGGCGTTATACCTAGTGAATAATATCTATCAAATCTAATTGAAGATAAACCATAAACATCATATGGAAGTGAACGAGCTATACTTATAGCATCGGTAAACTCTTTTGTAATAATAGCAGTTGTTAGAATAGTTAATTTCAGTTCATCAATTGCTGTTTGATCTGTATAATTTTCAAGCATGTCGCTGATATATTTATATTTAATTTCATAATTACATTTTTCACAATGTTCTCCCTGATAATAATGAATATCACGGCAACAAAATATACTTTGATTCATCGAAGATAAAATTACTCCGGTCAAAATAGTACCATTCCCCATTGCCAAGTCATCACTAAAAGTCATCATAATAGTTTCTACATTATTAATATATTTCTCAGTTTTATCAAATGATAATAGTAATGCTACGTTTTCATGAAGTTTATATGTAAACCATAACATACATTTTTTGCCTTTCGGTAAGATTTGAAATGCATCTGCACGAACCTTCTTATGCAGCGTTTTGTCATAGGAAAGTTCTAAATCAGGTAATCTTGTTTTCACAATATTTGTTGCCATACTGTTATAGTAAAAGAGTATGAATAGCTTTATCTATTTTTCACAATTAATATGATGTGTAGGCAGATCCAACACTATCATTTGCAGCAGCAGGATCATTAAAATTGGTTGTTTCTTTCTTAAGCTTGCTCATAAAGTCTTTTAGTTCTTCTTGCATATCTTCTTTATTAATAATTGGATTATCAGGAGATTTATTGGAAGTATCAGAAAATATTTCATTATATCTTTCAGTTGGCTTATTTATCAAATCTCTTACTTTTGGTACAGTTAATGTATCAATAAAGAACGAATAAAGATAATGAACAAGCACTATTAAAACTAGTGAAATAATTGTCCATTGAATTGTTTGGCCAAGCATATTATATTACAGAAATATTAGTTAAGTCTTGATAAGAACGAAATAACATCTTTGGTTATATGGTTATTGCGGCTATCACCTTCAATATAAAAATCTGTAAAATATTCACCTGTTTTAACAACTACAAGAGTAGAATTATCTAATTGATATTTTGTCACATCATTGCGTTGAACATAATAATCGCAGGGGAGTTGTGATGTTACGTGAATAAGATTATTTTTATTATTACTTTCAGTAAGTTCTATAATATCAAACCCTTCTATATTATTATACAAAATAGATTTATTGTTATTTTCAATTATTTTATATAGTTTACCTTTTTCTACCTTATATATGCCTTGTTGTGTATAAAAAAATGTTTCTTTATAGTTAGTCATTTTTTTATAATTTTTAAATAGTTCGTTACTTAATGATCTAGGATGAATGGTAGTTGTGTAAAATCGAATCATTGTATAACAATTGGCAGAAACCATTTAAACCGATTCAGTTATCATTCAGTAACAATGACTATTCTGGTAATTATCGAAAAGAGTGGTTCGCTTAAAGAGCAAAAAGTCAAGGATCTTAAACGTGATACAATATATAAAAAGTGCAATTTTCGTAAGTCTGAAGGATTTGAATTGCGCAATTCATGGCTTGTTAAGGATAAAGCTGTTCATATTGTAGAGTTGTGGTCTAGAGATGCAGGTAAAAGTGGTACAGAAAATAAGTATGATCTTCCACCACCGATTGATACTCCACTATATTTTGGAAATATGGCAGCAGTGGGAGTAAATAATAAAGGCGAACTTATTGATTTAACCGTTTCTACATGGAAACGTATATATGAACAACTTTTTGGCGGGTTTGAAGATCTAGGTGCTGAAAGTGAAGATGAAAGTGACGATGAGCTAGATAATGTGCCGCGAGAAAAGAAAACAAAAAATGGATATCTAAAAGATGGATTTGTGATTGATCCAGAAGATGAAGATAGTGACAATAATTCTTTTGAAGAAAGTGAAGAAGAAACTGCCTTTGAAGATGACGAAGAAGATGAAGAAGATGAGATTGATTTTGATGAGGGGTCAGAGCTAGCTGAAGAAGATTATTATTATTCAGATGATAATGATGACGGCACAAAAAAGAAAAAGAACTAGATATTCAAGCAAAATTGAAATGATATAAAAACTATGTAGTAGTTATATCATCCTAATGAGAACCATTACAAACCCTAGTTTATTTCGAGAAAAAGTAGTACAAGAATATGCTAAGGTATTGCCAAAAAAGCATTATGCTGATAATTTGGAAAAAGGCATATTTAATTGGTGTATACAACAAGCAGACTTTAAAAATGTTGTAAAAAAATGGGAAAATCCATACTTTGTCCAGATATATATTGATAGAATGCGAACTATTTGGATTAATCTAAGAAATCCTGCAATTATTGATAAAGTTAATTCTGGTAAGCTTCTCCCACATCTGCTAGGTTTTATGACACATCAAGATATGAGTCCAGAAAAATGGGAAAAGCTTATTCAAGATAAAAAGGAAAAAGATGAAAACAGATATGCTCCAAAAATGGATGGAAACACCGATATGTTTACTTGTTACAAATGTAAATCTACAAATTGCAGCTATTATCAGCTACAAACAAGAAGTGCTGATGAACCCATGACCACATATGTTACATGCCTTGAGTGTGGACAGAGATGGAAATGTTAATTCATGATATGTCAAAAAATTGAAAGGTAATATTTTTATTATGTCCTACTTACACACATACAAAAACACACTTATGCCGCGATTTAACCAAACAGTTGCTCCTATCGGGTTAATGATGACTATATGGTTCAAAATAAGTATTGGATATGGTATTGTAACCTTCCTTGAAATGCTTTTGCAAACACCCGATGTCGAAGAGAAAGGCTATCAAGGGTGGTCAAATATGACAGAAGCATATAAAAAATGGACTGATCATGCA